>NZ_JABBJJ010000472.1 GCF_012933655.1 Pyxidicoccus fallax | reverse complement strand
GCCCGGAGATGGGGGCGACCGTGCCCTGGCCGTGGATGTGAAGGAGGTGCGGCGGGGCCGGCTCAACGCGCCGCTCACGCTCGTGGGCACGACGCAGCCCAGGGAGCTGGTATCCGTCCGCGCGCGGGTGGAGGGCCACCTGGAGTCGCTGACGGTGGACGTGGGTGACCGGGTGACGGAAGGCCAGGAGCTGGGACGCCTGGACACGTCGCTCCTCGACGCTGCGGTGAGCGAAGCGGAGTCCGGAGCCGCCGGAGCCCGGGCGGAAGTGGCGAGCGCGGAGGCGGCCGTGGTGCAGGCGCGCAGCGCGCTGGAGCAGGCGCGGCTCGCCCTCCAACAAGCGGAGGTGGAGCAGGAGCGCTACGCCCGCCTCGCGGAGCGGGGCATCGCCAGTCGGCAGGAGGCGGAGCAGCGCGTGACGACGGCGCGCACGGCGAGGCAGGCGGTGGAGGCGGCCGCCCAGCAGGTGCGTGCGCAGGAGAGCCTCGCGGCGGCGGCGGGCGCTCGGGTGCAGGCGCAGGGCGCGCTGGTGGCGGGCGCGCGGCAGCGACGCGACTTCGCCCTGCTGCGCTCTCCGCTGAACGGGCTGGTGATGGCCCGGCTCTTCAACCCTGGGGACCTGGTGCAGGTGGGAGGCGAGGTGCTGCGCGTCGGGGATTTCTCCGGCGTGGAGGTGGCCATCTCCGTGTCCGAGCTGGAGCTGTCGCGGGTGGAGCCGGGCGCGAAGGTGCCGGTGCGGCTCGACGCCTTCCCCGACCGGGTCTTCACGGGCACGGTGGCGCGCATCTCTCCCCAGGCGGACCCGGTGAGCCGGCTGGTGCCGGTGGAGGTGATGCTGGACAACACCGAGGGCCGCATCGGCAGCGGCCTGCTGGCCCGCGTCGAGCTGGACGAGGGCGGGGAGGAACGGCTGCTGGTGTTGGAGTCGGCGCTGCGGGTGGACAAGCCCCGGGGGCCGCCAGGGACGGCGGGTCCACCGCGGGGCACGGATGGAGGCGCGCCGCCGCCGGGCGGTGAGGGGCGCGTGTTCGTGGTGCGGGAAGGGCAGGGCGGTGCGGCCCAGGTGCAGGCGCGCGAGGTGCGCGTGGGCGCGCGTGCCGATGGACAGGTGGAGATTCTCTCCGGGCTGGAGGAGGGCGACCGCGTGGTGGTGCGTGCCGAGAAGCCGCTCCAGCCCGGCATGCGGGTCCGCCCCAGCGCGCTGTCCGACCCCGCGGGGCAGGAGCCCGGACGAGGAGGCAGGACGCAAGGCGACGCGGGAAGTGGCGGCGCTGGTGCGGGCGGGGGCACCGGCGGCGCGGGGATGAGCGTCGATGGCGGCACCAGCGAAGGACCCAGGCCGTGAGCGACGGGACGCAGGCGCCACCCGCCTCGGGAGGAGGCGCCCGTCGCGGCGGGCTCAGCGCGCTCGCGGTGCGGCGGCCCATCGGGACGATGATGCTCGCGCTCACCGCGGTGGTGCTCGGGCTCTTCTTCCTCTTCCGCCTGCCGGTGGACCTGCTGCCGTCCATCACCTACCCGCGAATCGGCGTGCGGCTGGACGCTCCCGGCATCGCGCCCGAGGTCGCGGTGGAGGAAATCACCCGTCCGCTGGAGGAAGCGCTCGCCGCGACGGAGGGCGTCGTGCAGGTGTACTCGCAGACGCGCGAGGGACGCGTCAGCGTGGACCTGTACTTCCAGCCGGGCGGAGACGTGGACCAGGCGCTCAACGACGCCACCGCCGCCGTCAACCGCGCCCGGGGCAACCTGCCCGACACCGTCGAGCAGCCCCGCCTCTTCAAGGTGGACCCCTCGCAACAGCCCGTCGTGGAGTTCGCGCTCACCTCGCCCGGACTCACCGGACAGGCCCTGCGCGTCTTCGCGGACGAGGAGCTCGCGCGTGAGCTGGCCGTGGTGCCCGGCGTGGCGTCGGTGGACGTCTCCGGCGGCGCGCTGGAGGAGGTGCAGGTCCACCTCGACCTCCAGCGGTTGCAGGCCTCGGGCCTGGGCCTCCTCGAAGTCCTCCAGGCGCTGGAGGCGGAGAACCAGGACGTGTCCGGCGGGCGGCTCGAGGGCCTGCGCGCCGAGTCCCTCGTCCGCACGGTGGGGCGCTTCCGCGAAGCCTCGGACCTGGAGCGCGTGTCCTTCCTGGTGCCCGCCCCGCAGCCGGCCGCCGGGGCGCCGGTGCTCGCCACCGCGCCGCCCCAGCAGCGCCGGGTGATGCTGGGCGAGCTGGCCCGCATCATCGACGGCACCGAGGACGAGCGCGTCTTCGTCACCCTCAACGGCCAGCCCGCCGTGAAGGTCAGCGTGCAGAAGCAACCGGACGCCAACACGGTGGACGTGGTGGAAGGGGTGAAGGCGCAGGTGGAGGAGCTGCGGCGCAGCGGGCGCCTGCCCGAGGGCGCCGTGCTCACCGCGACGCTCGACGAGTCCATCTTCATCAGCCGCTCCATCCGCGACGTGGCCTACTCGGGCCTCGCTGGCGCGGCGCTCGCGGCGGTGGTGGTGCTGCTCTTCCTCGGCTCGCTGCGGCAGACCTTCCTCGTGGTGCTGGCCATCCCCCTGGGCACGCTGCTCTCCGTCAGCCTGCTGGCGTTGTCGGGCGCGTCCCTCAACATCTTCAGCCTGGGCGGGCTGGCGGTGGGCATCGGCGCGGTGGACAGCTGCATCGTCGTGCTGGAGAACATCGTGCGCGGCGTGGACGAGCGGCGCCGCCGCAAGCAGGAGGCGCCCTCGGGCCCACCGCCCGAGCCGGACGCCACCCCGGACGCGGCGGAGCCCCCGCCGCTCTCCGAGCTGGTCCCCCTGGCCGAGTCGCGCAGCACGGAGCTGGAGTCGGCGCTGGTGGCCTCCACCACCACCAACCTCGTCGCCGTCATTCCCTTCCTGCTCATCGGCGGCTTCGTGGCGCTGCTCTTCAACGAGCTCATCCTCACGGTGCTCTTCACGGTGGGCGCCTCGCTGCTCACCGCGCTGACGGTGGTGCCGTCCCTGGCGGCGCGGCTGCTCGCGGTGCGGCGCACCAGCGGCCTGTCCCGGCTGAAGGTGATTCGCGCCTTCGCCCTCCAGGTGGAGCGCGTCACGGACCGCTATGCCTCGCTGCTGTGGCGCACGCTGCTGCACCGGCGGTGGGTGCTCGCCGGGGTGTTCGGCGCGCTGGGACTGGCGGCGGTGCTCATGCTGCCCTTCCTCTCCACCGAAATCCTCCCGCGCGTGGGCACGGGGCAGGCGCGGCTCATCGCGCAGTTTCCACCCGGGCAGCCCGTGGGCGAGAGCCAGCGCCTCATGAAGCAGGTGGACGACCTGCTCATGCGCCAGGAGGACGTGAGCTACGTCTTCACCACCGTGGGCGGCTTCCTCTTCGGCAACGCCACCTCGGAGAACCCGCTGCGCGCCTCGTCCACCATCACCCTGAAGCCGGGGACGGACACGCAGGCCTTCGTGGCGCGCATGAATCGCGAGCTGGCGAAGCTCAACCTCGTGGACATCCGGCTGCGGCTCTCGCCGGAGCAGATTCGCGGCCTCATCACCAGCAACTCCCCGGTGCGCTCGGAAATCGACGTGGTGCTGACGGGGGACGACTCCGAGGCACTGCAGCGCGCCGGCCGGCAGGTGCTGGAGGCGCTGGACGCCAACGCGAAGCTGGCGCGCTTCCGCCCGGACGCGGACCCCACGCAGCCCGAGGTACAGGTACGCCGGGACGCCGAGCGCGCGGGCCTGCTTGGCCTGTCCTCCGGTGACATCGGTCAGGCGGTGGCCACGGCCCTGGAGGGCTCCATCGCCACGCAGCTCCAGCGCGGCGAGCGCCTGGTGGACGTGCGCGTGCGGCTCGCTCCCGAGTCCCTGCGCACGCGCGCCCAGCTGGAGCAGCTCCCGCTCGTCTACTCCGGCCGCGCGCCCGTGCGGCTGTCCGAGGTGGCCACCGTCACCGAGGGCACCACGCCCGGCGAAATCCAGCGCATCAACCAGCGCGAGGTGTTCATCCTCGCGGGCGACCTGGCGGAAGGGGAGAGCCTCGGAGACGCCATCGCGGAGACGGAGCGCATCCTCGCGGGCGTGAAGCTGCCGCGCGGAGTGTCCCTGCTCCCCAGCAACGCCGCCCAGAGCAACCGGGAGCTGCAGCGCTCGCTGGCCGTGCTGGGCGCGCTGGCGGTGTTCCTGGTGCTCACGGTGATGGCGGTGCAGTACGACTCGCTCATCGACCCGTTCGTCATCCTCTTCACCATCCCCCTCGCGCTGGTGGGCGGGCTGGCCGGGCTGGTGCTGACGGGCGTGGCCCTGGGCGCCACCGCCCTCATCGGCGCGGTGCTGCTGGTGGGCATCATCGTCGGCAACGGCATCATCCTAGTCGAGCTGGCCAACCAGCTGCGCGAGGAGTCCCCCGGCCTGTCGCGGCTGGAGGCCATGCGCCTGGCCGCGCCCATGCGCCTGCGCCCCATCCTCATCACCACGCTGCTGGCCACGCTGGGGCTGGTGCCGCTCGCGCTCGGCTTCGGCGAAGGCACCGAGCTGCTGCGCCCGCTGGCCCTCGTCACCCTCTTCGGCCTGGGCGTGGGCACGCTGCTCACCCTCTTCGTGGTGCCCTGCCTCTACGTCAGCCTGCACGCGCTGGTGGCGTGGCGGCCTCGACCTCGGAAGGCAGAGGGCTGAGCCGGGTCGGCGCCTTCCCCACGTCAGCGCTCATTCCCCACGGCGTCGCGAGCGCCTCTTCCGACCTGGGGGATGTGAGCGGCTGTGCGAACCCAGACCGTGGGGCAGGGAGATGTTTTCCCCGTGAGGGGCACTGGCTCCGCATTCTCAAGAAAATCCGGCGAAGCCGTAGGTCAGGAAAGGGCGCCGAATACGTTCGGGTCGGTGGCGCCCCGGCAGGTCCTGGAGGGCACCATGAATGTGTCGGAGCTGACAGTGCGGCTGGAGGGCGCGGGCAAGGCGGAGCGGATCGCGCGCGAGGCGCTGATGGCGGTGGCCTACCAGGAACTCCGGCAGCTCGCGGGCCCCGAGGCGCGGGTCGAGGCTTCACACAACACCCTACAGCCCACGGTGCTGGTGAACGAAGCGTGGATGCGCCTGTCATCCAGTGGCGCGTTGGCCTTCGAGAACCGGCGTCACTTCTTCGGCGCGGCGGCCCAGGCCCTGCGCCGGGTGCTGGTGGACCGGGCGCGCGTGCTCCGGGCGCGGTACCGCGACGTGGGGCAGGAGCGGCTGAGCCTCAGCGCCACGGAGGTGGAGGCCCCGGCGGACATGGACATCGAGGTGCTGGAGCTGGAGCGCGCGCTCTCGGAGCTGGAGTCCTTCCAGCCGCGCCTGGCCCGCACGCTGGAGCTGCGCTACTTCGCGGGCCTGGGCGTCCAGGAGACGGCGGCGGCCCTGGGCGTGTCCCCCGCCACCGTGAAGCGGGACTGGAGCTACGCGCGCGCGTGGCTGGTGGAGCGGCTGGGGCACTGAGCGCGGGCCGCTAGCGCGAGCCGATGGGCCGCTGGAGCTGGTAGCTGCCGGCCATGGGCTGCTGGAGCTGGTAGCTGCCGGCCATGGGTTGCTGGAGCTGGTACGTGCCGATGAGCGGCTGCTGGAGCTGATAGGTGCCGATGAGCGGCTGCTCGAGCTGGTAGCTGCCCACCATCGGCTGCTGGAGCGCGTACTCGCCCGCCATCGGCGGCTCGTATACGGATTCCCCGGACTGGGGCAGCCGCCAGTCGTAGCTCCATACGTAATAGGGGTCCGCCTGCTGTTGCTGCTGGACCTCCTGCTCCTCCTGGGCCCGGGCCGTCCCGAGCACGCCCAGTCCGAGGGCGATGGCCGTCAGTGTGTGTATCCGCATGGCTCCTCCTCGCGCCGTCATCGCGGTTCGGGGTTCAAGATGTCCCCTCCCGCCGGGCCCGAGCAGCTTCCCGCGTCGGACGGCTGACCGGACCGTCGGTGCCCGGCCAGCCAGCGCCCGTCAGCGCAGCAGCAGCCGGCGCACGAGCGGCAGCGGCAGGCTGCCCTGGGCCACGAAGGCATCGTGGAACTGCTTGAGGCTCGCGTCCTTCGACGCCGTGTACTCGTGGGCCAGCCGCTGAATCTCCAGCTTGCCGAACGTGTAATAGAGGTACGTGGGGTTGTACGTGCCGCGGCGTGCCTCCTCGAAGGCGTTGGCCGGCTGCTGGAAGCAGCGCTCGCGGAAGAGGCGGGCGCCGTCCTCCACCGTCCAGCCCGCGGTGTGCAGCTTGATGCCCGTGACGTAGCGGCAGTCGCGCAGGAGGGCCTCGGACAGCTGCGCCAGCCGCAGCTTCGGGTCCCCGTTGCCGTAGCCCTGGTCGAGCATCATCTGCTCCGTGTAGTGGGCCCAGCCCTCCGCGTTGCTGCCCACGCTCACCAGCTTGCGCACCTTCGTCGGGAAGCGCGGCGCGTACAGGAACTGGAGGTAGTGGCCCGGCCACACCTCGTGGATGTTGATGAGGTCCACCACGGGCTTGTTGTACAGGCGCAGGTGTTCTTCCTTGTGCTGCGCCGTCCACTCGGGCTCCACCGGGGTGACGTAATAGAAGGCCTCGGTGGCCTTCGTCTCGAACGGGCCCGGCGTGTCCATGGACGCGAAGCTGCCCGAGCGCGCGTACGGCGGCGTCTCCTCCACGCGCGGGCGCACCTCGGAGGGGATGGTGACCAGGTCCTTCTCCACGAGGAACCGGCGCACGTTCTCCACCGAGCGGCGCACGGACGGAATCAGGTCCTCCGCGGTGGGGTGGTCCTTCTCCAGCGTGGCCATCACCTGCGCGGGCGTGAGCTTCGGGTCGATGCGCTTCGCGGTGGCGACGAAGGCCTGGTAGTCCTTCTCCAGATTCGCCTCGCCGCGCGCGAGCAGCTCCGGCAGGGGCAAATCAATCATCTCCTCGTAGCGGAGCTTGGTGAGGAAGCGCTCCTCGCCCAGCGCGTACGCGCCGGTGGAGCGGGGCAGCAGCTCCTTCTCCAGCCACTGCGCGTAGTCCCTCGCCGCCGCGGCGGCCCCGGCGTTGGCCTGGGTGAACTCGGCCAGCAGCGTGGCGTCACCGCCGGCCGCGTCCTTCGCCCACTGCGCCACCGAGCCCTCGAAGAAGCCCACCGAGCCCTTCGACATGCGCAGGGCCAGGTCGGTGAACTCGCGGGGCGGGTTCTTCACGTTGGCCTTGCCGGCGGCGAAGACGGCGGGCACCGCCTTCAGGCGGGAGATGACGGAGCGCAGGCGCTCGGCCTTCGGCGCGAAGTCGCGCTTCATCAGCCCGTCCACCGCGCCGCCGGGGAGGCCGGCGTAGGTCATGGGGTTGCGCTCCCACGTCCGCATCACGCCCAGGTCGAAGTGCTCGGCCCGGAGCTGGTTCTCCAGCGCCTCCGCGTCGATGGCCTCGTCGAAGGACAGCGAGGCCCGGTCCACCGCGCGCAGGCGGGCCAGCAGCGCCTCCAGCTCCTGGATGCGCGCCTCGATGCGCGGGCGGCTCAGGTCGTCCAGCCGGGCGTCGTACTCATGGAGGCCGTACGCGGTGGCGTTGGACGGAGAGAACTCGAAGGCCGCGGTGAACACGGCGTCCACCACCGCGGAGAAGGACTCCGGCTTCGCGGTGGTGGCCTCCGTCCGGGGCGGCTCGGCGGGCGTGGGGGTGGGCACCTGACGGGCACAGGCAAGCAGGCCACAGCAGGCGGCGAGCAGCAGACGGCGGAAGGACGGGAATGCGGGGGAGGCTCCAGTCATGCCGCCGTTCTAGCAGCGGCACGAAGCCCTGGGGCACCCGCCCGCGCGTTCCGCGAGGTGCCCCGTCGTCCCCCCTCCCTCATGGAGAGGCGTGACAGGGCACCCCGTCAGGCGTGACTACGCGTGCTTGCGGCGCACCCGCCGGCGCAGCAGGGCCAGCGCGGCGAAGCCCAGCAGGTTGAGGCCGCCAGCGCCCGAGCCGCTGCAGCCGCAGTTGCCCGAATCATCCTTGCCCGGGGTGGGCTGCGGGTCCGGGTCGGGCTGCGGGTCCGGGTCCGGCTGCGG
>NZ_JABBJJ010000471.1 GCF_012933655.1 Pyxidicoccus fallax | reverse complement strand
GAGCGGATGGGGATGTGGACCTCGATGGGGAGGTGGGATTGGGAGAACCTGGGCGAGGTGACGCTGCGCGAGTCGGCGGCGGCGCTGGCCGGGCGCGGCTATGGCCACGTGCGTGCCGAGGAGCTGGCGCGGGCGGGAGGCATGTCGGTGGGCAGCTTCTACAGGCGCTATGGCAGCAAGGCGGGCTTCGCCTGGGAGGTGCGCCAGTGGGCCGAGACCGAACTCTGCCGCATCGCACGCGGGCACCTCGAGCTGGAGCGGCTGGAGGGAGGCTTCCGCGAGGTCTTCGACAACTTCTGGGAGGCGTTGACGTGGTGCGCGACGCGGAAGCCGGAACTCTTCCACTTCACCTTCATGCACTGGCACCCGGACTCGCTGGAGCCGGAGGCGTTGGGCAGTCAGGCGCGGGAGTTGGTGCGCGAGGTGCTGGCGCAAGGTGAGCGCGAGGGAGCGCTGGCGCTCGGAAGCGTGCAGATGGGCGAAGGGCTCATCTGGGGAGCGCTGGCGGAGCTGGTGCGAGCCGTGGCGCGGGGGGACGAGCAGGGTGCGCTGGAGAACATCCAGCCCATGGGGCGGGTGCTCTGGAAGGCGCTGGCGGCGGAGGAAGACTCCGGTGCCGGAGGCGGCCGAACGCCTCCTCTGGAGAGCGCTGGCACCGAGGGCGCCGAGACAGAAGGCGCGGGTACTCCTCCGCTGGAGGGTGCTGGCACCAAAGGCGCCGAGACGGAAGGCGCGGGTACTCCTCCGCTGGAGGGCGCTGGCACCGAAGGCGCCGAGACAGAAGGCGCGGGTACTCCTCCGCTGAAGGGCGCTGGCACCGAAGGCGCCGAGACAGAAGGCGCGGGTACTCCTCCGCTGGAGGGCGCTGGCACCGAAGGCGCCGAGACGGAAGGTGCTGGGACTCCTCCGCTGGCGGGGGCTGCGACAGAAGGCTCGGCGCCAGGTGAGCCAGGCGCGTCTCCTCCTCTGGAGGAGGAGGCTGCTACGGAAGGCTCGGAGCCCGGTGGCGTGGGCGCGGCGCATGTGGGCGTCGCGACGCTGAAGGCATCCGGAAGGGAAGACCCGGGTGTGGGAAGCGTGGGGACTCCACACTCGGGTCAGGTGCCCGGGACGCTTCAACGGCCCGCGACTTCGGGACGGCAGCGCTCGGAGCGACGGGCTTGCGTCGGGGCGACGGCTCCTGCCGAAGCAGAACACGCCCTCCAGCTCGACAGCGTGCTCTCTCCCCCTGCTCAGCGCGCCGCCCCGGTCCGAGCTTCGCCAGGCGTCGCCCTGCTTCGTGCAGTGCCTGACTGCCTCCTGAATCAGCTGGCACGAGAGTCACCAACTTCACGAGCCGCGAGCGAGGACCCGGCGGCGAGCGGCTTCGACGGTCCGAAAGCCGCCGACGCGGTGAGCCGCGAATCAAGAGCCGGCCGCGGGCGGCTCAGACGTCCGGGGGTCCGCCGGGCTCTCGGGAGAGCCTCGGCAGAGGGCCGGCAGCTTCACGCGGCCCGGGAGTCGCCCGCCTCACGCGCCACAGTGAAGAGACGCACCGGCTCCGCGACGCCCTTGAGAGGCACCGACTCCACCTCGCGGATGTCGACCCGGCCCGCGAGCCGCCGGGCCACATCGTCGCTGAAGAGAAGTGAGGGCAACGGCTCGCGGGCGCAGCTCTCGATGCGGGCGGCCACGTTGACGTTGTGGCCGATGACGGTGAACTCCATCCGCTCCGTGCTGCCGAGGTACCCCGCGACGACCTCGCCCGCGTGGATGCCGATGCCGGACCGCAGGCACAGGCCGCGCGCGGCGAGCCGTGCATTGTAGCCCTTCAAGCGCTGGCGCATCTCACTGGCGGCGGCCACGGCGGCGACGGCCGGGTTCTCCGAGCCCTCGGTGAGGCCGAAGACGGCCAGCACGGCGTCACCGATGAACTTGTCCACCATGCCGCCGTGATTCTGGATGGCGGCCACCATCTCCGCGAAGTAGCCGTTGAGCACCTGGATGAGATCTTCCGGGGAGAGCGACTCGGACAGGGGCGTGAAGTCGCGCAGGTCGCTGAAGAGGATGACGACGTCGCGGCGGCTTCCGCCCAGCTCCGCGGCGCGGCCGGGGCGGGCGTATTTCTCGATGAACTCGTTGGCGACCTGGGGCGAGACGAAGCGGCCGAAAGCGTCGCGGATGCGCTCGCGCAGCTGGAGTCCCTCGGCCATGTCGTTGATGCCTCCGGCGACGAGGCCCAGCTCGTCGGGACGGCTGGTGGCGGCGGACGGCTGGAAGTCTCCGCTGCCGACGCGGTGCACGGCCTCCAGCAGCCGCTCCGAGTCGCGCCGGACGCTCCGTCCATACAGCACGGCCGCGAGGAGCGCCGCCACGGTGATGATTCCGGTGAGCAGGGCCGCGTCGATGACGGACTGATGGCTCCCGTGGAACTCGCCCACCAGACGATGCACGGTGAGCAGCAGCACGACGACGGGGACGGTGGTGAAGAGGATGAAGCTCTCCAGGAGCCGGCGTCCGAGGCGCTCGCTCAGGCGGCGCGCCGCCGAATGGGGCGCGGGCTGGAGGTACTCGAAGATGAGGTACTCGACCTGCGTGAGGATGCCTCTGCCGAGCAGCCAGTAGCCGATGGCGAGCTTCACGTGGCTGAAGAAGGGGAAGTACGGGTAGCTGGCGGCGTGCCAGACGAGGCCCGCGAAGCCGGTGACGACCCAGGTGGCGACGGAAAGCAGATAGGCGTGCCGGGCCTGGGTGCGGTGCTCTCCCGGTGGCGGGGCCAGGCGGAACACCCCCTCGCGCAGGAGGATGTGGAACGCGGAGAGCGCGAGGACGGTGCGCGCCAGCACGCTCGGAGGCAGGGTGCAGATGAACGAGCAGACGAGCCGCGCGTAGAGGTAGGTGAAGGCTCCGACGAGGAGCGTGCCCCCGTGCAGGACCAGCCGCGAGGCGAGCGGAATGCGGGCGGTGAAGAAGGATGTCATGGCGCGTTCGCTCCGAGACTCTAGGCCAGGTGCTGGCGGGGCGCTGAGTCGGGGGGCTGACGCGGCGGGTCGCGAGCACCGCGTCCGGAAGGTGGAACCCCCACGCGCGAGCCACCTATGCTCCGCCCCGTGCGCTCCTCTCCACACCCCGTCGTGATTGCCCTCCTGCTGGCCCTGGCCCCGCTGTCTCCGGCCGTGGCCCAGGACGGCTCGGATGAACCCCGGCTCCACGAGCTCCGCTTCGACTGGGCCCGGGACGGCGTCATCACCGGCACCGCCGGCGTGCTCTGGATTTCCAGCGAGGCCTTCTTCAAGGACGACCTCGCCCCCGCGAAGTGCCGCTGGTGCGACCGCGCCCCCGATGGCACCGACACGCTCAACCGCCTGGACCGCTGGGGCCGCGGCCTCGCCGGTGAGACGAAAGAGTCCCGAGACCGCGCCAACACCTGGAGCAACATCATGGGCTTCGGCGTCGTCCCCGTCGGCGTGCTCGGCCTCCAGTACGCCCTCGGCCACGGCTCCGGCGCCCCGGACAAGTTCTTCGCCCAGGACGCCACCATCATCGTCCAGAGCGCCGTGCTCGCCTCACTCGCCAACCAGACGGTGAAGTTCATCGTCGGCCGCGAGCGCCCCTTCGTCCACCAGCTCCCCGAGGACCAGAAGCCGCTCGTCGAACACGCCAGCGACAACAACCTCTCCTTCTACAGCGGCCACACCAACCTCGCCTTCGCCATGGTCGTCTCCGCCGGCACCGTCGCCTCCCTGCGCGGCTACAAGAACCAGGCGTGGATCTGGGCCCTCGGCCTCCCCGCCGCCGCCTCCGTGGGCCTGCTGCGCATGGGCGCCGACAAGCACTACCTCACCGACGTGGCCACCGGCGCCGTGCTCGGCGCCGCCTTCGGCCTCGCCGTGCCGCTGCTCCTCCACGGCCGCACCGATGACGCCGAGGCCACCGCCCGCCGCCCCGGCAGCCCCGTGCGCATGGCCCCCATGGCCGGCCACCAGGTCATCGGCCTCTCCGGCGCCTTCTAGGAGTTCGGCGGATTCCTCGCGCCGGAGGACTCAGTACCCCGCTCCCGCCGGAGTGCCCTCTCCATCCACCTCGGGCACGGGCAGCACGGCCAAATCCCACCGCTGTCCCGCCTCCCACGCCACGGCGCCGGACGTCCCCCAGCCCGCGCGCACCACCTCGCGGCCCTCGTACTCCAGCCAGAAGACGGCCTCCTGCGGCCGGGCCGCCTGGTCCAGACAGGCAATGCGCGTGGCCGGCCGTCCCGGCCCCTCCAGCGTCACCGCGAAGGCCTTGTGCGAGTGGCCACACAGCAGCCACCGCGGCTGCACCGTGTCCACCAGCCGCCGCGTCACCGGATTGCCAATCCAATACGAGGGCAACGGACGGGGCGGGGAGGGATTCTCCTCGCGCGCCCGCTGGACGATGCCGCGCGGCCACTCGTGCACCAGCATCAGGTCCACGTCCCGCACGTCCATGAGCCGCTCCACCTCCGGCGTGCGGAAGTAGCCGGCCTGCTTCAGCGTGTCCTGCGCCATGGGCCGCTTCAGCGGCTGGTCGATGAAGCGCGGCGCGTGGATGCCCGACAGGTACGCCACCCGCAGCCCCCGCAGCTCGCGCACCCCCGCGCGCCCCAGGTAGCACACATCCGGCGCCAACAACCCGCCGTCCTGCATGTCGTGGAGCGCCGCGAAGTCCTCGTTGTTGCCGCCGATGAAGAACAGCGGCCGCTTCACCCGGCGCACGCCGTCCGCGTACTCCGCGAACTCCGCCGGCATGGTCCGCTTGGCCGCCTTGCGCCGGTGGTCATCCGCGCGGCGGAACGCCTCCACGTCCCCCACCGCGAACACCAGGTCCACGCGGCGGCCGCGCGACTGCTCCAGCGCGTCCAACCACGTCTCCACGCGGTGGAAGCGGCCGTGGATGTCACCCAACGCGGCGACCAGGAGGGATTCCGGCATCTCACCCGGAAGGCTGCCGGCCCCGCCCCGCGCTGTCGAGTCATCTCGACCGCCATGAAGCCAGTGGCTGACAGATGACAGCTCCCCTGCCCGCCCTCCAGGCTGGAAAAACGCCCGGGGGCGCCCCGCCTCGCGGCGAGAGCGCCCCCTTGAAGCCCCTCCCGCCCGGGCGGCCTAGTTGCAACCCAGCGGGTAGGTAATCTCCACCAGGGCGCCGGCCTGCGGGGCCGCCTCGCGGGTGAAGATGACGGCGTTGTTGCCCGCGTCATACTCCCAGCCCGACGTCACCGGGGCGCCATTCACGTCCACGGTGATGCGCGCCGGGTCCGCCGGCTCCTCGGACAGGGGGAACTTGCGGTTGAGGCCGAAGGCGCTGTCGGACAGCTTCTCCAGGGACGCGGCCCAGTTGGGCGTGCAGATGCTCTCCACCGAGCCGCCCGTCGCCAGCGCCAGCTGGATGTAGCGGTTGCCGGAGCTGCTGGCGGTGGGGCAGGTGCCCAGGTCCGACGGCCCGACGATGGCGTTGATGCTCAGCTTCGACTTGTCGTTGCCCTTCAGCGCCAGGAAGTACGTCTCGTAGAAGGACACCGGCTGCGAGCTGAAGTCCTCCTCGTCCGACAGGAAGATGATGGCCAGCTTCGCCTCCTCGCGCAGGAAGCCGCCGTTGCCGTCGGCCGCCAGCGGCGTGCGCGGGTCGTCCTGCTGGTACAGCAGCGGGTCGCTCAGCGCGCGGTGCGCGGCGTCCAGGCCCTGCTCGTTCCAGTGGCACACGCCCACCCGGGTGTTGCTCGCGAAGATGCTCGCCGCGTCCGGCGTGTTCGGGGTGATGATGCGCGGCCGCGAGCCATCCACCGGGAACAGGCGCCCGTTCTCACCACCCTGCGCGCCGCCCGGGCACTCGGACCAGCCGCCCGGAGACGGCGTCAGGCCCGTCGTCGTCACGCCGATGCGGTAGTCCACCGCCGCCTGGTTCGCCGCGCTCAGGAAGGCCGAGAAGTTCTGCCCCAGGCTCTGCTGCTCCTCCATCATCGAGCCGGAGTTATCCACCACGAACAGCACGTCCACCTTGGCCTCGGACTCCTGGAAGAAGCGGTCCGTCTGCTCCGCCTTCGTCACGCCGCGGCCCACCAGGCCCGCCGTGTACTCGGAGCCGTCCGCCAGCGTGAAGCGCAGCGCCGCCGCGTCGTCACCGTCGTCCACCGGCGTGTACGTGACGGACAGCCGCACCCGTCCGCCGTTGCTTCCAATCTCGACCGGGAAGGCCGACTGGCTGCTGACGCTGAACTCCTCGCCCGTCTGCTCCAGCGTCATGCCCTGCACCTTGATGGGAGCGATGCAGTCATTGACCGCGATGAGCTCCCGCGTGCGCGGGCCGCAGGACAGCTTGGCGACGCCGAAGTCCACCGTGGTGGGCTGCACCGCGAAGCAGCCCTTCACGCCCTCGCCCGACACATTCACCAGCGGGTGGCCGGCCGTCGGGTGGTTCACCCACGCCTCGGCGAGCCCCGAGAAGGGCCCCTCCCCGTCCGGCTTGAAGCGCACCACCAGCGTCGCCTTCTTCCCCGGCTCCAGCACGGTGTTCTCCAACGGCGCCGCGGAGAAGGACGCGTCCGAGCCCGGCACCAGCTGCATGGACGCCAGGTAGCAGGCCTCGCCGCCCGTGTTGCGGATGGAGATGCCCAGGCCCACCTCGGCGCCCACCGGCACCTTGCCGAACCTCAGGTTGCTGGGCAGCTCATACGCGCAGGGCTTGAAGACGCGGCCCTCGCCCGTCAGCGCCACCGACTCCGTGGAGGTCATGGCCGCCGTGCGCACCGTCACCGCCAGCTGCGCGGTGCTCGGCGCCGTCAGCCCGGCGCGCGGGCTGAAGGTGACGCCCACCCGGGCCGTCCCGCCGGCCGGCACGGGGATGCTCGCGGGCGCCTGCGTCAGCGTGAAGAAGCCGCCCGTCTTCGTGTCCAGCTGCAGGTTGTTCACCAGCACGTCCTCGCGGCAGCGGTTGAGGACCTGCACCTGGCGCGTGGCCGTCATCCCCTCCGCCACCACGCCGTAGTCCAGCTTCCGGGGCAGCACGGTGATGCACGAGGCACCGCCCTCGCCCGCCAGCGACACCTTGGGGCCGGGCGCCGTGGTGCCCTGCTCGCGCACGCCAATCTCCACCCGGCCCTCGCGCACGCGGCCCAGGGCCACCGGCGTGAAGGCCACGCGCAGCTCCACCGCCGCGCCCGCCGCCAGCACCCCGCTCGCCGCCACCGGCGCGTTCACCACCTTGAAGACGCCGCCCGGGTTGTCCAAGAGCTGCACCCCCGAGTAGCTCAAGGGCTCCGTGCCCTGGTTGCGCACGGTGATGGACTGCTCCGCGGTGGCCCCCAGCGCCACGCGCCCGAAGTCCACGCGCAGCGGCGTGATTTCCAGCTTCGACGCCACGCCCATGCCGCGCAGCGGAATCACCGCCGGCTCGCAGCCGTCGCACACCACCACGTGCAGCGCGGCCTCCGCCGAGCCCAGCCGCCGGGGCGCGTAGGCCACCGGCACCACGCGCTCCTCGCCCGGCGCCAGCGTGGTGGACTGGCCCTGGCCCGCGGTGAACTGGTCCGCGTCCGTGCCGTGGACGGTCAGCGCCAGCGGGCTGTCCACGTCCGACGGGTTGCGCACCGTCACCTCGCGCATCTCCACCATGCCCATGGCCACGTTGCCGAAGTCGAGCGCCGTCTCCGGCACCTCGACGAAGGCCTTCACGCCGCGGCCATTCACCGGCACCTCGCCCGAGTCCTCGGAGTCGGAGAGGATTTCCACCGAGCCCTGCACCACGCCCTCCACCTGCGGCGTGAAGTGGACTTCAATCTCCCGCTCGGCGCCGGCCGATAGGGTGAAGGGCTCGAAGGGCGGAATCTCCACGTTGGGCACGCTGGAGACGGCGCCCTCCACGCGGTACGACGCGCGCCCGCCGTTGGCGAGCTTCAGCTTGAAGGACTTGGTGCGGCCCAGCGCGGCGGGGCCGAACTCAATCTTCTCCGGGCGAACCACGAAGGCGCTCTTCGCCTTCTGGGACGACGGCCGCTCGCACCCCACCCCCACCACCAACG
>NZ_JABBJJ010000470.1 GCF_012933655.1 Pyxidicoccus fallax | reverse complement strand
GGGGTGGCGTGGCTGGTGCCGGTGCTGGGCGCGGTGCTGTACCTGCTCCTGGGCATCAACCGCATCCGCCGCCGGGCGCGCTCGCTGACGCTGCGGCAGGAGCATGGCCGCTTCCCGCCGTCCGTGGGGGTGGCGCCGGCGGACGCGGACGCGGTGGGCGGCGCATGGCCGGTGGCCGCGCACCTGGCGCCGCTGGTGCGGCTGGGGAACGCGGTGGTGCACCGGCCGCTCCTGCCCGGCAACCACGTCACGGTGCTGGAGTCCCGGACGAACGCGTACCCCGCCATGCTGGAGGCGATTGAAGGCGCGCGCGTCTCGCTGTCCCTGTGCACCTACATCTTCGACAACGACGCGATGGGCCGGCGCTTCGTGGAGGCCCTGGGCGCGGCGGTGAAGCGCGGCGTGGAGGTGCGGGTGCTGGTGGACGCGGTGGGCTCGCGCTACACGTGGCCGCCGATATTGGGGCGGCTGCGGCGCGCGGGCGTGCGGTGCGCGCGCTTCCTGCCCTCGCTGATGCCGTACCGGCTGCCGTTCGCCAACCTGCGCAACCACCGCAAAATCATGGTGGTGGACGGGCGGGTGGGCTTCACGGGGGGCATGAACATCCGCCAGCACTTCGCGCCCGGCGAGCACGCCGCCAGGGACGTGCACTTCCGGGTGGAGGGCCCGGTGGTGGGGCAGCTCCAGGAGACCTTCGCCGAGGACTGGGCCTTCACCGCGCACGAGCGGCTGTCGGGCGAGGCGTGGTTCCCGGAGCTGTCCCCCGTGGGCCCGACGCTGGCGCGGGGCATCGCCGAGGGCCCGGACGAGGACTTCGACCCGCTGCGCACGGTGCTGATGGGCGCGCTGGCCACGGCGCGCACGTCGGTGCGCATCGTCACGCCGTACTTCCTGCCGGACGCGGGGCTCATCAACGCGCTCGCCGTGGCGGCGCTGCGCGGGGTGCGGGTGGAGGTGCTCCTGCCGGAGAAGGGCAACCTGCCGGTGGTGCAGTGGGCCAGCAGCGCGCAGCTGTGGCAGGTGCTGCGCCCCGGCTGCCGCGTCTTCCTCACGGCCCCGCCGTTCGACCACACCAAGCTCATGGTGGTGGACGGGGCGTGGTCCTTCATCGGCTCGGCCAACTGGGACCCACGCTCGCTGCGGCTCAACTTCGAGTTCAACGTGGAGTGCTACGACACGGAGCTGGCCCGGCGCCTGGAGGCGGTGATTGACGAGCGCCTGACGCACGCGCGCCCCCTCACGCTGGAGGAGGCGGACGCGCGGCCGCTGCCCATCCGCCTGAGGGACGGGCTGGCCCGGCTGCTGTCACCGTACCTCTAGCGGCGCGCTACAGCAGGGCGCGGCGCACCTTCCAGAAGGTGTTCTTCGCGGCGCGGAAGGCGGCCGAGTCCGCCGGTAGCAGCGTGCGCAACAGCTCCGCCGACTGCGTCTGGAGGGGCCGCACGCAGTGCGCCTCCACCTTGGCGCGCAGGAAGCCCACCGGGTCGCGGTTGCGGTAGTCGGCGAAGTACGTCTTCAGCTCGTTGCGCGTGCGGGCCTTGCCGTTGTCCGCGTACTTGGCGACGTAGGGGCTGAAGTCCGGGTACAGCCTGCCCTCGCCGAAGTCGCCGTGCAGCGTCGTCTTCATGAAGTTGCCAATGAGCAGGTCGTCGAAGACCTGGTAGCGCACGGCCGTCATCAGCGAGTTGCGCGGCACCTCGAAGGTGACGCCCCGGCGGAAGCGGCGATTGTGGAACTCGATGACGTGGTCCTCGCCGCCCACGCGGAAGCGGAGGAAGTCCATGGCGGTGCCCAGGTGCTCAATCGCCTTGAAGTACTCGCGCAGGGCCTTCGCCTCGTCGGCCTCGAGCCGCTCGCTCCAGTCGTCGCCGAACTCCTTCGGGTCCACCGGGACGAGGACGCGCTCCTTCGGGTTGATGAGCGTGGTGCTGTCCTTCGTGAAGTCGCGCTGGATGAAGGCGGGCAGCAGCTCACACGTGCGGGACTCGAAGCCGCGGCCGTAGTCGGCCAGGGTGGTGGTGTACTCGGAAGCCCAGACGCTGTCGGCGCGCTGGTACTTGTGCATGGAGCTGGAAGGCACGAAGTAGCGGGCGCCGTAGAACTCCGCCTGGCGGGCGATGGTGCGGCCCACCGGGTTCTTCTGCGCGGCGTACGGGAGGATGCGCTGCCCGTCCTCGGTGAAGTAGTTGATCATGTCCGCGTCGCCGTAGCCGGACAGCGCCAGCAGGTACGATTCCTTGTACGTGCTGACGATGTTGCGCACGTAGCGGCCCCAGCCGCGGTCGCCCGCGTCGTTGAGGTTGATGACGAGCCGCCCGCCCACGTCCACCAGCAGCACCGCGTCCTGGTTCATGTCCGGCAGGCACATGACGCGAATGCGCGGCGACAGTTGCGTCCAGGTGCGGTCCATCAGCACGTGGACGTTGAAGCCCTGCCCGCGCAGGTCATCGCGGATGCGGTTGCCGAAGTGGTTGGGCACCAGGAGGGTGCGGTCGCGCAGCTTCTCCAGCGACTCCATGCTCAGGTGGTCCGGGTGGCCGTGAGACAGCCACACGTACTGACACCGTTGGATGGCGTCGCGCTGTGCCTCGGGCACCTCGTGCGACAGCGTCCAGCTACCGAAGTACGCCGCGCCATCCATCCACGGATCCGTCACAAGAACAGGACCGTTGTCGTGGCAGATGACCGTGGCATTCCCAATGGTTTCGAAACCGAGTTCCATCTCGCGCTTCCCCCTCGCCCGCGCCCGCTTCCTCTTGCGCTGGATGGGCCGAAAGGTGGAGAGGACACCCACGGGGGGACAGTGCCTGTCCGAGCAGCGAAAGGGATTTCCCGCTCGGCCGGCCGCCCTTCACGCTTGCGGACATGAAGCGCCCTTCCCCGGGGCTGCCGGGTACGGTCCACAAGGGGCACGCGAGCACCGGACGTGGGAATGGCGCTTCCCACATCCAGGCGTGGGGCGCCGGGGACACCGCGAGAGGGGCGCTCAACCCGGAGCCATGGGAACGGCGCTTCCCTCCTCCGGCGAGGCTTCAGCCCTGGAGCCATGGGAACGGCGCTTCCCACTCCGACGCGTGGAACCGGAGCGGCTTTCAGCCCCGGCGCGAGACGAGCGAGAGGATCTCCGTGCCGTAGCGCTCGGTGAGGGCGGGGCCGACGCCGTGGATGGCCATCAGCTCGGCGCCGTTCTCCGGCCGGGCCATGGCGATGGCGCCCAGCACCCGGTCCGTGAGGATGCGGAACGCGGGCACCTTGCGCTTGCGGGCCTCCGCGAGCCGCCACGCCTTGAGGGCCTCCACCAGCGCGGGTGACGCCTCCGCCCCATCCGCGTCGCTCAGCACCTGGCGCCGTCCCCGCCGCGAGGTGGGGGCCTCGTCGTCGTAGACCACGTCCGCGCGCCCACTCCGGGACGCGCCCGCCTCGCGGGACGCATTCCAGGAGGACCGGCCGCCCGAGGACTCCGAGGCCCCGGCGCGCCAGGGCGACGCGCCCGCGTCCTTGTCCGCGCGGGAGGAGCGCTTGCGAGAGGATCGCTTGGACGTCCCGCCCGCCGCCGCGCCCTTGCCGCGCTTGCGCTTGGGGGCCTTCTCCAGCGGCAGCGGGAGGAGCACGTGCTTCGGGTCCACCTCGCGCGTGCGCTGGCCCTCCGGCGTCAGCGAGATGCGCTGGAAGGTGATGACCTGGCCGTCCTTGTCGAACGAGTCCTCGTCCAGCCTCGCCAGCCCCGCGCGGACGAG
The DNA here is from genome assembly GCF_012933655.1 of Pyxidicoccus fallax. Lineage (GTDB taxonomy): Bacteria > Myxococcota > Myxococcia > Myxococcales > Myxococcaceae > Myxococcus > Myxococcus fallax. The sequence continues at coordinate 4,315 of NZ_JABBJJ010000470.1, read as the reverse complement.
GCCACCCGCGAGCCGCTCGAAGTCACGGCGCGGCAGCGACTCGCCGAACAGCTCGCGGTGGAGCCGGCCCATGGCCTGCCCGTCGCGCTCGCGCAGCGACTCCAGGATGCGCTCCAGCCAGTGCCGCTCCGCGGAGGTGGGCTCGGCGAAGCGCAGCGTGGCGCAGGACTCGGGGTCGCAGACGTCACACAGGCCGCACGGCTCGCCGGAGTCCTGGGTGTCGCCGAAGTGGGACACCAGCTGCTTCATGCGGCAGCCGTGCGCCTCCGCGTAGCGCCCCATCTGCTCCAGGTGCAGGAGCTTGCGCTCGCGCTGCGAGGCATACGAGGCCATCCACCCCGGCCGCCCGCGCGCCACCGTCTCCTCGGGCGTCATCACCACGCCGCCGTGAATCCAGAGCTGCTCCAGCGCCTTGTCGAAGACCTCGGGGTCCCCGCGCACGCGGCCCTGGAGCACCACCTTCGGCTCCAGCTGCGTCCCCGTGGACTGGAAGATGCGCTCCAGGACGTGGGGCTCGGGGTAGTCGCGGCGGTGGAAGAACTCGTGGGTGCGCCGGTCGATGTACGAGTGCAGCAGCACCGCGCGCGAGGGCTTGCCGTCGCGGCCCGCGCGGCCCAGCTCCTGGTAGTAGCCCTCCAGGCTCGCGGGCAGCGCGGCGTGGATGACGGTGCGCACGTCCGGCTTGTCGATGCCCATGCCGAACGCGGTGGTGGCGACGATGACCTCCAGCGCGCCCTTGAGGAACTCGGCCTGCACCTTGTCGCGCTCGGCGGGCTGGAGGCCCGCGTGGTACGCGGCGCAGGGGAAGTCCCCCGCGAGCATGTCCGCGAGCTGCTCGGCGTGCTTGCGCGTGGCCGCGTAGACGATGGCGGGCCGGTTCTCCTCGTCCTGGAGGAGCGAGTGGATGGCGTCGCCGCGCGCGCCAGGGTTCAGCTCGCGCACCTCGATGGCGATGTTGGTGCGGCGGAAGCCGTGGATGAAGGTGCGTGCCTTGCCGCCGGCCCCTTGCAGCCCGAGCTGCTGGACGATGTCGCGCTGCACGTCCGGCGTGGCGGTGGCGGTGAGGGCCACCACGGGCGTGGGGCGCAACAGCGGCAGCCGCGCGCCGAGCAGCCGGTAGTCCGGGCGGAAGTCGTGGCCCCACTGGGAGATGCAGTGCGCCTCGTCGATGGCGATGAGCGCGGGGGTGCGGCGCGCGAGGAACTCCACGAAGCCGGGCACGCCCAGGCGCTCGGGGGCGATGAAGAGGAAGTCGAGCCGGCCCTCGAGGTAGTCCACGCAGACCTGCCGCGACGTGGCCCTGTCTCTTCCGGAGTGGATGCGGTCCGCCGCGAAGCCGAGCGACTGAAGGCGCAGGACCTGGTCCTCCATGAGCGCGATGAGTGGGCTGACCACGAGCGTGGTGCCCGCGCGCGCCAGGCCCGGCAACTGGTAGCAGAGCGACTTGCCCGCGCCGGTAGGCATGACGAGCAGCAGGTCCTCGCCCGCCGTGGCGGCGCGGCAGACGGCCTCCTGGTAGGGACGGAAGTCGGAGAAGCCGAAGGCCTCCTTCAGGAGCCCCCGGAGCTGGTCCGGCGGCGTGGGCGCGCGAGGCACCCGCTCCGGCCGCTGGTTGGCGGAGGGCGCGGCGCTCTTCCCCGCGCCACGAGAGGGCGCGGTGCTCAATCCGCCCGCGTTCCACGACGAGCCCCGCGATTCGGGGTTCCGCGAGGCGCCCCCGTTGAACGCGTCCGCGTGGGTCCGACCGTAGGGAAGCGGCTCGGTGCTGGCGGGCCTGGGGCCTCCCGCGCGGCCCGGTGACATCACCACCGAGTCGGAGAACGCGTTGGAGGCGGAGTGGCGCGACCCGCCGCTGCCACCGTCATGCGCGGGAGCACGAAGGGAGGGTGCGGCGTAGGGCGAGCGCTGCGCGCCTGACGCCCGGGACTCCGGGAAGGACGCCTGTGCGCCATACGCGGACGCGCGAGCCCCCGGGCCCTCATGAGACGCCTGCGCACCGTACCCGGACGCACGAGGCGACGAGCCGTCATGCGACGCATGGGCGCCGTACTCAGACGCACGAGGCGACGAGCCGTCATGCGACACCTGGGCGCCGTACGCGGACGCGCGCGACGATGCGCCCTCACGGAAGGCCTGTGCACCTTGGGGCGCATGAGGTGTCGCTGCATCCTGCGCGCCATACGCGGGCGCGCGAGACGCGTCGTGAGACGCGCCGCGTGCCGCATACGCGGGCGCCTGCGTCCCCTCCCCCGGCCCTGCCGCCGGGAGGGCACGCGGTGGCGCGGGGACGGGCCCGGTCGGTCCCTGCCCCACCACCTCGATGACGTACTTCTCGATGCCGTCGAGGAACTCGTCGAGCTGGCCCTCGCCGCGTTCAATCCGCTGGAGCCACGCCTCCCACTGCCCCGTCATCGCCGGGGACTTCACCTGCGGGTGCACCACCTGGATGAGGTGGATGCCCTTCTCCGTGGCCTCCATCACCTTGCCCCGGCGCCGCAGGTACTCGCGGTCCAGCAGCACCTCGATGATGGCCGCGCGCGTGGCGGGCGTGCCCAGGCCCGTCTCGCGCATCGCGTCCGCCAGCTCCTTCTCGTCGAGCGCCTTGCCCGCCGTCTCCATGGCGGTCAGCAGCGACGCGTCCGTGAAGCGCGGCGGCGGGCGCGTGCGCTTCTTCACCGCCTCCGCGTCCTCCACCGACTGCGGCTGACCGCGCTCCAGCCCCGTGGGCAGCGACTGCGGCTCGTCCTCCGGCTCGCGCTCCTCGTCCTCGCCCTTCTTCCCTTCCGCCTTCGGCCTCGGCGCCTTCTGCCCGCCGCCGATGTCCAGCACCTTCCAGCCCACCCGTTCCACCTGCGTACCGGTGCTCTGGAAGCGGTCCACCACCGGCGCCGCCGCACCACCGGACGTCACCGCCGTAATCACCGTGGTGACGCGCCAGACGTGGTCCTCGTGCCACGCCTGGAGCAGCCGCCGGCACACCAGGTCGTAGACGCGCTGCTCGTCCGGCGACAGCCGCACCCCGTCCGGCGACGTGGGCGTGGGGATGATGGCGTGGTGGTCCGTCACCTTCCCGTCGTCCACGTACCGCTTGCCCAGCGGCCGCGAGCCCGTGCCCGGCGCGAGGTCCTCCTCGAAGGGCGAGCGGATGGCGTTCACCACCTCCGGCAGCGTGTCCGCCACCGTGCGCGACAGGTGCCGGCTCGCGGTGCGCGGGTAGCTCAAGAGCTTGTGCTTCTCGTAGAGCGCCTGCGCCACCTCCAGCGTGCGCTGCGCGCTGAAGCCATACAGCCGGTTGGCGTGCCGCTGCAGCTCCGTCAAATCGTAGAGGAGCGGAGGCGGCATCTTCTTCTCCTCCGCCTCCAGCGATTCGATGGCCGCGCTCCCCCGGCGCACGCGGTCGATGATGGCCTGGGCCTCCACGCCATCGGCTTCCAGCCGCCGGGCCTCGCGCGGGCTGTCCCCGGGCTTCACCACCGGCTTGCCGTCCGGCCCCGAGCGGAACCACGTGCCCTTGTAGCGCGCGCCCGCGGGCACCGCCTTGGAGCGCGGCGCGAAGGTGGCCACCACCTCCAGATAGTCCCTGGGGACGAAGTCGCGGATGGCCAGCTCGCGCTCCACCACCATGGCCAGCGTGGGCGTCTGCACCCGGCCCACGCTCAGCATCTCGCCGTGGCCCCCGTGCGCCAGCGTGTACAGGCGCGACAGGTTCATCCCCACCAGCCAGTCCGCTCGGCTGCGCCCCATGGCGGCGGCGGCCAGCGGCTCGTAGTCGCGCCCGTCCGCCAGCTTCTGGAAACCGTCGCGGATGGCCCGCTCCGTCAGCGAGGACACCCACAGCCGGCGCACCGGCTTGCGGCACCCGGCCGCCTCGTAGATGTAGCGGAAGATGAGCTCGCCCTCGCGGCCCGCGTCCGTGGCGCACACCACCGTGGACACCTCCGGCGCGTTGAGCACCCGCTTCACCACCTCGAACTGGGAGTGCGTCTCCTTGGAGACCACGAGCGGCCAGGCGCCCGGCAGCATGGGCAGCAGGGCGCGGCTCCACTTCTTCCAGTCCGGGCGAATCTCGTGCGGCTGCGCCAGGCCCACCAGGTGGCCGATGGCCCACGTCACCACGTAGCCATTGCCGCGCAGGAAGCCGTCCCCGCGCTCGTTGGCGCCGAGCACCCGGGCGATGTCGCGCGCCACGGCCGGCTTCTCCGCCAGCACCGCCAGGACGGTCGCCCGCCCCGAGGCCCGGCCCGACGCGCCGTCCCCTCTGCCGAGCCTGTCCTCGCGGGGCGACTCGCCCATCTCATCCCACCTCATGAAGCCC
>NZ_JABBJJ010000046.1 GCF_012933655.1 Pyxidicoccus fallax | reverse complement strand
GGGGTGGGCCGGGTGGAAGAGACGGCGGCCGTGGCCGCGGCGAAGGCCGCGGTCGGAGAGACCGTGACGAAGGGCCCGTCGGCCCCGGTCAGCGCGTCATCGCCGAGTTGAGCACGCTGGAGAAGGCCCTCTCCAAGACGGACTTCGTGGCCGAAAAGGCCCCCCTGCAGGCCATCGTCCGCTCGCTGCGGCCCATGCGCCTGAAGTCCCTGGAGGACCTGGACCTCAACACGCGTGGCCGCCTCATCACCACGCTGCTGCGCGTGCAGCGCCAGCCCAAGCCGCCGGCGCCCGAGGCTCCGGCCGCTCCGGCGGAAGGCGCCGCTCCGGCGGAGGCTGCTCCGGCCGAGGCCGCCGCTCCCGCCGAGGGGGCGCCGGCCGAGGGGGCGGCTCCAGCCGAGGGTGCTGCCCCGGCCGAGGCCGCCGCGCCCGCGGCTCCCGCCGCGGATCCGGCGAAGGAGAAGTTCGACGCCTGGACGGACGTGATGTTCCTCGTGGGCCAGGCCTGGCGCGCGGCGGGTGACCGCGAGCGCGCCGAGTCGGCGTTCACCGCGAGCGGCCGCCAGCCGGGCCCGGAGACCGAGGAGCCCGCCGCTCCTCCAGTCGAGGCCCGCCGTGAGCGCGGTGAGCGTCCCGAGCGGGGCGAGCGCCGTGAGCGCGGAGAGCGGGGCCCCCGTCCCGAGCGCGGGGAGCGCCGCGAGCGTGGGGAGCGTCCCGAGCGGGGCCCGCGTCCGGAGCGCGCCGAGCGCGGTCCTCGTCCCGAACGGGGCGAGCGCCCGCTGCCCGAGCTGACGGGCACGTGGGAGGAGCAGGCGAAGCAGCTCGAGGGCATGGGCCGCACGCGTGACGCGGCCCGGCTGTACGAGCGCAACAACAACTTCGCGGAGGCCACGCGCCTGTTCGAGGCGGGCGGGGACCTCAAGAGCGCCCTGCGCAACGCCCTGGCCGCCGGCAACAATGACGCGGCGCGCCGGCTGGTGGGCACGTTGCCCCCGGACCAGCTTGCTCCCACGCTGGAGAAGGCCGGCGCCTATGAGCTCCTCATGGAGCACTACGTGGGCAAGGGCGACTTCGAGAACGTGGCCCGGCTGTACGAGCGCGCCCGCCAGTTCGACCAGGCGGCGCTCGCCTACGAGCGCGCCAACAAGCTCACCCTGGCGCGCAAGTCGTACGAGCGCGCCCGGGACATGGCCAGCGCCAACCGCATCCGCGGGCTGGAGGTGAAGAGCCTGGTGGAGCGCGGCGACCGGTTGGGCGCCGCCACCCTGCTGGTGGCGGTGGGCCAGCGCCGCGAGGCGGTGGAGGTGCTCAGCCCCCTGCCGCCGCCCAAGGCCTTCCACTTCATGCAGCGGCTGAAGCTGGACGACGAGGCGAAGGAGCTGGCCCAGCGCGAGCTGGCCCGCGCCGAGGCGGAGCAGAAGCCGGCGGGCCGTGCCCGGTGGCTGGAGCTGCTCGGTGAGACCGCCGCCGCCGCCGAGGCCTGGGAGGGCGCTGGCCGCAAGGACAAGGCGCTCCCGCTGCACGAGAAGCTCGGCAACGTGGCGCGCGCCGCCCAGCTCGCCGAAGAGCTGCAGCAGCGCGACAAGGCCATCGCCCTGTACACCCAGCTCGGCGACAACGCCGGTCTGGAGCGGGCGAAGACCCTGCCCGAGGCCCCCGCCACTCCGCCTCCCGCCGCCGACGCGGCCGAGGGTGGAGAGGGCGGCGAGGGGAGCGAGGGCGGCGAGACGCCCCCCGACGCTCCCTCGGCTGGGTAGCAAGAAAGCCAATAAATCCCGCCGTTTGGCGGGTTTTGCATGATTGCTCGGGGGCGCTGGCGACCGGTAGAGTTCCGGCCGCTGGCGCCCCTGCTGCGTTCTATTCCCATTTCAAGGCCCGCCACTCCCCATGCAACAGCCCACGCCCCCGCGTCCCACGCTGCGCGTGTCCGATGACCGGACCTTCGTCGAAGCCGAAGCCGCCCTCGAAAAGGCCGGCCGAGTGGAGGAGCTGATCCGCCTCTACGAGGGGCGCGCCCGCGACGTGCCCGCCGACGAGGCGGTGCGCGTACTGTGCCGTGCCGCGGAGCTGGCGCATGACCGCCAGCGCAACGCGCCTCGCGCCGAGGAGCTGCTCAAGCGCGCGCTGCTGGTGGGCAAGGACCCGCTGCCGGCGCTGCGCGGCCTGAAGCGGCTGCACGAGTCGCGGCAGGACGCGGCCGCCCTGGCCGACGTGCTGGAGCGGCTGGGCGCGTCCACGCAGGGCGAGGAGGGCGCGGGCCACTACCTCAAGGCGGCGGACCTCTACGAGCAGAAGCTCTTCCGCCGCGACCGGGCCGTGCTGTGCCTGCAGCGCGCGGCGCGGGCGAAGCCGGACCGGGCCCTCTTCCGGCGCGTGCGGCAGATCCTGCTGTCCGAGCAGCTCTTCCAGCCGGCCTTCGAGGCGCTGGAGCGCGAGCGCGAGGCGCTGGGCGACGCGGGCATGGCCGAGGAGTACTCGGCGCTCGCCGAGCGGCTGGTGGATGACCCCACCGAGCACGCCCTGGCGCAGAAGGTGTTGGAGGTGGCGCGCGCCATCGAGCCGCAGAACGCGCGCGTCGAGAAGGCCACGCGGGCGCTGCAGCGCTTCGAGCAGACGTGGCGCGACCGCGTGCGGATGCTGCGCAGCATGTCGCTGGAGGAGCGCGACCGGAAGAGCGCGGCCCGGCTGTCGCTGCTCGTGGCGAAGCTGTTCGCCTGGTACGACCCGGGTGCCACCGGCAAGGTGAAGGAGGCGCTGGACCGCTGCTTCCTCCTGTGGCCGGGCATGCCCGAGGGCCTGGCGCTCATCGAGAAGCTGGCCGAGCGCGCCGGCGGCGACTTCGCCCCGGCCATCGCGCAGATTGAGGCCATGGCGGGCGAGGTGAAGGACCGCGCCGCGCAGGTGGACCTGTGGCTGCGCGTGGGCACGCTGCGGCTGGGCAAGCTGAACGACGGCGACGGGGCGCTGGCCGCCTTCGAGAAGGCCGTGGCGGCGGACGCCTCGCGCGCGGACGCGGCGAGCCTCACCGCGGAGCTGCTGCTGGAGAAGGGCCGCGCCGCGGACGCGGTGGCGGTGCTGGAGCGCTACCTCGGCACGATGAAGGACAAGGCGGGGCAGGCCGCCATGCGGCTGCGCCTGGCGGAGCTGTGCCTGACGCAGCTCAAGGACGCGGCGGCGGCGCGCGCGCACCTGGAGGCGGCGCTGAAGCTGGACTCCACCCAGGCGATGGCGGCGTTCCAGCTGGCGCGGCTCCTGGCGGAGGACGATGAGCTCGAGGCGGTGGTGCCGCTGCTGGACCTGGCGCTGCTGGCCCCGCGGCCGCGCGCGGAGCGGGTGGCCTTCTGCGAGGCGCTCGCGCTGATGTTCGAGGAGAAGGACGACGCGCGCGGCGCCTTCGAGGTGCTGGCGCGGGCGCTGGAGCTGGACCCGGGCCGGCCGCTGTTGCTCGGCACGGTGGTGGAGCACGCGGAGAAGGCCCAGGCGCAGCCCGCGCTGGCCCTGGCGCTGCAGCGCGCGGCGCAGGCGGCTCCGGTGGCGGAAGTGGCGGCGACGCTGTGGCGGCAGCTCGCGCAGCTGCTCCAGGGCCCCCTGGCGGACCCCGCGCGCGCCGAGGCGGCGTGGCGCGAGGTGCTGGCGCGCGTGCCGGGTGACGCGGCGGCGACGGAGGCGGTGAAGTCGCTCCAGGCCGCGGCGGCGCTCGCGGACGACCCGAAGACCAAGGTCGAGGCGGAGCTGGCCCGGCGCGAGGCGGCGGGCGCGTCTCCCGAGGAGCTGGAGTCGCTGATGCGCCAGTGGGTGCTGCTCGCGCCGGAGGACCCGGTGGCGGTGCAGCGGCTGCAGGCGCTGTGCGTGGCGCTGTCGAAGTTCGACGAGGCGGCGGCGCTGGCCGGCCGGCTGGCGGGGCTCGCGGAGACGCAGCTCGAGCGCAACGAGTGGACGGGGCGTCAGGCCAAGCTGTACGCGGAGCGCCTGGGCCGCCAGGAGGACGCGGCGGACCTGTTCCTCGGCCTGCTGTCCGAGGGCGTCTCCACCGGCGTGGTGGTGGGCGGCCTGGAGCGGCTGGCGACGGCGGGCGTGCGCACGGTGGAGATCGCCGAGGCGCTGGCCACGCACTACGGCCGCACGGGTGACCACCAGCGCCAGGTGGCGGCGCTCCAGCAGCAGCTCGACGCCACGACGGACGCGGCCGCGCGCAAGCGCCTCTTCGCGCTGCTGGCCAGCATCCACGAGAAGCAGCTCGCCGACAGCCGCGCCGCCTTCGACGTGCGGATGCGCGCGCTGCGCGAGGACCCGAAGGACGAGGCCAGCCGCGCCGAGGCCCTGCGCCTGGCGCGCGACTTGTCCGCGCACGCCGAGCTGGGCCGCGTGCTGCGCACGCTCGCGTCCGAGCTGGAAGACCCGGCGCTGGCGGTGTCGCTGCTCACCGAGGCGGCGGGGCTGGCGGAGGAGGGCGGGCTGGCGGCGGAGGCCATCGCCTCGCTGGAGGCGGCGGTGGGCCGCGCGCCGGAGTCCAGCGCGGTGCTGCAGCGGCTCGTGAAGCTGTACGGGCGCGCGGGCCGCGCGGCGGACGCGGAGGGCCTCTTGCGCAAGCGCATCCAGGGCTCGCGCGGGCAGGAGAAGCTGGAGCTGCTGCTGCAGCTCGTGGACCTCGACACGCAGCTGGGCCGCCCGGACAAGGCCGCCGAGGCGCTGCAGTCCGCGCTGTCGCACGGCGCCGAGGAGGGCCGGCACCTGCCGCGCCTGGCGGAGCTGTACGAGAAGGCCGGCCGCACGCGCGAGCTGGGCGACACGCTGGCGCGGATGATTGCCCTGGCCGAGTCGGCCGGGGAGACGGACAAGCTGGCGCGCCTGAAGCTGCGCCGCGCGCAGCTGCTGCAGGGCTCGCAGGACGGCGGCGTGGAGGCGGTGAGCAGCTACGCGGACATCCTCACCCAGCGCCCCACGGACCCGGACGCGCTGGCCGCGCTGGAGGCCATGCTCGCCTCCGGTCCGGCGCGCGAGGCGGCGGCGCGCGTGCTGGTGCCCGCCTTCGAGCGCACCAAGGAGCACCGCAAGCTGGTGGCCACGCTGGACGTGCTGGCCGAGGTGGCGAAGGACGACGCGGCCCGGGTGCAGGCGCTGCGGCATGCGGCCCAGGTGCACCTGGCGCACCTGCGGCAGCCGGAGCTGGCCTTCGCGTCCCTGGCGCGCGCGCTGCGGCTCGCCCCCGGTGACGCGGGCCTGCGCTCCACGGCGCGGCAGGCGGCGGAGGACGCGGACGCGCTGGACAGCTACGCGGAAATCCTCGCCGAGCTGGCGGAGGAGGGCGACGTGGGCCCGGCGCGGCTGGCGCTGCTGCGCGAGCTGGCCGAGGTGCAGGAGAAGAAGCTGGACGACAAGGCCGGCGCGGTGAAGGCCCTGCGCGACCTGCTGGCCCTGGAGCCGGGCAACCTGGACAGCCTGCGCGCCCTGCAGCGTCTGCACCGCGCGGGCGAGGAGTGGGCGGCGCTGGCCGAGGTGCTGGAGAAGCTGGCCGCCGTGACGCCGGAGCCGGCCGAGCAGCTCGTCTTCCTGCGCGAGGCCGCGCTGCTGCACGAGACGCGCCTCACCGACCGCGAGAGCGCCGCCGCCGCGTGGCGCGCCATCGCCGAGCGCGACCCCGCCAACCGCGAGGCCGCCGCCGCGCTGGACCGCCTCTACACGGAGCTGGGCCGCAACGAGGACCTGGCCTGGGCGCTGGGCCTGCGCCGCAACCAGGAGGGGCAGAGCCCGCAGGGGCGCGAGGTGTCCTTCCGCCTGGCGGAGCTCAAGCGCACGGAGCTGGACGACGCGAACGCGGCGCTCGGCCTCTACAAGAAGATCCTCTCCGAGGACCCCGGCCACCCCGGCGCCCGCGCGGCGCTGGAGGAGTGGGTGAAGGCCGCCGTGCCCACGAGCGGCGCGGCGCTGGACGTGCTGGACCCGGTGCTGGCGCAGGTGGGTGACCATGCCCGCCGCGTGGCGCTGCGCGAGGCGCGGATGGAGTCCGCCCTCACCGTGGAGAAGATCCTCCTCGCGGGCGAGGTGCGCCGCATCTACGAGCGCGAGATGAACCAGGCGCCGCTCGCCTTCATGTCGGCGGTGAAGTCCTTCGCCCAGAACCTGGACCGGGACGGTGTGCGGCCGGAGCTGGAGCGGCTGGCGCGCGAGACGGGCTCGTACGAGGTGCTGGCGGAGATCTACGAGACGGCGGCGCTGGAGCTGACGTCCGGCGACCCGGCGGCGCTGGAGCTGCTGCGGCGCGCCGCGGAGCTGCGCGAGTCGCTGGACCAGCCGGAGGAGGCCGCGCGCCTCTGGAAGAACCTGCTGGCGGACGCGCCGCAGGACCGGCAGGCGCTGGAGGCCCTCTCGCGTCTGTACGAGAAGGGGCAGAACGCCAAGAGCCTGTCCGAGGTGTACACGCGCCAGGCGCAGCTCTCCACGGACCCCGTGGAGCGCGTGGGCCTGCTGCTCAAGGCGGGCGAGGCGTACGCCAACGCGGGCGAGGACGCGAAGGCCATCGAGACGTACCGCTCGGCGCTGGCGCTGCGGAAGGTGCCCGAGGGGCTGCTCGCGCTGGAGAAGCTGTACGCCAAGGCGCGGCGCTTCGTGGAGCAGGCGGACGTGCTGGACCAGCTCGCGGACGGCGCGGCGGACGACAACGCGCGCCGCGGCTGGCTGCTGAAGCGCGCGCAGCTGCTCGAGAAGGAAGTGGGCCCCGCCGAGTCGCTGCCGGTGTACCGCCGGCTGCTGGAGCTGGCGCCCGGGGACGGCCAGGTGGTGGCCGGCCTGGAGCGGCTGATGGCGCACGACGGCCCGCGCGTGGAGGCGGCGCGCCTCTTGGAGCCCGTCTACCGCGGCATCAACGACACGCGGAAGCTGGTGGAGGTGCTGGAGGTGCTGCTGCCCGGCGTGGCGCCGGAGCGGCGGCTGGAGCACCTGCAGGAAATCGCCATGCTGCGCGAGGCACTGGGGCAGACGTCGCTCGCCTTCGTCGCGCGCCTGCGCGCCTTCAACGAGTTCCCCCACGAGGCCGCCGTCCGGGACGAGCTGGAGCGGCTCGCGGCGGACTCCGGCTCCTTCGAGGAGGTGGCCGGGGCCTACGAGGATCAGCTCGAGCGCGACCCGCAGGAGCCGCTCGCGGGTGATTTGTGGCGGCGTCTGGCCGGCATCTACGACAACCGCCTCAAGCGCTACGACCTCGCGGTCCGCGCGCTGGAGGAGGTGAGCCGGAGGGATCCGAAGAACAAGACGGTGCTGGAGTCCATCGCCCGCGTGCACCGCCGCACCGGCGCGAACCGCGAGCTGGCGCTCGTCATGCGCCGGCAGGTGGCGGCGGAGGCCAACGCGTCCTCGCAGGTGAACCTGCTCTTCGAGCTGGCCCACCTCGCCGAGGAGACGCTGGCGGACAAGTCGCTGGCGGCGCAGGCGTACCGTGAAATCCTCGCGCTGCGTCCGGAGAACGGCAACGCGCTGAAGCTCCTGGGCCGCGTGCTGGCGGACACGGAGCGCTGGCCGGAGCTGGCGCAGCACATCGAGCGGGAAATCCAGCTCGCGGACGCGCGCGGCGCGCAGGAGGAGGCGTCCGACCTGCGGGTGCGCCTGGGCCGCCTCAAGGTGTCGCGCCTGGAGGACCCGCGCGGCGCGCTGGAGCTGTATCAGGCGGTGCTGGCGCGCCGGGCCGGGCACGCGGGCGCGGTGGGCGCGCTGGAGGAGATGGCGCGCTCGGACAGTCCGCTGCGCGGCGCCGCCGCCAGCGCCCTGGAGCCCATCTTCGCCTCGGTGGGCAACCACCTGAAGCAGGTGGAGATGCTGGAGTCGCGCGCCTCGGCGGAGGCGGTGCCGCAGGAGCGCGCCGCGCTGCTGCGCCGCATCGCGGAAATCTACTCCGGCCCGCTGGAGAACCCGGAGATGGGCTTCGTGTCCGCCACCCGCGCGCTGCGCGAGCTGCCGGACGACCTGCGCTCGCTGGAGATGTGCGTGGCGCTGGTGGACAAGGCCGAGGCGCCCGAGGAGCTCTCCGCGGTGCTGTCCGAGGTGGCGTCCAAGGCGGGTGACTCGTCCCGCGCCGAGCTGTACCGCGCGCTGGCCCGCATCCAGACGGACCTGGGCGAGCCGGCCGAGGCGCTGGCGTCGTGGAAGCGCGTGCTGGAGCTGCGCCCCACCGACACCGAGGCGCTGGACGGCACGGTGCGGCTGGTGGCCTCGCAGGGCAAGCCCACGGAGCTCTTGGAGGTGCTGCGCCGGCAGCTCGCCGTGGCGGAGGAGCCGGCGCGCCGCGCGGCGGTGCTCTTCCAGATGGGCACGCTGCAGGAAGAGCAGCTCAAGGACTCGTTGAGCGCGCTGGCGACGTTCCGGCGCCTGCTGGAGCTCAAGCCGGACGACGTGGCGGCGCTGGAGCGCATGGAGGCGCTCTGCCAGAAGCAGGAGCGCTGGCCCGAGCTGGCCGACGTGCTGTCGAAGCGCATCGCCCTGCTGCCGCCCGAGGAGGGCGTGGAGCTGAAGTTCCGCCTGGCCACCGTGCGCGAGTCGCGCCTGCTGGACAAGACGGGCGCGCTCGCGCTGTACGGCGAGGTGCTGGCGGTGCAGCCCAACCATGCGGGCACGGTGGGCCGGCTGGAGGCGCTCGTCACCCGCGAGCCGCAGAACCTGCTGGCGGTGGAGACGCTGCTGCGCGCCCTGCGCGCCGCGGGTGACGTGCCGCGCCTGGCGCAGGTCATCGAGACGCGCGTGGGCGTGTCCACCGACGCCTTCGAGCGCAAGGCGCTCCTGGGCGAGCTGGCCACGCTGCGCGAGGCGCAGGGCGAGGCGGAGCTGGCCTTCCTGGCCCTCTTCCGCGCCTTCAAGGAGGACCCCAACGACGGCGAGGTGCGCCGCCGGCTGGAGAACGCCACGGACGCGGCCAACAGCTACGACGAGCTGGTGTCGGCGTACGAGGAGGCGCTGCCGCGCGTGGCCGAGGCCGCGGACGCCGCGCAGGTGTGCCTCAAGCTGGGGCAGATTCTCGAGACGAAGCTGCGCGACTCCGACCGCGCCGTCACCTACTACGAGCGCGCGCGCACGCTGCACCCGGACGTGCAGGACAAGGCGCTCGTCGCGCTGGACCGGCTGTACATGCACCTGGAGGCCTGGCCGGAGCTGGCCGGCATCCTCGAGGCGCTCGTCACCGGCGCCACCGAGTCCGCGGAGAAGGTGGGCTACCTCTTCCGCCTCGGGCAGCTCTACCAGGAGCGGCTGGACAGCCCGGACCGGGCGGCCGGCGCGTACGAGGCCATCCTCAAGCTGGAGCCGGCGCACCTGGCGTCCGCGCGCCTCTTGGAGGGCATCTACGAGAGCGCCAACGCGTCCGAGAAGCTCTACGCCATCCTGAAGCTCCAGGCCGACAAGGTCTCCGGCGCCGAGCGCGACCGCGTGCTCGCGAAGATGGCGCAGGTGTCCGCCGAGGGGCTGTCGGACCTGGACCGCTCCATCGACCTGTACCGCGAGCTGCTGGCGAAGAACTCGCGCAACGAGCAGGCCTTCTCCGCGCTGGAGTCGCTGTACGAGCGCGCGAACCGTCCGGGCGACCTGCGTGAGTTGCTGGAGGGCCGGCTGGCGGTGACGCTGGACCCGCGCGAGGTGGTGCGCCTCAACGAGCGGCTGGGCCGCGTGGTGTACCGCCTGCTGAAGCAGCCGGAAGCCGCGGTGCCGTACTTCAAGGCGGCGCTGGACCGCGACCCGCGCCACCGCGGCGTGCTGGACAGCCTGCGCGACCTGTACGACGAGACCGGTCAGCGCGAGGAGCTGGTGGGCGTGCTGCGCCGGCTCATCCCGCTGCAGGAGAGCAGCGAGGGCGTGAAGGCGCTGCGCCTGCGGCTGGCGGAAGTGCTGGCCGGCATGGGCCGCCGCGAGGAGGCGCTCGACGCCGCCCGCCGCGCGCTGGAGGTGGAGCCGCACCTGGTGCCGGACCTGGAGCGCGTGTACTCGCTCTTCGAGTCCCTGCGCGCCTGGAACGACGCCGTGCGCGCGCTGGAGCTGAAGGTGCAGGTGCACCTGACGGCCGAGGAGCGCGAGCTGGCGGTGGCCACGCACTTCGCGGTGGCGGACCTGTGGGTGGGGCAGGGCGGCAAGCCCGAGCTGGCCACGGGCGCGCTGGAGAAGGTGCTGGAGCTGGACCCGTCCAACCGCACCGCCTACGAGCGCGCGTGCGCGCTGTACAAGACGCACAACGACTGGCGCGCGTACGCCACGGTGGTGGACCGCTACATGCCCCACCTCGTGACGAACGAGGAGAAGCTGGCCTCGCTGCGCGAGCTGGCCCGGGTGCAGGAGGGGCGGCTGGGGCAGAAGGACGTGGCCTTCCTCGCGCTGTGCCGCGCGCTGCAGCTGGACGCGTCGGACGACACGTTGCGCGAGGAGGTGGAGCGGCTGGCGGACGAGACGGGCAGCCACGAGGAGCTGGCCGCCGTCTACGAGGAGGTCGCCGACGAGCTGCCGCGCGGCTCGCTCGCCGAGCGCCTCTACGCCACGCTGGCCCGCGTGCACGACACGCGGCTGGATGACCCGCAGGCCGCGGAGGGCTCGTTCCGGAAGATTCTCGAGTTCGACCCGACCAACGCCACCGCGCTGGACGGCCTCGCCGCCATGTTCCAGCGGCGCGGGCGCGACAAGGACTACGTCGTCGCCCTCGAGCAGAAGCTGGAGGCCGCCGGCTCGATTGAGCAGCGCAAGGGCATCCTCCGCGAGATTGCCCGCATCTGGGACGAGAAGCTGGACGACCCGACGGAGGCCGCCAGCGCGCTGCTTCGCGCGCTGGAGCTGGAGCCGGACGCGGAGACGCTGGGCGTGCTCACCGCGCTGTACCGGCGGCAGCGCTCCTGGCCGGACGTGGCGGCCACGCTGCTGCGCGCGAGGGACCTCGCGGACACCATCGAGGAGCGGGCCCGCATCCAGGTGGAGGTGGCCGGCGTCTACGAGCGCGACCTCAACGACGACGAGTCCGCGGTGGCCGCCTACCGGCAGGCGCTGGAGCTGGACCCCGTCAACCGCACGGCGCTGGAGGCCCTGGAGCGGCTGCACACGCGGCTGGACCAGCCGGCGGACCTGCTCGCCATCTACGAGCGGATGCTGGAGCTGAGCGAGGACTGGCGCGAGAAGGTCCGCGTCCTCTTCCGCAGCGCCACCATCTGGGAGGACAAGTACCAGAACCCGGCCAACGCCGACGTCTGCGTGGAGGGCGTGCTCTCCATCGACCCGCAGAACGTCCAGGCCATCAAGTCGCTCATCCGCCTGCGGCGCATGCAGGGCCGCTGGGAGGACCTCATCTCCGCGTACGAGCGGCAGCTGTCGCTGGCCGTCAGCCCGCAGGAGCAGGCCGAGCTGTACGTGGACATCGGCAACGTCCAATACCAGCAGCTCAAGGCGCTGGACAAGGCGGTGAACAGCTACCACGCGGCGCTCGCGGCGGACCCCGCGTGCCGGCCGGCGCTGCACGCGCTGGGCAACCTCTACGAGCGCAGCGGCAACTGGCCCTTCGCGCTGGAGATGCTGGCCAAGGAGGCGGAGCTCGCCGGCCAGACGCCGGACGCGGTGGAGCTGTACTACCGCCTCGGGAAGATCAACGAGGACATGCTGATGGACTCCGGCAGCGCGCGGAGCGCCTACCAGCAGGCCCTCGCCATCGACCCGGGCCACCTGCCCAGCATCCGCGCCCTCAAGGGCATCCAGGAGCAGGAGAAGGACTGGGCGGGCTACGAGCAGACGCTCATCCAGGAGGCCGAGCAGACCGAGGACCCGGTCGCCAAGGGCCGCGCGCTGCTGGACGTGGCGCGCTACCACGCGGAGACGCGCGAGGACCGCGAGACGGCCACCGGCTACTGGGAGCAGGCCCTCAAGCACATCCCGGACAGCCTCGAGGCCGCGCGGCCCCTGTCGGACGTCTACATCGCCCGCGAGGACTGGGCGTCCGGCGAGCGGATGCTGGACATCGTCACGCGGAAGATGGCGGAGAAGGCGATGGTGGAGAAGGAGTCCGTCAGCGCCGCGGACCTCTGCCGTCAGCTGTACCGCCTGGGCTACGTGGCGGAGAAGCTGGGCCGGCGCGACAAGGCCCTCGGCTGCTACGAGAAGGCCTACGAGCTGGACGCCACCTACCTGCCCGCGCTGGAGGGCTACGGCAACCTGCTGGTGCAGACGCGCCGCTACGAGGGCGCGCTCAAGGTCTTCCAGACCATCCTCATCCACCACCGCGAGGAGCTGACCGACCTGGAGGTGGTGGAGGTCTACTGGCAGATCGGCGACATCCACGCCGCGCTCGGCCAGACGGACCGCGCGCAGAACCACTTCGAGAAGGCGCTGGCCATCGACCCCGGCCACGAGCCGACGCTGCGCGCGCTGGTGGCGCTGATGGACAAGGCCGCCCAGTACGAGAAGTCCACCGAGCTGCGCCAGCAGCTGGTGGGCGTGCTGGAGGGCGAGGCGAAGGCGAAGGTGGCGCTGGAGCTGGGCCGCATCGCGCGCGACCACCTGCACGACCCGTACATGGCCATCGACGCCTTCACCACGGCGCTCAAGGCGCAGCCTGACGCGCCCGAGGTGATGGACCAGCTCTACGTGCTGCTGCGCGAGACGCGGCAGGGCCAGAAGGCCGCGGACGTGCTGGGGCGGATGCTGGCGCTGCCCGCGCTGGCCATGGAGCCGCACAAGGCCAAGCGCGTCTGGTTCGCCCTGGGCGAGCTGCGTCGCGATGACTTGAAGGACGTGGAGGGCGCCACCCAGGCCTTCAACGCCGCACTGGATTTGGACCCGCGCTTCGTGGAGGCCTTCAGCGCGCTGGAGGCGATGCTCGGCTCGGCGCGCCAGTGGAAGGTGCTGGAGGAGAACTACACGAAGATGCTGGGCCGGCTGCCCAAGACGCCGGAGACGCACGTGGCGCGCATGGCGCTGTGGCGCGCGCTCGGCGACCTGTACCTCCAGGTGCTCAAGCACCCTGAGGGCGCGGTGGCCGCCTACGGTGTCGCCGCCAAGGGCCTGCCGGACGACGCGACGGTGCAGGAGACGTTCGCGGAAGTGGCCGGGCAGATGCCGGGCAAGGAGGAGGAGGCCATCGCCGCGCTCCGCCGCGCGCTGCCCAACACGACGGACCCGCGCAAGGTGTGCGGTCAGCTCGTGCGCCTGGCCGCGCTGCGCAAGGACTACGACGGCGCGTGGCTCGCGGCGCAGGCGTCCGCGGGCCTGCTGGGCGAGGCGGGTGAGGACGAGCAGGAAATCCTCACCAAGCTGGGGCCCTACGCGAAGAAGAAGGAAGTGGCGCAGCGGCCGCTGACGGACCAGCTGTGGCACAACCACCTCTTCCACCCGAAGGCGCGCGGCCCGCTGGCCGAGCTCCTGGGGCTGCTCTTCGAGAAGGCGGGCCACCTGTACGCGGTGCCCTTCCCGCAGTACCAGCTGGTGCCGAAGAAGCACCGCATCGACGTGGCCAGCGCGCAGGAGTACCACGTGCACCACTACCGGTACGTGGCGCGCCTGTTGGGCATGGAGGCGGTGGAGCTGTACTCGCCCTTCCTCGTGGCCACGCGCGAGCGCATGGCGAAGCGCTCCAACGAGCCGGCTCCCGAGCCGCTCGTCAACGCGGAGCTGCTGCAGACGCACCCGGCCTGCGTGCGCGTGGGCGGCAAGTACTTCGCGGAGCAGGGCCAGAAGGAGGTGTACTACCTCCTGGGCCGCACCCTGGCGCTGGCGCGTCCGGAGCTGGCCTTCAGCCAGCGCGTGGCCGTGGAGCGCCTGGAGGCCATCCTCCAGGCGGCGCTGAGCCTCGTGGTGGGCAACGTGCGCATCGCCGAGGCGCAGCACCTGGTGGAGCCGGAGCGGCGGCTGTTGGAGAAGAGCCTCAGCGAGCCGGACCGCGCGGCGCTGGCCAAGGCCGCTCGCGCCTGGCTGCCGGGCGCCACGCCCCAGGCCGTGCGCCAGTACCTGGAGGGCGCGGAGCTGACCGCCGCGCGCGCGGGCCTGTTCGCCGCGGGCGAAATGGAGCCGGTGCGCCGCCTCGTCCAGGGCGAGACGGGCTCCGCCTTCCGCGTCCCCGTGCGCAACAAGCTCCGGGAGTTGCTCGTGTTCGCCACCTCCGAGGACCTGCACGCCCTGCGCGTCGCCGTGGGCACCCACGTGGAGGTACAGGTGCGCAAGTAGCGACAGACCCCGGTAACGGGGTCATGCGTTGATGAGTAGCCGGGCGGGCGTGGTTCGCGTCCTTGACCCCTCCGGATGTCACTTCTACGATTCGGGCGGGATTTCTCCCGTCATTTCCGAGGCTTACGGAAAAGATGCGTTTCGTCTGTGAGAGCTGCCGCGCGCAGTACATGATCAGCGACGACAAGGTTGGCCCCAAGGGGGTCAAGGTTCGCTGCAAGAAGTGCGGCCACACCATCACCGTGCGCCCCGCGGGCGCGCCGGCCGCGAAGGAGTCGGCGCCGGAAGCCGCTCCCGCGTCCTCCGCCGCGGATTCGTCCGCCGCGTCCATGCCGGCGTCGCTCGGCACTCCGCCCGAGGGCGGCCTCTTCACGGACGTGGAAGAGGACGAGATTGGCGCGGTCTTCGACCAGGTCCTCAGCTCCGGCACGCACAAGGTTCCGGCGGGCGAGGCGGCCGAGGCCGCGGCGCGTGAGGCCAGCGCGGAGAACGTGCGCAAGCTGGCCGAGGCCGAGGCCGAGCCCGCGAAGGAGGACGCGAAGTCCAACGCCGCCGCGCACGAGTGGTACGTGGCCATCGACGAGAAGCAGGTGGGCCCGTTCACCGTGGAGAAGGTGAAGGACCTGTGGGACCGCGGTGAGGTGGGCCCGGACAGCCTCTGCTGGCGCTCGGGCTTCAGCGACTGGATTCCGCTGTCGGAGACCGCGGAGCTGGCCTCGGTGCTGGCGCCGCGGCCGTCCAAGCCCGTCATCGTCGCGCCCGAGCCGGTGTCCACCTCGACGCCGACGGTGCAGGCCGGTCCGGTGCAGTCCGCGTTCAGCGCGGGCAAGGGCGCTCGGGGTGACAGCGCGCCGGCCTCCTCCTCCGAGGAGCCGATGGGCTGGAAGCCGTCCGCCGCCAGCGTGCTGGCCTCGCTGGTGAAGGAGGAGAACGACGCGCTCTCCAAGCCGCCGCCGACGCCCGCGCCCGCGCTGGGCCGCGAGCCCGTCTCGCAGTCGCGCCTCCTGGACGTGCCCATGCCGCCGCCGGAGCCGGTGTCCTCGCCGTCCCTGCCCGGTGCGGGTCCGATGATGGGCGCGCCCATGGCGCCCGCGGCGCAGATGCCCTATGGCGCGCAGCCCGGCGCGCCGTACCCGACGCCGCCCGTGCAGCAGGCGCCGTACGTGGCGCCCCCGCAGCAGTACGCGCAGCCCATGGCGGCGCCGTACCCGCAGCCGGGCTATCCGCCCGCGTACCCGCCCCCGGGCGGCGCGCAGGGTGGGGGCAAGAGCAAGACGGGCATGCTGGTGGGCGCGGCCGCGGCGTTCCTCTTCGTCGCGGGTGGCGCGGTGGTGTTCTTCGTCAGTGGCAACAACAACCGCTCCGACACGCCCGCGGTGACTCCGCCGGCGGCGGCCCAGCCGGCCGCCACGAACATGCCGCCCATGCCTCCGCCGCCGTCCGGTGTGGCGCAGAACACGCAGCCGGCGGCCCCCGCGGCGGCTCCCGGGACTCCGGCGACGGCGCCCGCGGCGGCCCCTGGGACGGCTCCGGGCGCGGCGGTGGCCGCGGCGCCGGGGACGACTCCGGCGGCGGCTCCGGGGACGGCTCCCGCGGCTCCGGCGACGCCTCCGGCCGCGGTGGCCGCGGCGCCCACGACGCCCCCGGCGACGGCGCCCGCGAAGCCGGCGGAGCCTCCGGCGGTGGCGAAGGTGGACCGCTCCGGGACGACGCGTCGTCCCGCGTCGGGGTCCTCGCGTCGCGAGGAGCCCGAGGAGCGTCCGCAGGTGGCGCGCGCGGAGCGTCCGTCCTCGAGCGACGGCGACGACTTCGACGAGCTGTTCGGCACGAAGAAGCCGAAGCAGGAGACGAAGCAGCCGGAGGCGCGGCCCACCGCGTACGTCCCGCCGGAGCCCGGCGGCGCCACGCCCGAGCGGCTGCAGCAGTCGGACATCATGGCGGTGGTGCTGGCCAACAAGCCGGCCATCGTGAAGTGCGTGAACGAGCAGAAGAAGAAGGACCCGGCGCTCAGCGGCAAGCTGGTGATGCGGTGGACCATCCAGACGAGCGGGAAGACCACGGCCGTCTCGTGCCGCACGGATGAGTTCCGCACCACCTACATGGCCACCTGCATCAGCGGGCTCATCAAGAGCTGGTCCTTCCCGAAGCACAAGAAGCAGGGCGAGCCCATCGACTTCCCGTTCACCTTCTGAGCGGGTGTGGGTGGTGTGTGGAGGGCAGGCGTGACGTGCGAGTCATGCCTGCCTTTTTTGCGTCAATTGTCTGCTTCTGTGAGCGCTGAATTTCCTCCGAAGCGGGGACGTCGAGTGGGGCGTCGACACTCGTTGACACGTCCGGACGAGCAGGACTAAAGCCGTGCCCGCTTCCAAGGACGTCGGGGTCTATGTGTAGAGGCCGGAGATCCCGCGCGACGTTCCCACTCAGGAGGAAGATTCCAAATGCAGCTTCGCAAGATGATGCTGGTGCTCACGGCGCTGGGCGCGATGAGCGGTTTCATGGCTGGTTGCGGCGACGACAACGAGGGCGGCGCCACCTGCACCACCAACGACGATTGCAACACCGAGACGGAGATCTGTCACCCCACTGCGGGCGTGTGCGTGCAGACGTGTACTGACGTCTCCGAGTGCCCGGAGTCCGCGCGCGGGTCGTGCGCCGCGGTGGGTGGCACGGGCCCCGATGCGGCCACGCGCGTCTGCAAGTGCTCCACGGATGAGCTCTGCAACGGTGGCTCGGACGCGGAGACCTCCGACCTGGTCTGCTCCGACCTCGATACCGTGTGCGTGCCGAAGTGCGGCTCCGACGCTGACTGCGGCAGCGGCCGCGTGTGCGACGTGGCCAGCGGCCAGTGCGAGGAGGAGGACACCGGCCCGGCGACCTGCTCCGGCGAGGCCCAGTCCACCTGCGCCTACGGCGAGTTCTGCAGCTCTGGCTCCTGCGCCGAGGTTCCGGCTCCGACTTGCCCGAACCTGTCGGGCAAGCCGGCCGCCAACTTTGACCCGGCCACCGGTACCGGCAACATCATCTACAACGTGACGAAGGAGATCTTCGGTGGCGCCTGCGGCTCGGACACGACCGCCCAGACCGTCAAGGCCCGCGTCTCGTTCTACTCGAAGAGCGGCACCCTGCCGACCACCAAGGAGGGCCTCAACGGCTTCTTCTACGTGCGCACCAACGGTAGCGAGCTGAACGGCGTGCCGCTCAGCAACGGCTACCAGCGCTCGTCGGATGGTCGCAGCGCGTCCCTCTCCGTCAATCTCTGCACGAGCGCCTCCGACAGCCAGATCGTCCTCGGCTTCTACTTCACGGGTGGCAACGGCTACTGCGCCACCCTGACGAAGTAACCGAGCAGGCGTGCGGCCCCCTGGGGCCGTTTCAGGCCCCACTCCCAGTTATTGGGCGTGGGGCCTCGTCATTTGGCCCGCCCCGGGCCGGAGGCCTCCGGTAGGGGTGTCCTGAGCAGCATTGAATTAAATTGGGCTCCTGGCGTTCGTATGCTTGGCGTATCGAGGCGCCGTTGAGTTCCTGAAGGAAGGAAGACCATGTTCAAGAACGTGTCGTTCCACGTCGTTGCTCTCTCTCTCGCGCTTGGCATTCCGGCCGTTGGGGCCGCCGCAGACCAGAACGGGGAGATCCAGCTTTCCTGCCCGGCGGGAACCAAGCAGTTCGGCGGCCGAGCGACCATGACGGACCGGGGCGTCTTCTGCGTGAAGCAGAAGACCGAGCAGCACCTGCCCGTCGCCCACGGCCCCTACGTCAGCTACCACGCCAACGGCCAGAAGAAGGCCGTCGGCCAGCACGCCAACGGCGCGCAGTCCGGCGTGTGGTCCTTCTTCGACGAGAACGGGGTGAAGACCGAGGAGATCGAGTTCTCGGGTGGCAATTACCACGGTCGCCGGACGCAGTTCTTCGTCACTGGCCAGAAGAAGCTCGTGGATCAGTGGGTCAGCGGCAAGCGTGAGGGCACTGCGGTGGCCTTCGCCGAGAACGGCCAGAAGGTGAGCGAGGTCACCTACAAGGCGGGTCACCCCGTCAAGTAGCACGACGGGTCCCAGGCGACCGGGTCATCCCCTGGCCGCTCGGCAGTACAGAAGGCCCTCTCCCCAACGTGGGGTGAGGGCCTTCGTACGTTCCGGGGCCTTTCCCCTGGAGTTGGGCTCGGCTAGGAAGCCCAGTGTGAAGGCGCCTTCCCTCACTCCCGTCCTGCCCGACATCCCCATCCCCACGGTGGAGAGGATGGGGCTGCGCGAACTGGAGCGCATCCGGCTCATCCTCCGCGGCGGCTCGGTCATCGACTGGCGCCGGATGCACTTCCAGAAGCGCGACGAGGTGGACAACTTCCTGCGCCTCTACGGTCTCGACGTCTCCCGGCCCTACGACGAGGCCTGGGCGCGCGGAGTGCTGGCCGAGGCGGTGGAGTACCTGCGCAAGACGTTCAACTACCGTGTCGCGGACGCGGTGGCGCAGCCGGAGGAGATTCACGACCTGTTCCTCTTCGCCTCGGGCGCGAAGGGCTCTCCGCGCCACCGCCGCATCGCCTGCGTCGTGCTGAAGGTGATGCACGTCATCCAGCACATCGAGGGGCGGGACCTCCTCTTCCGCCTCCCGGTGTCGGAGGCGGAGCTGGCGGAGCTGGTGATGGAGAAGGTGCTCAACGTCGCGCAGGAGATGCAGGCCAAGGGGCTGCCGGTGGTGGAGTTCGCGCACTCCATCAAGACGCGCGACTCGCTCATCACCAAGCTGCTGGCGAAGAAGGAGACGGTGGCGGCGCAGGTGTATGACCGGACGCGCTTCCGTGTGGTGACACGGAAGCGGGAGGACCTGCTGCCGGTGCTGTACTACCTCACGCAACGGCTCTTCCCCTTCCACCTGGTGGTGCCGGGCCAGACGGAAAACACCCTCATCCCGTTCAAGTCGGTGCTGGCGGAGAACCCCCACTTCGAGGCGCATACCTCGCAGCTCCACCTGGACCGCGATTACGAAGACCGGGAGGACCGGGGCGGCAACGCCTTCTCTGGGAACACCTACCGGGCGCTCAACTTCGTGGTGGACATCCCGGTGCGCATGGACGCGTACCTGCCGCCCCCGGAGCAGGACACGCGGCAGCGCAAGGGCCGCATCGTCATCTCCCTCGTGGAGTTCCAGATGGTCGATGAGGAGACGGCCCGCATCAACGAGCTGGGGGAGAACGCGCACGAGGCATACAAGCGCCGCCAGAAGCAGCGCGTGCTCAAGCGGCTCAGCCAAGGACTGGTCGTGCCGCGCAAGGAGTGACGACTCGGCAAAATCACGAGTACCTGACACGGCTCCCGACGCCAGGTACTCGCTCGTCCCCTACGCTACTCGTTGAGCTGGCTGACAAAGATGCTTGGAGCCGTGCCGTCAGTTTCGGTCCAGGCCACGATGGGACGACCGTCTCGGCCAATAGCCAGAGAAGGGCTATGCCCAGGCGTACTTGCCCCTGTACGAGCACTCAGTGGTGCGCCAATGGACTCCCAGACGTCACCAGTGCGCCGGTGAACCAGGATGACCTGCTCCGGTGAAACGAAGCCGCTCCACGCAAGCACGGGTCGCCCATCCTCTCCCATTGCGAGCGCCGGCCGAGTATTGGATGTCGATCCGGAACTCACGAGGACTGGAGATGCCCAACTACTCCAAAGCCATTGGGTGAAGTAAATCTTGGATTGGGTGACATTCGAGGCAGGCACCTCATTCCATGCTACCAGCGGTGCGCCTTCTCCGTTGATCGCGATTGAGGCATGATCCGCCGATGAGTTTTCCGAGCCAGCGAGGAGCCTGACTCCCAATTGCTCGGCGTGATTCTTCAGCACGACGACAGCCCGCCTCTCGATGGAGCCGAAGTAGGAATTGACGGCTGTGAACGAGTTGGCGCCATGACTGGAAACCGCGGTTGGGCGTCTGCTGAACTGTTCCGCAGTTGTATGGACGTTGAGCGCGGTCCAACTGGAGGCACCAGGTGCCAGGTCGAAAGCTCGCACCTCGAGGTTTGACCCGTTGAAGTACTCAGCAGAGAGCTGGATGGCCCCACTCTGGAGTGCGGTCAGTCTTGGGGCGCTGACATATGTCTCACTGCCTCCTCTTAGCGGGAGCGTCGGAAGCGGTTCCCAGGCTCCATTCTTGAAGGCGCGAACATAGATGTTTTTTTCAACGCCCGTATTGGTGCTCTCGCTCCAGGCGGCGATAATTTGACCGAGCGGAGTGACCAAAATATCTGGCTGGCTAGCGTCCGTCCCCGTCGCAGGCAATGCGCTCAGGGGGGACCCCATGGGAGTCCAAGTGGCTCCATTCCATTGCGATACATGGACGTTCTTCGTGGTGCCATCCGACTCTGTCCAGACCATGATGGGGCGGCCAGTGGAGTCGAGTTTCATCACGACGTCCTCGGTCGGCGTTGCTCCTGGATGCGCATGGATGGCACTTCCCAGCGAGAGCCATGCCGGAACTGTGAAGGTCCAGATGTCATTGACCTCCAAGGGGTTGCCAGCCAGATCCGTGATGGGCTGCCCATTGGTGCCCAGCCTCACGATCATGGTGCTCGGCGCTGGCAGGGGCGCCGCTGGGGTAAGCGTCAAACGCCGTCCATCTTCCGAAAGAGACACGAACCGGGCGATCTCCACACCTCCACCTGCTGTCAGTGTGACAGAAGAGGAAGTCACTGTCGTGGACATGAGCGGCTCGCTGAACGTCACGCCCAGGATGGCTCGAACGCTCACATTGCCATCGTGTTGAACGGGCACCCGGGCTTCGACTTTGGGCGCGGTGCGGTCAACAATCACAGTACGTTCGAACGACGAGAAGACCTGAGTACCTCGAATTGCGTGGGCAGAGATGTGGTACTCACCTTCGGTGACCTGTGTCGTGTCCCATGAGTAGGTAAACGGGGGGGCCGTCAGGCGTACCAAGACTTCCTCGTCGCTTCTCAACTCCACGGCCTCGGCTGTGCCGCCTTCCACCGTGACTTCGAGTTCCATGGCGCCTTTCACATGGCGTATTGCCTCACCGGGCGCGGTCCAGCGCACCAGGAGGTCTCCGGGCTTGGCGACACTGAGTCCAATGGAGGCATCATGATGCAAGCTGCCTGAGACAGCTCTTACGGTCAGCGTTCTGCTGCCAGGTTCAGCGTTGGTCGAAACAGCAACCCTGAGCGTCGCTGTCGTAGTTCCTGCTGCGATGCTCACAGGTTGGGCGGTCACACCCGCTGGTGCAGCTAGAAGGCTGATGTTCACGCTCTCGGCGAATCCTCCCGTGCGCACGATGGACAGCTGGAAATCCTTCGTCTCACCTTGGAACATGGACTCCTGGTGTGGCGAGACAACGAGCGTAAAGCTGGGATTCGGAGCAGCCCCACCATCCGGGGGAGGCCCCGCGTCTGGTGGGAATTGGGCGCCTGCATCCGCCCCAACATCAGGAGGATCCACCACTTCCGGAACATCGATACACGCCGACGTCACGAACAGCAGCGTCAGTGAAACGAGGAGTAGGAGTCTGGGCATACCGGCACGCATCGCAAAAGGCGTTCCACGCCGCCTCTCCTGAAGCGTTGGGGCGTCTCTCGCCCCGGGGCCCTCGCGACCTGCCGGCCCTCTCTCATGGGCCGGGCCTCCTCGTCATCTCCCATCGCCCATCCAAGCCACGGGACGGGGGGTCCATCCCAAGAGACCACTCTCCGGAAACACGAACGCCCGCGGCCCCGGTAGACACCGGGACAGCGGGCGTGGGCACCACAGGGGCGTGAAGCCGCCAGCTACTTCTTCTTGCGGTTCTTCTTCTTGTTTTCCTTCTCCCGCTTGCGGCGCTCCTTGATGGCGTCGCGGTCCTCGGGCTTGGTGCCGGCGGAGGGAGGCGCGTAGCCCATGAGGCGGGCCTTGGCCATGGCGGCCTGGCCCATGGGCGGGGTGTAGCCGGGGGCCACCTGGGGCATCTGCATGGGCATGCCCATGCCGGGCATCCCGCCACCCATCATCTTCTCCATCATCTTCGGGTCTCCGCCGAACATGCTGGAGAGGTCCATGTTCTTCATCTGCGACAGCTGCCCCAGTTGCTTGAAGCCGGGGATGCGGCCCAGCAGGCCCGGGTTCTGGCCGATGGTGCCCATCACCTGCTGCATCATCCCGAACTTCTGCAGCAGCTCGCGCACGTCCTCCACCTTGCGGCCGGAGCCCTTGGCGATGCGCTGGATGCGGCTGTTGTTGATGAGGTCCGGGCGCAGGCGCTCCTTGGCCGTCATCGAGTCGTACATCGCCTCGATCTTGGTGAGCTCCTTCTCGTCCGGGTTGAGGTGCTCGGTGAGGTCGCCGAAGAGGGGGAACTTCTCCAGCAGGTCCTTGAGCGGCCCCATCTTCCGGACCATGCGGATCTGCTCGACGAAGTCCTTCATCGAGAACTGGCCGGACAGGAGCTTCTTGGCATCCTCCTCGGCCTTCTTCTCGTCGACGACCTTCTCGAAGTCCTTCATCAGGCCGACGATGTCGCCGAACCCGAGGATGCGGCCCGCGAGGCCATCCGGGCGGAACTCCTCCAGCTTGTCCATCGACTCGCCCATGCCGAGGAACTTGATGGGCTTGCCGGTGACTTCCTTGATGGAGAGCGCCGCGCCGCCGCGGGCGTCACCGTCCAGCTTGGTGAGGATGAAGCCGTCGAGCCCCAGGCGCCGGTCGAACTCGGCGGCGGTGCGCACGGAGTCCTGGCCAATCATCGCGTCGCACACCAGGAGGATCGTGTCCGGGTGGACGTTGGACTTGATGGACTCCAGCTCCGTCATCAGCGCCTCGTCGATGGCGAGGCGGCCGGCGGTGTCGATGAGCACCACGTCGCACTTCTGCTCACGGGCGGCGGCGTAGCCGCGCTTCGCGAGCTCGGGCGGCTGGAGGCCGGGCTCGTGGTAGACGGGGACCTTGAGCCGCTCGCCGAGCACCTTGAGCTGGTCGACGGCGGCCGGACGGTAGATGTCCGCGGCGACGAGCAGCGGCTTGCGCCCCTCCTTGAGGAGCCGGTTGGCGAGCTTGCCCGTGGTGGTCGTCTTACCGGAGCCCTGGAGGCCCACCATCATGATGCCGGACAGCTGGCCCTTGGGCTTGAGCGCGAGGCTCGTGTCCACGGGGCCCATGAGGGCCTCCAGCTCGTCGTGGCAGATCTTGATGAAGTGGTCCATCGCGCTGACCTTGCGCTTCTGGCCAGCCTTGTCGGTGAGGGTCGTCTGGACCACCTCACCGACGGCCTTCTCGCGGACGCGGGCGACGAACTTCTTCACCACGTCGAAGGCGACGTCGGCCTCGAGGAGGGACACGCGGATGTCGCGGAGCGACTCGTCGACCAGCTCCGGGGTGAGCTCACTCTTGCCGGCGAGGCGGTTCTTGGCGGAACGGAAGCCCTTGGTGACGGTCTCAAGCATGGGGGGCGCTTTATAACAGGGTAGGGCGAGATGCGACGGCGGAGCGCATCCGGGCCGTCGAACAGTGGAGAGATGGGCCCGAGGACCCCCGCAACGGAGCGGAACAAGCCTCGGGGCCTGGAAACATCAACACTCCTGCGGGGTTGGGGCATCCCCGGTCCCCCTGCGCCCGGGCACCGGGCACCGGCCGCGAGCGCGTCCTCCTTGACGCCCGCCGCCCTGGCGAAAGAGAGCAAGCCGGCGACCCACCGGAGACCTCTCCCCTCTGGCCACCCGAGCACCCGCCAGCCGCCCCCCCTGCTCTGAGACTCTCCGTGCGCTGACATGGCGCGGCATCGGGTGCGGGCCTCCGCGCGGACGTCGTCCGGCCTCGCGAAGGGAAGTCCCAGAGTCCCCTGCTCGGCCACTCTGATGGCCTGGCGTTGCTTGCATTCAAAACATGTTTTGGGGAGCATCCCGCCCTCCTCGGATTGTCGAGGTTCGAGAAATTCTCGGACCCCGGAGAGGCTCGTGGTGCGCAACGGTCTTGAGCAGGTGGTCCTCGCGCCGGGGTTCCGGCACGTCCAGGGGCAGGCATGGGCGCCGGGGGCGCTCCACCCGCTGACGGCGGTTTTCCCGTGCAGGTGCGCCTCATGCCGGTGAGTCCGCCGGTGGACGAGGCGCTCGATGCCATCCTCGAAGGTGATCCAGCGGGGGTCTACGCCCGCATGGATGGGGCCACGCGCGAGCGGTACCGCGCGGCCTGTGCGGAGCTGGCGGCCCGCTCGGGGCGCACGCCCTCCCAGGTGGCTCACGAAGCGGTCCGGTGGAGCGCGGAACGTGACGTCGCGGCCCCCCACGAGCGGCATGTGGGCATGGCGCTGCTCGCGGAGGGTCGGCCGGGGTTCGAGGCCCGCCTCGGCTGTCGTATTCCGGTGACCACCCACCTCGTCCGGGCGCTGCGGCGGCATTCCGCGGGGGCCTACGTGGGCTCGCTCGTCGTGCTCACGGCATCGGTGCTCCTGGGGGTGGAGCGGCTCCTCGCGGCCCGGGACGTCGACCTGTCGCACCGGCTGATCCTGGTGGCCCTCCTGGTGCTGCCCGCGCTGGAGTTGCTCCAGGACATCGTCGACTCCGTGCTCGAGCGCATGGTGGAGGGCGCCCCGGGGTTGCCCAGGCTGGACCCCGGGCGGGTCTTCGCTCCGGAGACGCGGACCCTGGTCGTCACGCCGCTGCTGGTGGCGAGCGCGGAGGACATCGATGCGCAGCTCCGCCGCGTCGAGATCAATGCCCAGGGCAACGACTCGCCGGAGCTGTTCTTCGCACTGCTGACGGACTTTCCCGATGCGGCGGAGCAGGTGCTCCCGGGAGAGTCCGAGCTGCTGGAGCAGCTCGAGCGAGGCATCCGCGAGCTCAACGCACGGCATGGACACCTCCAGCAGCCGCGCTTTCTCTGGCTCCATCGCGAGCGGCGGTGGAACCCGGTGGCCCGCCGCTGGATGGGGTGGGAGCGCAAACGCGGCAAGCTGGAGGAGTTCAACCGGCTCGTGCTGGGGGCGGACGACACGAGCTACACCGGCCCCGTTCCGGAGCTCGTCCGCACCATCCGGTACGTCATCACCCTGGATGCCGACACGCACCTCATCCCCGGAAGCGCGGCCCAGCTGGTCGCCACGCTCCACCATCCGCTGAACCAGGCACGGTTCGACGCGAGTGGCCGCCGGGTCATCGCCGGCTACTCCATGCTCCAGCCCTCGCTGGAGAACGGGCCCTCCAGGGCCGTCTGGCTGTCGACGGGGGGCTGGCCGGTGTCACTCGTCCGGCAGCGGGGGCGCATCCAGCCCAGCCTGACCCAGGCCGCCTTCGGCGTTGGCGAGTTCCTGGGCAAGGGCGCCTATGACGTGGCCGCCTTCTCCCGCGCCCTCGAAGGACGTATCCCCGAGAACGCCATTCTCAGCCACGACAAGCTGGAGGGGATGTTCGCGCGCGTCGCGTTCGTCCACGACATCCGGCTGTTCGAGGGCTTCACTCCGGACCTCGCGGGCGCCGGCCGCATCTGGCACCGCTGGATTCGTGGCGACTGGCAACTGCTGCCCTGGCTGCTGCCGTGGGTGCCGACCCGCGACGGACGATGGGAACGCACCTCGCTGTCGGTCCTGGACCGCTGGAGGCTGCTGGCCGACCTGCGCAGGAGCCTCACCTTCCCAGCCCCCCTGCTCGTGCTCACCTATGGCTGGCTGTGGAGCCCCGGGGGCAGCAGCGCGTTGGACTGGACGCTCGGCACGATACTGTGGCTCTGCCGCCGCCCGCTCTGGCAGGGCGTCCGCCACATGTTGTGGAGGGTGTCTGGAAGCTCCTCGCTCAAGGAGGCCCTGCGCATCGTGGTATTCGGGGCCATCGGCACCTTGCGCGGCTCGCTGATGACGCTGGCGATCCTGCTTCCGTTCACCGGCATCGTGATGGACGCCATCATCCGCGCGCTCTACCGGCTCGGCGTGGACCGCACGCGCATCCTCGATTGGACGACGCACGCGCAGACGAGCCGCAAGGTGCGGACCGTGTCTTCGCTGAGGCTCCCGGAGGTGTGGGGGACCGCGGTGCTGACCCTGGTCCTCGCGGGCTCGCTGGCATGGAAGAACCCGGGCGCGCTCGTCTGGGCCGCCCCGATGCTCATCGCGTGGGCGCCCCTGGTGTTGTTCTCCCGCCGGGAGCGGCCCTCGCTTCCACCGGCGGCCCCGTCCGTGGAGGGACTCCGGGCGCTGGGGCACAGGTGCTGGGAGCGTTACGAGCAGGCGCCTCGGGAGGCGGCCGTCCCGCCCGCCCCGACGGATGCCGCTCTGTGGCTCCTGGCACCGCTGAGCGCATACCACCTGGGGGCTCTGTCGCTCGGTGCGCTCGTCGACCGGCTCGAGTCGGCGCTGACCTCCGTCGAGGCTCTGGAGCGCCATCGCGGGCACCTCCTCGTCACCACCGCCGGCGAGCGTGGCGCGGCGCACACCGGGCGCGTCTCCACGGCGGAGAGCGGGATGTGGGTTTCCGCGCTCATCGTCATCGAGAGCGCCCTTCGTGCCGCACGGGGCGCCTCGAGACCCGGCGGCGCGGCGGTGGCGAAGAGCCAGGGCGGGGAAGCGCTGCTGAACCCGCGCCTCGAAGCCCTCGAAGCCAGGGCCCGGACCCTGCGGGAAGAGGTGGACTTCCGGCTGCTCCACGACGAGAGCACGGGGCTGCTGCGCGTGGGGTACGACGCCAGCGACCTGTCGCGGGACGAGGCGTGTCACGAGCGACTGGCCTCGCCGTCGCTGCTCGCCAGCTTCGTGGCCATCGCGCGGAAGCAGGTTCCGCTCCAGCACTGGACGGAGCTCCTCTCCAGGGATGGGAAGGTCCGGCAGGCTGGGGCGCCTCCCTCGACTTCCGCCGCCGCGGCCGAGCAGCTCCTGCCCACCCTGTTCATCTGGTTCCCTCCGTCGACGTTGCTGGGCGAGGCGGCGCTGGCCGCGGCCGGCGCGGCGCTCGAGCCCGAGGCGCCGCCACATCTCCTGGCGCTCGCGCTCCGGCGCGTGCCGGGGCTCACCTCCGAGGCGCTCCAGCGCAAGGTCGAGGCGGTGTCCATGGGGACGCCCCGGGAGTGGGGGCTGGCCCTCCTGGCCGTGACCAACCTGGCGTGTGACGAGGTCCTCATCCATCACTTCCACCACCACTGGCAGCTCGCCTGGGTCGAGGCCTTGATCTACGAAACGAAGGACATGCCATGAGCGCGCGGGAGCCGGCGGCGAAGCCGGAGAGCGAGGTCCTGCGGGAAGGCCGGCTGGCCGCGCTCAAGAACATCGGGCCGGTGTTGCGCATGGTGTGGGAGTCGGGCCCCCGCACCGTGGTCGCGCACCTCGTGCTGCGCACGCTCTCGGCGCTGACGCCCCTGGCCATCCTGGTCGTGGCGCGGTGGATCATCGACGACGTCGTGGCCACCGCGGCGTCGGGGAAGGTGATGACGCAGCGGCTGTGGGGACTGGTCGCGCTGGAGTTCGGGCTCGCCGTGCTGGCCGCGCTCCTCAACCGGGGTATCGACTACCTGAGCGTCGTGCTCCGGGAGAACTACACGCGGTACGTGAGCCTCCGGCTGATGGAGCAGGCCTCGAGGCTGGACCTCGCGACCTATGAGGACCCGGCCTTCTACGACAAGTTGGACCGGGCGCGGGTCCAGGCCACCGACCGGCTGGTGATGGTCTCCGCCATCGCTCGCTTCCTCCAGCTCGCCGTGACGGCGGTGAGCCTCTGCCTGGGCATCCTGGTCTTCTCCCCGTGGATCCTCCTCAACATCGTCGTGTGCGTGGTGCCAGCGGCGCTGGGCGAGGCGTACTTCGGAGCCCGCGTCTACGCGCTGAACTTCCTCCACACTCCCAAGCGGCGTGAGCTGGACTATCTGCGGCACCTCGGAGCGAGCAAGGAGAGCGCGAAGGAGCTGAAGATCTTCGGGCTGAGCACGTTCCTGATGCGCCGGTACGAGACGCTCTCCCGGGAGATTCTGGACGACGTCGTCTCACTGTCCGCCCGGGCGCTCACCGGCCTGTCACTGCTCTCGGTGGTGGCTTCGCTCGGCTACTACGGCTCCTACGCGTTCGTGATCTACCTGGCCGCGCGCGGGGAGCTGAGCGTGGGCGAGCTGACGTTCCTCGCGGCGGCCATCGCGGGCGCGAATCGGACGTTCCAGGAGCTCTCCGTGACGGCCGCCGGCATCGCGGACCAGTCGCTGTACACCCGGGACATGCTGTCGTTCTTCGCGCTCCAGCCGGGCATCCGCTCCGGTCCCCGCGCCCTGCGGGTTCCGCGGCCCATCCGCCAGGGGCTCGAGTTCCGGGACGTCACCTTCTGCTACCCGGGCCGCTCCGAGCCCATCCTCCAGGGCGTCAGCTTCCATCTCGCGCCGGGGGAGCGCATCGCGCTCATCGGAGAGAATGGCCAGGGCAAGACCACCATCGTGAAGCTGATGATGCGGCTCTATGACCCGACGGCCGGGCAGATCCTCCTGGATGGGGTCGACCTGCGAGAGTACGACCTGGACGATTTGTGGCACGAGGTGGGCGTCATCTTCCAGGACTTCGCCCGCTACGAGATGACGGCCACCCACAACATCGCCGTGGGCCGCATCGAGCGGCGTGACGACCAGGCGCTCATCATGAACGCGGCGCACAAGAGCCTGGCGAACACGGTCATCGAGCGGCTGCCGCTCGGCTACGAGCAGATGCTCGGGCGCCGCTTCGACGGCGGGCTCGACCTGTCCGGCGGCGAGTGGCAGAAGATCGCGCTCGCGCGGGCCTACCTGCGGGACTCGCAGATTCTCGTGCTGGACGAGCCGACCGCGGCGCTCGACGCCCGGGCGGAGCTGGACGTCTTCAACCGCTTCGGCGAGCTGTCGGCCGGGAAGATGGCGGTGCTCATCTCCCACCGCTTCTCGACGGTGCGGATGGCCGACCGCATTCTCGTCCTGGAGGGAGGGAAGATCGTCGAGGAGGGGCCGCACGACCGGCTCGTCGCCTCGGGCGGCCGCTATGCGGCGATGTACGAGCTGCAGGCGGCCCGCTACCGCTAGGCCCCCGCGGGCAGGGCGTCCACCGCCTGCGCGCGGGCGGGTGAATGCGCGCGCATGCACAGCTCGCACAGCACGACCACGCCCAGCAGCTTGCCCACGGAGATCCACGGGAGGACCGAGGCGACGAGGTGCTGATTCAGCGCCGGCGCCACGGCCATGAACAGCCCCAGCGGGAACACCATGCACGCGTAGGGCACGCCGAACCCCCACCGCGAGGTGCCGCCGTGGGCCGCGAGGACCGCCGCGGGGAGCACCAGCACCAGGTGGTGCTCCCAGGAATAGGTGGTGACGATGGAGGCGATTCCGAGCAGCGCGGCCAGCGCCGCGTGGGGCGCACAGCCCCTGCGCACCCAGCGGCCCCAGCCGAGCAGCAGCAATGCCGTCACGGCCAGCGAGCCGAGCTTCGCGATGCCCGCGGGACGAAAGCCGTCCGGCCCCGGCCAGATGTGGCTGAGGATGCAGACCACGGAGTGGTTGTACTCGGAGGTGATGGGCACCCACAGCCCCAGCCCCTTCAGGTCACCCGCCGCGAGGCCCAGCAGCTTCTGTGCGTAGTAGGCGAACTGCACGTCCAGGCCGACCAGCGGTAGCGTCAGCACCGACAGGCCCACCGCGGCGAAGGCGGCCGCGACCAGGGGGCGCCAGTTGCGCATGACCACCCAGTAGAGCAGGAGCAGGGCGGGAACCACCTTGATGACGGCGGCCACGCCGAGGAGCGCGCCGGCCCATTGGGGACGCCGCTCCGCCACCACCATGGCGCCGAGCGCTGGCAGCAGGAGCAGCAGGTTCGCCTGTCCCCAGATGAGGTTGTCCCAGAGGGGGAAGAAGGTGGCCACCACCAGCGCCGCCAGCTTCCAGTCCACGCCCCACGACCGCCGCATCAGGAACAAGGCCCCCAGCAGCAGCAGCGCGTTGAGGGCGAACATGGCGAAGTAGCCCGCCTCCATGGGCAGCGCCAGGCTCCACACCAGCGTCAGCAGGAAGGGCGGCGGGTAGAAGAACGGAGGAAGGGGCAGGCCGCTGAACTGCCGCAGCTGCTCCAGCTCGTAGGGGTTGCCACCCTCCAGCGCCAGTCGCAGGGCGTAGTAGTACGCGCCGAAGTCACCGCGGGCCTCGGCCATGGGCGGCGGCATGAGGAACAGGCTGAACAGGAGCGGTGGCAGCAGGTGAAGGGCGGCCGCCAGCGCCAGGACGCCCCATGGCAGGGTGGCTGTCCTCCCCGAGGGCTTGGGGCTTCCAGTGAGCGGAGCGGCGGCCGGGGGCGCGTGCGGAGGAGGCGTCATCCCGCCGGAACATAGCCGCCCCACCTGGGCCGGAACAGCGGCCCCGCCGCGAGGTACGGCGGGGCCGGGCGTCTACTCGAAGCAGGCGGAGCTCAGGCTCCTGGCAGGAGGTCGGTGGGCCCCATGAGCCGCTCCGCGG
Source organism: Pyxidicoccus fallax (assembly GCF_012933655.1). Taxonomy (GTDB): domain Bacteria; phylum Myxococcota; class Myxococcia; order Myxococcales; family Myxococcaceae; genus Myxococcus; species Myxococcus fallax. The sequence goes on along the minus strand of NZ_JABBJJ010000046.1, from coordinate 21,575 downwards.
TGAGGCCTCGGGCCCGGGCCTCGGTGAGCAGCCGGTCCGACTCCTTCATGCGCGGGGCGTCCGGGGGGCTGGGCGGGCCGATGATGTGCTCCAGCCAGGGCTCCAGCCCCATGGCGTAGTTGTACAGCCGCGAGGCGCCCACCAGCTCGAGGATGCGCAGTCCCTCGTTCGCGTTGCTGCCGCGGCAGCGCCGGTTCTTCTCCATCTTGCGGTCGCGCTTCTTGGGGAAGAGCGCCTCGAGCGTCCAGGTGTGCGGGGCGCCTTCCGTCTCGGTGTTCATGAAGACCGTCTGGATGGGGCCGAGGTTCTGGCGCATGTCCCGGTAGACGGCGTCATCCACGCACATGGAGTCGGCGGCGAAGAGGAGCTGCTGCTTGCCGGTGCGCACCACGTACGAGGACTTCGCGTGGCCGACGTCGCCGTGCTCGCCGAGGAAGGGAACCGCGATGAGCTCACCGTCGGGCAGGGGGACGGACTCGTAGCTCTCCAGCTCCAGCACGTTCTGGAACCCCATCGAACGGGCCAGCAGCTTGGGGGAGTAGTCACCCACCAGGAAGCCGTTGGAGCGCGGCACCACCAGATGACCGATGCGGTGACGCAGCCGCAGCAGCGTGTCGATGGCGAGGTGGTCCGGATGGCTGTGGGTGATGAGGGCGTAGTCGATGCGCGGCGGCAGCTCGTGGAACGTGAGCCGCGGCATGCCGCCCTCGCTCGGGCGCGCGCTGATGACAGGGTCCACGAGAAGGGTGATGCCCTTCCACTCCACCAGCGCGCAGGCATGTCCCAGGTAGCGCACGCGCGGCCCCGGACCCTCCCACGGCGTGTACTTCGCGGGCGGCGCGTCGGTGAGCAGCGGCAGCAACTGCTCGTCACGGGTGACGGCGGGGCCCAGCACATCGCGCAGGTAGCCGAGCGGACGGGGCGACAGGTCCGTCTCGAAGAGGCGGCTGATGCGCTCCTCGGCGAAGGGAATGGCCCAGTCGATCTGCCCGGGCTCCATCAGGTAGGGCGTCGTGAAGAGGTGGGGGCGGCTGGCGTCCGACGCCAGCGGGAGCAGGCGCAGCGACTGGAGCTGCGGCTTGTGGTGGTTGCCACGGTACAGCGCGCCCTCCATCACCCGGACGAAGGGACGGTTGATGTAGTCGTACGACAGCTCGACCATGCCCCGCAGCGGCTCGGGCAGCTTCTCGTAGAGGGGTTCGAGTGACTGGCCCTTCGCCTCATCCACCAGCCAGCCCTGGAACTCCTCGAGCGCCTCGGCCAGCCGCACCCGGTCGGCCTGGGCCTCCTGCATCTGCTGCAGCAGGGCCTTCACCTCGCCGGCCCGCTCGGAAGCGACGCCGACGAAGGTGCCACCGCTCAGGGCCGGATCCTTCGCGGCCCGCGCGTGGAAGTCGGGATTCTGGAGATAGCCCTTGAGCAGCGGCAGCTGCGACTTGTGCACGTGCAGGCTGGCCGGAATCGGGGCCACGGTCATCCACCACGCGGCCCAGCTCTGGACGAGCGGGGCAACGCAGGTGGGGTCTGCCAATCGGTAGAGGGTCTCGGACATGACGGGTCAGTGGGGAAGTGAGATGGGAAGGCTCAGGTGGCGTCGACGAGTGCGGCGAGCTGGGCGTAGAGGTCCTCGGCCAACGCGCGGATGGTCGCCTCCTGGTGGATGGCTCCACTGTACACCCAGGTCATCTGCATCGCGGGGCCGGCTCCGTCGCACTCGATCATCAAGTCGTAGGAGACGGGGTACTCCCGCCCTTCGCTGTCGGGGAAGGCGAGGGACTCGACTCCGCCGGGCATCGCGGACGATGGAGGCCGCGAGTTCAACGTCGCTCCGCGGTTGTTGAAGAAGACCTGGGGCGCTCCCAGTGCGGCCAGCCGCTGACGGACGGTCTCATCCGGGCCGTAGCGGAGCAGTCCGTAGTCCAGCGCATGCGCCACGGTGTCGCGCACCGTGCGCTTGAGCGAGGCGAAGGAGGCCCGGACCTCCTCCGAGGCCTTCGCCTCCAGGAGCATCGGGAACTTGAGCGTGGTGGCTCCGAGGGTGCGCACCAGGTCCACGCCCGCCACCACGCCCGCCCGGCCATTGTGTTCCACATCCAGGCGCAGCGGCGCGTCGCCCGTCCAGCGGGCCCAGGCCCGCGCCAGGGCGAAGAGCAGCAGGTCATTGAGGGACACATCCTTGTGTCCTTGGACGTAATCGGCCAGGCGGCTCGTGAGCTCCGGGGGGCACGGCATGGGGAGGCGCCGCGAGTTGCGATCCGTGTGCCTGCCGCCCTCCAGGTCCACCGGCAGCCTCGCGCCCGGCCGCAGGCGGTGCTCGCCGAGCCAGAAGGCGCGGGCCTCCTTCATCATCGACTCGGAGCGGCCATGGGCCGCGACGGTCCGCATGTAGTGACGGTAGGAGCTGCTCACCGCGAGCGGCCCTGGCGGCTGCCCGGTGGCGAGTCGCAGGTAGGTGGCCTGCAGGTCCTCCATCAACAGGGGCAATGAGTACCCGTCGTAGAGGGTGTGGTGGATGCTGAGGATGAGCTTGTCGGGCCCGGAACCGCCGTAGCGGCACAAGGCCAGCGCCAGCGCCGGCCCGCGGGCGATGCTCAAGCGGGCCTGGAGCTGACGGCCCGTGAGCAGCAGCGCCTCGCGCTGGGCCTCGGGCGTGCGTCCGGAGAGGTCGTGCTCCTCGACGTGAGGCTCGCCCGCCGACGCCAGCATCCACGACGTCCAGCCCTCGGGCGTGCGCCGCAGCCGCAGGCGGATGACGTCATGCTGCTCGCTCAGGAACGCCAGGCTGGCCTTGAGCAGCTCCGCGCGCGTCTCTCCGGGCACGTCCCAGACCATGGTGCTGGCCCAGGGCTCGGTTTCCAGGTCGAAAGTCTCCACGAGCCACTGATGGTGGGGCAGGAGCGGGAGGCGCTCATCGACGCGGGGAGCGCTCGCCTCTGGACTCTCCGGGGGCTGCGCCGGGGCGGCGGTGCCGACCACCGGGGCCAGCTCCGCCACCGTCTGGTGCTGGAACATCTGCTGCACCTGGAACGCGAGGCCCGCCTGCGCGGCCATGGCCACCAGCCGCACGCACATCAGCGAGTCGCCGCCCAGCTCGAAGAAGTTGTCGTGGATGCCCACCTGCTCCAGGCACAGCACCTGGGCCCAGAGCCGGGTGAGCAGTTCCTCCGTGGGCGTGCTCGGCGGGGCGTAGGGCTTCTTCCCGCGGCGCTCCTCGAGCGTGGGCGCCGGCAGGGCCTTCTTGTCCACCTTGCCACTGGAGGTGAGGGGGAGCGCCGGGAGCACCACGAAGGCCGCGGGCACCATGTACTCGGGCAGCCGCTCCCGGGCGAAGGAGCGCAGGGTGTCCGTGTCGGCCTGGCCCTCCTCTCCGGGCACCACGTAGGCCACCAGCTTTCCGCCACTTCCGTCCTCGCGCAGCGTGACGACGGCCTCGCGCACGGAGGCGTGGGAGGAGAGCACGGACTCGATTTCGCCTGGCTCGATGCGGAAGCCGCGCAGCTTCACCTGCGAGTCGATGCGGCCGAGGTACTCGAGCTGGCCGTTACCGAGCCAGCGCGCCTTGTCGCCGGTGCGGTAGAGGCGCTCTCCGGGCTCGGAGGTGAAGGGGTTGGGGATGAAGCGCTCGGCGGTCAGCTCCGGCCGGCCGAGGTAGCCCCGGGCCAGGCCGACGCCGCCGATGCAGAGCTCTCCCGGCACGCCCACCGGCACCGGCCGCAGCTGCGAGTCGAGGACGTAGGCTTGAACGTTGTGGAAGGGCCGACCGATGCTGATGCGTCCCGCGTCCAGCTCCGCATCGAGCGTGGCGCAGATGGTGGTCTCGGTGGGGCCGTAGGCGTTGATGAAGCGCCGCCCCGGCTTCCACCGCGCCGCCAGCTCCGGGGTGCACGCCTCGCCGGCGGAGGTGAGCGTCTCCAGCGCTTCGAGTCCCTGGGGCTCGAGCTGGGCGAGCACGGAGGGGGTGAGCGTGGCGGCGGTGATGGAGCGTTGCTGGAGCAGCTGGTGCAGGGGCGCGCCGGGCATCAGCTCGTCACGCGAGGCGAGGTGGAGCTGAGCGCCAGCCATCAGCGTGGGGAGCGTCTCCCAGACGGACGCATCGAAGCCGATGGAGGCGAACTGGAGGACCCGGTTCTCGGGCCCCAGGTGCATGGCGCTGATGGTGCGGCGAGCGGTGTTGCACAAGCCGCGGTGGCGCAGCAGGGTGCCCTTGGGCCTGCCGGTGGAGCCGGAGGTGTAGATGACGTAGGCGAGGTTGTCGGGCAGCACGTGCACGTCGGGGGCGTGAGTGGGCTGACGGGAGATGAGCGAGTCCCACTCGGAGTCGAGCAGGACGAGCAACTCGTTCTGCACGGGCAGCTCGTCGGCGAGCTTCTCCTGGGTGAGAAGGACGGGAGGCCGCGCATCGCGCAGCATGAAGGACAGGCGCTCGGTGGGGTAGGAGGGGTCGAGCGGCAGCCAGGCACCGCCGGCCTTGAGGACGGCGAGGATGGAGACGACGAGCTCCGGGGAGCGCTCGACGCACAGGCCGACGAGGACCTCGGGGCCGACGCCCAGGGAGCGCAGGTGGTGAGCCAGTTGGTTGGCGCGCTCGTCGAGCTGGCGGTACGTCAACGAGAGTTCCCCCATCCGCACGGCGGGGGCGTCCGGAGTGCGCTGCACCTGGGCCTCGAAGAGGTGGTGGGCGCACGTGTCCGGCAGCTGGGCACGCGTGTCATTCCACTCCACGAGCACGCGCTGACGCTCGGCCTCGGTGAGCAGGGACAGGGAGGACAGCCGTGTGTCAGGGGAAGTGACAGCGGCCTCCAGCAACACCTGCAGGTGCTCCAGCATCCGAGCCATGGTGTCGGCGTCGAACAGGTCGGTGCTGTAGTTGCTGGTGCAGGCCAGGCCCTCGGGCATCTCCTGGATGGAGAGCGTCAGGTCGAACTTCGACGAGCCGGTATCGTTCTCGGCGCCGCGGAAGGTGAGCCCCGGCACGCGCAGCTCCGTGGTGGGCGCGTTCTGCAGAACCAGCTTCACCTGGAAGATGGGAGCGTGGGCAAGGTTGCGCTCGGGGTTGAGAGCGCGCACCAGCTCCTCGAAGGGCACGTCCTGGTGGGCGTAGGCGCCCAACGTCGCCTGGCGCGTGCGGCCCAGCAGCTCGCGGAAGGTGGGGTCTCCGGAGAGGTCGCCGCGCATGACGAGCTGGTTGACGAAGAAGCCGATGAGCCCCTCGGTGTCGGCATGGGTGCGGCCGGCGATGTCGGTGCCCACGACGATGTCGGTCTGCCCGGAGTAGCGGGCCAGCAGGGCCTGGAAGCCAGCCAGCAGGGCCATGAATGAGGTGACACCTTCCCGCTGGCAGAGGGCCTGGAGCGCCTTGGCCAGGGTGGCGGGCATGAGCCGCGAGAGGTTGGCGCCGCGATAGGACTGGGAGGCGGGACGAGGCCTGTCAGTGGGCAGCTCCAGCAACTGGGGCGCGCCGGTGAGCTGCTGACGCCAGTAGGAAAGCTGGCTCTCCAGGGCCTCTCCCTGGAGCCACTGGCGCTGCCAGGAAGCGAAGTCAGCGTACTGCACGGACAGCTCGGGCAGGGGCGAGGGCCGGCCCTGTGAGAGGGCCTCGTAGAGGGCCACCACCTCGCGCGCCAGCACGCCCATGGACCAACCATCGGAGATGATGTGGTGCATGTTGAGCAGCAGCACGTGCTCGGTGTCGGCCAGCTTCAGCAGCAGGGCACGCAGCAGCGGGCCGCGAGAGAGAGGAAAGGGCTTGCGGCACTCGGCCTCGACGAGCCGGCGGGCCTCTGCCTCGCGCTCCTCGGCGGGCAGGGCGCTGAGGTCCACGCGCTCCAGGGGCAGCGGCGCGGGCGGCGAGATGACCTGCAGGGGCTGGCCGGCCTCGGCGGGGAAGCAGGTGCGCAGCACCTCGTGACGGCGCACCAGCTCGGAGAGGCTTTGCTCCAGGGCGGCCACGTCCAGCGAGCCTTCCAGGCGCAGCGGCGCGGGCATGTTGTAGAGCGCGCTGTCGGGGACGAGCTGGTCGAGGAACCACAGCCGCTGCTGTGCGAAGGACAGCGGCAGCGCGCCCGTCCTCTCCACGGGCCGCAGTGGCGGCAGGGCAAGCGCACGAGCCGAGCGCAGGGAGGTCTCCACGGCCCGGGCGAGGGCTTCGAGCGTCGGAGCCTCGAAGAGCGTACGCAGGGGCAGTTCCACACCGAAGACGGCGCGGATTCGAGAGACGATTCGCGTGGCCAGCAGCGAGTGACCGCCCAGGACGAAGAAGTTGTCGTGGAGGCCAACGCGCTCGACGCGCAGCACCTCGCACCAGAGGGCGGCGAGCCGGCGCTCCGTCTCGTCGCGAGGAGCGATGTACGCGGAAGCAGAAGCGAAGACACCGTCGGGAACGGGCAGGGCCTTCCTGTCCACCTTGCCATTGGCGGTGAGGGGCAGGGCCTCCAGTGCGACGAAGGCCGAGGGCACCATGAACTCAGGCACCCGCTGCTGGAGGAAGGAGCGCAGCGAGCCCACATCGAGGGACTGGTCCGCCTGAGCGACGACATAGGCCACCAGGCGCTTGTCGCCGGGCACGTCCTCGCGCACGAGGGCAACGGCCTCGCGCACGGCGGAGTGCGCCAGCAGGGCGGTCTCCACCTCGGCGAGCTCGATGCGGTAGCCACGCACCTTCACCTGGTTGTCGCGGCGGCCGAGGAACTCCAGCACGCCCTCGGCGCTCCACCGGGCCAGGTCCCCGGTGCGATAGAGCCGGGCGCCGGCAGACGAAGCGAAGGGGTTGGGGACGAAGCGCTCGGCGGTGAGGTCCGGACGGGAGAGGTAGCCGCGCGCCAGGCCATCGCCGCCGATGAACAGCTCTCCGGGGACACCCGGGGGCACGGGCTGCAGGGAGCCGTCCAGCAGGTACACCTGGGTGTTGGCGATGGGGGTGCCGATGGGGACGGAGGCCCCCACGTGGGCCACGTCCGTCATGCGATACGTGGAGGTGAAGAGAGTGGACTCAGTGGGGCCGTAGCAGGCCGTCACCGGAATCCCCAGCTCCTCCACCACGCGCCGCACGTGCGGAGCGGAGACGACGTCGCCACCGGTGAGAAGCTGCCGCACGCCGCGCAGCGCCTCGGGCTTGTGCTCCACCACCTGGGAGAACAGGCCCGCCGTCAGGTGCAGCGTGGTGACGCGGTGGCGCTGGAGGACGGTGCTCAGCAGCTCCAAATCGCTGGGCGACTGGGGCGGGAAGACGACGAGGCGGCCGCCGAACAGCAGCGGGCCCCAGACTTCGAGGGTGGAGGCATCGAAGGAGATGGGGGCGATGAGGAGGAAGGTCTCCTCGGGCCCCAGGTGGGCGTACTTCGCGCCGTGCAGCAGGCGCATGACGCCGCGGTGCTCGATGGCGACGCCCTTGGGCCGGCCGGTGGTGCCGGAGGTGAAGTCAACATAGGCCAGGTGGCGGGAGGAGACGCCAGAGGCCGGAGGGGACGTCGGCAGCGCGTCGAGGCTCAGCTCCTCGAGGCAGAGCGAGGGGAGGAGCTCGGAGACGGGCAGCTTCGAGAGCAGGGCGCGCGAGGTGAGCAGGAGGCGAGCGGGAGCGTCCTCCAGCATGAAGGCCAGACGCTGGGCGGGGTAGGAGGCGTCGAGAGGGAGGTAGGCGCCGCCGGCCTTGAGGATGGCCAGCAGCGAGACGATGAGCTCCAGCGAGCGCTCCAGGCACAGGGCGACGAGGCAATCGGGGCCGACGCCCAGGGAGCGCAGGTGGTGGGCCAGTTGATTGGCGCGAGCATCGAGCTGTCGGTAGGTGAGGAGGGAGTCACCGAACTCGACGGCGATGGCATCGGGACGCAGGGCCACCTGCTGCTCGAAGAGGTGGTGGATGCAGGAGGTGGCCGGGAAGTCGGCGGCCGTGTCGTTCCACTCCACCAGCACGCGCTGCCGCTCGGCCTCGGAGAGCAGGGTGACGTCGCTCAGCCGGGTGCCCGACGTCAGGGAGAGCAGGGCCTGGCGCCAGTGTTCGAGCAGCCGCTGGATGGACACGGGCTCGAAGCGGGGCGAGTCGTAGACAGCCCGCAGGCGCAGGGACTGGCCGGGGAGAACGGAGAGGGTGAGCGGGTAGTTGGTGTGCTCGTAGCCCTGGACGTCCTTCACCTGGAGCGACGAGGTCGAACCCGACAGCGAGGCGTCGACAGGGTAGTTCTCGAAGACGAGCAGCGAGTCGAAGATCGAGGCACCCCGAGGCACCTGGCTGAACGATTGGACCTGGACGAGTGGGGAGTACTCGTATTGGCGCAGCTCGAGCTGCTGGGCCTGGAGCGCCTGGAGCCAGGGCCCCAGTGCCGAGGAGGCCGAGGGCAGACGGACGCGCGCGGGCAGCGTGTTGATGAAGATGCCCACCAGGGTGTCGGAGCCGGGCAGCTCGGGAGGACGACCCGCGACGGTGTTGCCGAAGACGACGTCCTGCTCGCCTGAGTAATGAGCGAGGACAAGCCCCCACGACGCGAGGGCCAACGTGTGCATCGTCACCTGGTGCTGACGAGCGAAGGCTTGCAGGGCGGCTGTGTCCTCGGCGGAGAGGGTCACTCCCAGCGTGGGATGGGTGGCCTGCTGGCCCCGAGGCGGCGCGGCGTGGGTGTCCGCAGGGAGCGGCGTGGGCGAAGTGAAGCCCTCCAGGTACGAGCGCCAGAAGGCTTCATTGGCGGAGGCGTCTCGGCGCTGCAACCAGGCGATGTAGTCCCTGAAGGGAGCCCTGGGAGCAAGCTGCGGCGTGAGGCCAGAACGGAAGGCCTCATAGAGGGAGAACACCTCGCTGATGAGCAAGCCGAGGCTCCAGCCATCCACCAGCAGGTGGTGGTGGCTCCAGAGGAAGCGCACGGAGCTCTCCCCCAGGCGCACGGCCGTCAGCCGCACCAGCGGCGCGCGGCGCAGCTCGATGCCGCGCTTCTGGTCATCGAGGAGGAGCTGCTCGAAGCGGGCCTGCTGCTCATCGGCCGGCAGGGTGCTCCAGTCGAGCATCTCGAAGGGCAGCTCCACCTGGGAGTGGACCACCTGGAGCGGCGTATCGAGCCCCTCCCAGTGGAAGGAGGAACGCAGGATGGTGTGGCGCTGGAGGCAGGCCTTCCACGCGCGCAGGAACGCGGGCAGGTCCAGCGCCGAGGTGACGGTCCAGGAGATCTGCTCGAAGTAGGTGGAGGACTCCGGAGACAGCAGGGAGTGGAAGAGGATGCCCTCCTGCGTGGGGGAGAGCGGGTAGAGGTCCTCGACGTCGGAGCCGGCCTGCCGCAGCACGGTGTCGAGCGCCTGCTGGGACAGGGTCGCGAGAGAGAAGTCGCCGGGAGAGAAGCGGCGGGCGTCCTCGGAGGCGCGCAGGGAGATGAGCGCGCGCAGGTGGTGCAGGAAGCGGTCGGCCAGCGACTCGATGGTGGCCGCGTGGTGCAGGTGGGCGCTGTAGCCGAAGGCGAACTGGAGCCGGCCCTGGAAGACGGAGCCGTTGATCTCCAATGCATGCAGGCGCATCCCCGACGGGGAGATCGCCGGGCCCGAGGAATCGGGGGCCAGGGAGAAGAGGCGGCTGGAGGCGGCCGCGGCATCGAACTGGCCGAGGTAGTTGAAGGCGACCTGCGGCGCGGGGAGGGCCTGGAGCCGCTGGGCCACGTCGTCCGGCCCGAGCCACTTCAGCAAGCCGAAGCCGATGCCCCGGTGGGACAGGCGGCGCAGCGAGTCGCGCACGGCGCGCAAGCACTCTCCGGTGGACCCGCCCGTGGGCACGGGGAGCAGCACGGGCGTGAGGGAGGTGAACCACCCCACGGTGCGCGAGACATCCACGTCGTCGAAGAGTTCCTCGCGGCCGTGGCCTTCCAGGTCGACGAGCACTCCGGCCTGTCCCGTCCACTCGGAGACAGCTTGGGCCAGGGCCGTGAGCAGCACATCGTTGATGTGGGCGCGCCAGGCGGTGGGCACCTCCTGGAGCAGCAGCCGCGTCTCCTCGGCATCGAGGCCGGCGGATACGAAGCGTGCGGAGGCGTAGGTGTTGGGACCGGAGGTGTCGGTAGGCAGCGGAGCCACCCGAGCGCGGGCCTCGTCCAGCCAGGAGGGCGCCTCGGCCAGCAGGGACTCGGAGTGGGCGTGGGCCTGAAGGCGGCGAGCCCAGGCCTGGAACGAGGTCGTCTTCGCCGGCAACGAGGCGGCAGGGCCTTGCTGGAGCTGCTGGTAGGCGGACTCGAGGTCCTCCAGCATGACGCGCCAGGAGACGGTGTCGACGACGAGGTGATGGGCGACGAGCAGCAGGCGTTGCTGACCGTGACCGAGCTGGAAGAGCGCGGCGCGCAGCAGCGGCGGCTGCGCCAGCACGAAGCTGGTCTGCAGGCGTGTGGCCTCGGCTTCGAGCGCGGCGGACTGCTCGGAGGCAGGTGTGGAGGAGAGATCCACCTGGAGCAGGTGGATGGGGGCCTCATCGGGGCTGGCGTTGTCCTGCCGCCAGGCATTTTCGGCCTCGTGGAAGCGCAGGCGGAGGGCATCGTGGTGGGCCACCACGTGCGCCAGGGCCTTCTCCAGACGCGAGGGCTCCAGCGGCGCGCGCGAGGCCAGGAGCACGGCCTGATTGTAGTGGTAGGCGTGCTCCGCGTCGTGCACCAGCAGGTGGTGCTGGATGGGCGTGAGCGGCAACGGACCGGTGACGGGGCCCTGCTCGCCCATCGGCTCGGAGGCGGACTCCGCCACCAGGGCGAGCTGCGCCACCGTCTGGTGTTGGAAGAGCTGACGGGTGGCGAGCACGAGGCCCGCCCGCCGCGCCCGCGCGACGATCTGGATGCTGATGATGGAGTCGCCACCCAGCTCGAAGAAGTTGTCGTGGATGCCCACATGCTTCTGGCCAAGGACCAGGGCCCAGATGTCACACAGGCGCTGCTCCACGTCGTTGCGAGGCGCGACGTACGCCGGCTTCGACCCGGAACGGGCGAGGTCCGGAGAAGGCAGGGCCTTCCTGTCCACCTTGCCGCTGGAGTTGAGGGGCAGGGCCTCCAGAGTGACGAAGGCCGAGGGCACCATGTACTCGGGCAGCTTCTGCTTGAGGGCCTCGCGCAGGGTATTGGCGTCGGGAGCCGGCGCTTCCGAGGACGGCACGACGTAGGCCACCAGGCGCTTGTGGCCCGGAGTGTCCTCGCGCAGCGCGACGACGACCTCGCGCACGGAGGGATGGGAGGAGAGCGCGGACTCGATTTCGCCTGGCTCGATGCGGAAGCCGCGCAGCTTCACCTGCGAGTCGATGCGGCCGAGGTACTCGAGCTGGCCATTGTCGAGCCAGCGCGCCTTGTCGCCGGTGCGGTAGAGACGCTCTCCGGGCTCGGAGGCGAAGGGGTTGGGGATGAAGCGCTCGGCGGTCAGCTCCGGCCGGCCGAGGTAGCCCCGTGCCAGGCCAACGCCGCCGATGAAGAGCTCTCCCGGTACGCCCACCGGCACCGGCCGCAGCAAGGCGTCCAGCACGTACGTGCGCACGTTGTGGAAGGGCTTGCCGATGGAGACGCGCTGGGAGTCGACGTCGGTATTGACGGTGGCGCAGACGGTGGCCTCGGTGGGGCCGTAGGCGTTGACGAAGCGGCGGCCGGGCTGGAAGCGCGCCACCAACTCCGGCGGGCACGCCTCTCCGGCGGTGATGAGCGTGCGCACCCCTTGCAGCCGCTCGGGCTCCAATTGCGCGAGCACGGAGGGAGTGAGCTTGAGCGTGGTGATGGAGTGCCGTGAGACGAGCTCGAGCAGGGGCTCGCCAGGCATCAGCTCGTCGCGAGAGGCGAGCACGAGGCAGGCGCCGGAGAGCAGGGCGGGGAAGATTTCGGAGACAGAGGCGTCGAAGGCCGAGGAGAAGAACTGGAGCAGGCGGCGGCCGGGCCCCAGGTCCATGAAGGTGAGGGTTTCTCGAGCCGTGTTGCACAGGCCGCGATGGCGCAGCAGGGTGCCCTTGGGCCTGCCGGTGGAGCCAGAGGTGTAGATGACGTAGGCGAGGTTGTCGGGCAGCACGCGCACATCGGGGGCGTGCGTGGGCTGACGGGAGATGAGCGAGTCCCACTCGGAGTCGAGCAGGACGAGCAGCTCGTTCTGCACGGGCAGCTCGTCGGCGAGCTTGTCCTGGGTGAGAAGGACGGGAGGCCGCGCATCGCGCAGCATGAAGGACAGGCGCTCGGTGGGGTAGGAGGGGTCGAGCGGCAGCCAGGCACCGCCGGCCTTGAGGACGGCGAGGATGGAGACGACGAGCTCCGGGGAGCGCTCGACGCACAGGCCGACGAGGACCTCGGGCCCGACGCCCAGGGAGCGCAGGTGCCATGCAAGCTGGTTGGCGCGCTCGTCGAGCTGACGGTACGTCAACGAGAGTTCCCCCATCTGCACGGCGGGGGCGTCCGGAGTGCGCTGCACCTGGGCCTCGAAGAGGTGGTGGGCGCACGTGTCCGGCAGCTGGGCGCGCGTGTCATTCCACTCCACGAGCACACGCTGGTGCTCGGCGGTGGTGAGCAGAGGCAGGGAGGACAGGCGCGTGTCGGGCTGGGCGACAGCGGCCTCCAGCAGCACCTGCAGATGCTCCAGCATCCGAGCCATGGTGCCGGCGTCGAACAGGTCGGTGCTGTAGTCGGCGATGCAGGCCATGCCTTCGGGCGCCTCCTGGATGGAGAGCGTCAGGTCGAACTTCGCCGAGCCCGTGCCACTGTCGGCACTGCGGAAGGTGAGCCCCGGCACGCGCAGCTCGATGTCCGGGGTGTTCTGCAGAACCAGCTTCACCTGGAACAGCGGCGCGTGAGCGAGGCTGCGCTCGGGGTTGAGAGCGCGCACCAGCTCCTCGAAGGGCACGTCCTGGTGCGCATAGGCGCCCAGCGCCACCTGACGCGTGCGGCTCAGCAGCTCACGGAAGGTGGGGTCTCCCGAGAGGTCGCCGCGCATGACGAGCTGGTTGATGAAGAAGCCGATGAGGCCCTCGGTATCCGCGTGAGTACGGCCGGCGATGTCGGTACCGACGACGACGTCCGTCTGCCCGGAGTAGCGGGCCAGCAGGACCTGGAAGCCGGCCAGCAGGGCCATGAAGGAGGTGACCCCCTCGCGCTGGCAGAGCTTCTGAAGCGCCTGGGAGAGCGCCCGGGGCATGAGCCGCGAGAGGGTAGCGCCGCGGTAGGACTGGGTGGCGGGACGAGGTCTGTCGGTGGGCAGCTCCAGCAGCTGGGGCGCACCGGTGAGCTGCTGGCGCCAGTAGGAGAACTGCGCTTCGAGGGCTTCACCCTGGAGCCACTGGCGCTGCCAGGAAGCGAAGTCGGCGTACTGCACGGGCAGCTCGGGCAGGGGCGAGGGCCGGCTCTGCGAGAAGGCCTCGTAGAGCGCCACCACCTCGCGCGCCAGCACGCCCATGGACCAGCCATCGGAGATGATGTGGTGCAGGCTGAGCACCAACACGTGCTGCTGTTCTTCGAGCTTCAGCAGCAGGGCACGCAGCAGCGGGCCGCGAGCGAGCGAGAAGGGCTTGCGGCACTCGGCCTCGATGAGTCGGCGGGCCTCGGCTTCACGCTCCTCGGTGGGCAGGGCGCTCAGGTCCACGCGCTCCAGGGGCAGGGGCGCGGGCGGCGAGATGACCTGTATGGGCTGGTCTCCTTCGGCGGGGAAGGAGGTACGCAGCACCTCGTGACGACGCACCAGCTCGGAGAGGCTGCGCTCCAGGGCAGCCACGTCCAGCGAGCCCTCCAGGCGCAGCGGCACGGGCATGTTGTAGAGCGCGCTGTCGGGGACGAGCTGATCGAGGAACCACAGCCGCTGCTGAGCGAAGGACAGCGGCAGCGCGCCCGTCCTCTCCACGGGCCGCAGGGGAGGCAGCTTCGCCCCAAGCGCCTCACGCGCGAGAGCGTCGATGGAGGCGGCAAGGGTTTCGAGGGTAGGAGCCTCGAAAAGGGTGGGAAGAGGCAGGTCCACGCCGAAGGTGGCGCGGATGCGCGAGGCGACCTGGGTGGCCAGCAGCGAGTGGCCGCCGAGTTCGAAGAAGTTGTCGTGGACGCCCACCTTCTCGACGCGCAACACCTCGCTCCAGAGGGAGGCGAGGCGCTGCTCCGTCTCGCCGCGAGGCGCGAGGTACTCGGCGCGGGTGGAGAGCGCGGCGTCCGGCGCGGGCAGGGCCTTCCTGTCGAGCTTGCCGCTGGAGTTGAGGGGCAGGGCCTCCAGGGTGACGAAGGCCGAGGGCACCATGTACTCGGGCAGCTTCGCCTTCAGGAAGTCGCGCACCTCCGGGGTGGACGGAGGCTGTGCGCCCGAGGGCGGCACCACGTAGGCCACCAGCCGCTTGTCGCCCGAGGCGTCTTCACGCACCACCACCACGGCCTGACGCACCTGCGGGTGCTGCTCCAGGGCCGCTTCGATTTCACCCAGCTCGATGCGCAGGCCGCGCACCTTCACCTGGAAGTCGAGCCGGCCCAGGTACTCGATATGGCCGTCGGCCAGCCAGCGCGCCTTGTCGCCGGTGCGGTAGAGGCGGGCCCCTGACTCGGAAGAGAAGGGGTCGGGGATGAAGCGCTCGGCGGTGAGCTCGGGCCGGGCGAGGTAGCCGCGGCCCACCTGGACGCCGCCGATGAAGAGCTCGCCGGGCACGCCCACCGGCACCGGACGCAGGTGCGCGTCGAGGATGCGGATGGAGGTATTGGCGATGGGGCGGCCGATGGGCACCGTGCGGTGGGAGTCCTCGAGCACGCACGGGTAGGCGGTGACGTCGACGGCGGCCTCGGTGGGGCCGTAGAGGTTATGCAGGCCCACGCCGGGCAGTCGCTGCAGGCAGCGCTGAGCCAACTCGGCGGAGAGAGCCTCGCCACTGCACACCACGCGCCGCAGCGACGCGCACCGCTCCAGTTCCGGCTCCTCCAGGAAGACTTGGAGCATGGAGGGCACGAAGTGCAGCGTGGTGACGTGCTGCTCGGCGATGAGGCGCACCAGGTAGTCGGGCTCCTGGTGGCCGCCAGGGCGCGCGAGCACCAGGCGTGCGCCCGTCATCAACGGCCAGAAGAACTCCCAGACGGAGACGTCGAAGCTATAGGGCGTCTTCTGCAGCACGACGTCCTGGGCTGAGAGGCCATGGGCCTGCTGCATCCAGAGCAGGCGGTTGACGACGGCGCGGTGGGCATTCATGGCGCCCTTGGGGCGGCCGGTGGAGCCCGAGGTGAAGATGACGTAGGCCAGCGAGTCCGGGGTGGCCAGCGGCGCGGGCGCGTGCGTGGGCAGAGCGCGCAGCGCCTCGTCATTCAGGGCCACCACGGTGGCCTCCGGCGTCTGCGGCAAGCGAGTCAGCAGGGCGGGCTGCGCCAGAAGCACGGCGGGACGCGCGTCCTCCAGCATCCATTCCAAGCGCTGACGGGGGTAGGACGGGTCGAGCGGGACGTAGGCGCCGCCAGCCTTGAGGATGGCGAACAGGCCCACCACCAACTCCAGGGAGCGCTCGGCGCACAATCCAACGCGCACCTCGGGGCCAACACCCAGCGAGCGCAGGTGCCAGGCGAGCTGGTTGGAGCGTTGCTCCAGCTCCCGGTAGGAGAGCCACGCGCCCTCGAAGCCGAGGGCAGGCGCATCGGGAGTGCGAGCCACCTGGGCCTCGAAGAGGTGGTGGATGCAGGTGTCCACCGCCAGGGGCGCGCGGGTGTCATTCCACTCGACGAGCACCTGCTGACGCTCGGCCTCGGAGAGCAGGGAGATGTCGCTCAGCCGGACGGCCGATGCGAGGGAGATCAGGGCCTGGCGCCAATGTTCGAGCAGTCGCTGCATGGACGCGGGCTCGAAGCGAGGCGAGTCATACGAGGCCCGCAGCCGTAGGGGCTGGCCGGGGAGGACGGAAAGCGTGAGCGGGTAGTTGGTGCGCTCGTAGCCGTGGACGTCCTTCACCTGGAGCGAGGAGGTCGAACCCGACAGCGAGGCGTCGAGAGGATAGTTCTCGAAGACGAGCAGCGAGTCGAAGAGCGAGGCGCCCCGAGGCACCTGGCTGAACGATTGAATCTGGACGAGCGGAGAGTGCTCGAACTGGCGCAGCTCGAGCTGCTGGGCCTGGAGCGACTGGAGCCAGGGACCGAGGGCCGAGGAAGCCGACGGCACGCGGATGCGCGTGGGCAGGGTGTTGATGAAGATGCCGACCAGGGTGTCGGAACCGGGCAGCTCGGGAGGACGGCCCGCTACGGTGTTGCCGAAGACGACGTCCTGCTCACCCGAGTAATGGGAGAGGACGAGCCCCCACGACGCGAGGGCCAACGTGTGCAACGTCACCTGGTGCTGGCGGGCCAGGGCCTGCAGGGAGGCCGTGGCTTCCGCCGAGAGGCCCAGCTCGAGGGAGAGGTGCTCGGCGGACTGGCCTCGCGGCGGTGTCGCACGGGTATCCGCGGGCAGAGGTGTCGGAGCGGAGAAGCCCTCCAGGTACGAGCGCCAGAAGGACGCATCGGTGGAGGCGTCGCGGCGCTGCAACCAGGCGATGTAGTCGCGGTAGGGGCGCGTGCCGGAGAGCCGGGGCGTGGAGCCGGAGCGGAAGGCCTCGTAGAAGGAGAAGACCTCGCTGATGAGCAGGCCAAGGCTCCAGCCATCCAGCAGCAGGTGGTGGTGGCTCCAGAGGAAGCGCACGGAGCTCTCCCCCAGGCGCACGGCCGTCAGCCGCACCAGCGGAGCGCGGCGCAGCTCGATGCCACGCTTCTGGTCATCGAGGAGGAGCTGCTCGAAGCGGGCCTGCTGCTCATCGGCGGGCAGGGTGCTCCAGTCGAGCATCTCGAAGGGCAGCTCCACCTGGGCGTGAACCACTTGGAGCGGCGTATCGAGTCCCTCCCAGTGGAAGGAAGAGCGCAGGACGGTGTGGCGCTGGAGGCAGACCTTCCACGCCCGCAGGAACGCGGGCAGGTCCAGCGAGGAGGTGACCGTCCAGGAGAGCTGCTCGAAGTAGGTAGAAGAGGAGGGAGCCAGCAGGGAGTGGAAGAGCAGACCCTGCTGGGTGGGAGAGAGCGGGTAGAGGTCCTCGACGGCGGAGCCGGCCTGCCGCAGCACGGTGTCGAGCGCCTGCGGGGAGAGGGACGCGAGGGGGAAGTCCCCCGGGGAGAAGCGGCGGGCGTCCTCGGAGGCGCGCAGGGAGATGAGCGCGCGCAGGTGATGCAGGAAGCGCTGGGCGAGCGACTCGATGGTGGCCGCGTGGTGCAGGTGGGTGCTGTAGCCGAAGGAGAGCTGGAGCTGTCCACCGAGCACCGAGCCGTTGACTTCCAGCACGTGCGAACGCGAGCTCGAGGGAGCGGAGGCAGGCCCCAGGGGCTCGTTGCTCAAGGTGAAGAGGCTGCTGGATGTCGCCGCGGCATCGAGCTGGCCGAGGTAGTTGAAGGCCACCTGCGGCACGGGCAGGGCCTGGAGCCGTTCGGCGATGTCCACCGGCCCGAGCCACTTCAGCAGGCCGAAGCCGAGACCCCGGTGGGGAAGGCGGCGCAGCGAGTCGCGCACGGCGCGCAGGCCGTCGCCGACGGAAGCGCCCTCGGGCACGGGGAGCAGCACGGGCGTGAGGGAGGTGAACCACCCCACGGTGCGCGAGAGGTCCACATCCTCGAAGAGTTCCTCGCGGCCGTGGCCCTCCAGACTGACGAGCGCCTGGGACTGACCGGTCCACTCACAGAGGGCACGGGCCAACGCGGTAAGGAGCACATCGTTGATGTGGGCACGCCAGGCGGTGGGCACCTCCTGGAGCAGCACCCGCGTCTCCTCGGCCTCGAGGGAGACGGAGACGGAGCGCGCGGAGGCGTAGGTATTGGCCCCGGAGGCATCCGTGGGCAGCGGCGCCACCCGTGCACGGGCCTCGTCCAGCCAGAGAGGGGCCTCGTCCAGCAGGGACTCGGAGTGGGCATGGGCCTGAAGGCGGCGAGCCCAGGCCTGGAACGAGGTCGTCTTCGCCGGCAACGAGGCGGCAGGGCCTTGCTGGAGCTGCTGGTAGGCGGACTCGAGGTCCTCCAGCATGACGCGCCAGGAGACGGTATCGACGACGAGGTGGTGGACGACGAGAAGCAGGCGTTGCTGGCCGTCGCCGAGGTGGAAGAGGGCGGCGCGCAGCAGGGGAGGCTGGGAGAGGACGAAGCTGGCCTGCAGACGTGAGGCCTCGGCTTCGAGGGCAGCGGGCTGCTCGGAAGCGGGTGTGGAGGAGAGGTCCACCTGGAGCAGGTGGAAGAGCGTCTCGTCGGGGGTTGCGTTCTCCTGATGCCATTGCCCGTCGTGCTGTCGGAAGCGCAGACGGAGGGCATCGTGGTGAGCCACCACGTGCGCGAGGGCCTTCTCCAGACGCGAGGGCTCCAGCGGCACCCGGGAGGCGAGGAGCAGGGTCTGATTGAAGTGGTGGGCGTGCGCGGCGTCGAGCGTCAGCAGGTGGTGCTGGATGGGCGTGAGCGGCACCGGGCCGGTGACGGGGCCCTGCTCACCCAGCACCTCCGCCGCGGGCTTCACGACGAGGGCGAGCTCGGCCACGGTCTGGTGCTGAAAGAGCTGGCGAGTGGCGAGCACGAGGCCCGCCCGCCGCGCCCGCGCGACGACCTGGATGCTGATGATGGAGTCGCCACCCAGCTCGAAGAAGTTGTCGTGGATGCCCACCTGCTTCCGACCCAGGACGAGCGCCCAGATGTCGCACAGGCGCTGCTCCACGTCGTTGCGAGGCGCGACGTAGGCGGACTTCTGCTCGAAGCGGGAGAGGATGGGAGTGGGCAGGGCCTTCCTGTCCACCTTGCCATTGGCGGTGAGGGGCAGGGCCTCCAGGGCGACGAAGGCCGAGGGCACCATGAACTCAGGCACCCGCTGCTGGAGGAAGGAGCGCAGCGAGCCCACATCGAGGGACTGGCCCGCCTGGGGGACGACATACGCCACCAGGCGCTTGTCGCCGGGCACGTCCTCGCGCACGAGGGCCACGGCCTCGCGCACGGCGGAGTGCGCCAGCAGGGCGGCCTCCACCTCGGCGAGCTCGATGCGGTAGCCGCGCACCTTGACCTGGTTGTCGCGGCGGCCGAGGAACTCCAGCACGCCCTCGGCGCTCCAGCGGGCCAGGTCGCCGGTGCGATAGAGCCGGGCACCGGCAGACGAAGCGAAGGGGTTGGGGACGAAGCGCTCGGCGGTGAGGTCCGGGCGGGAGAGGTAGCCGCGCGCCAGGCCGTCGCCGCCGATGAACAGCTCTCCGGGGACACCCGGGGGCACGGGCTGCAGGGAGCCGTCCAGCAGGTACACCTGGGTGTTGGCGATGGGGGTGCCGATGGGGACGGCGGAGCCGACCTGCTCGGGCCGCGTCATGCGCCAGCAGGAGGTGAAGAGAGTGGACTCAGTGGGGCCGTAGCAGGCCGTTACCGGAATCCCCAGCTCCTCCACCACGCGCCGCACGTGCGGAGCGGAGACGACGTCGCCGCCGGTGAGCAACTGCCGCACGCCGCGCAGCGCCTCGGGCTTGTGCTCCACCACCTGGGAGAACAGGCCCGCCGTCAGGTGCAGCGTGGTGACGCGGTGGCGCTGGAGGACGGTGCTCAGCAGCTCCAAATCGCTGGGCGACTGGGGCGGGAAGACGACGAGGCGGCCACCGAACAGCAGCGGCCCCCAGACTTCGAGGGTGGACGCATCGAAGGAGATGGGGGCGATGAGGAGGAAGGTCTCCTCCGGGCCGAGGTGGGCGTACTTCGCGCCGTGCAGCAGGCGCATGACGCCGCGGTGCTCGATGGCGACGCCCTTGGGCCGGCCGGTGGTGCCGGAGGTGAAGTCGACATAGGCCAGGTGGCGGGAGGAGACGCCGGAGGCCGGAGGGGAGGTAGGCAGCGCGTCGAGGCTCAGCTCCTCGATGCAGAGTGAGGGGAGGAGCTCGGAGACGGGCAGCTTCGAGAGCAGGGCGCGCGAGGTGAGCAGGAGGCGAGCGGGAGCGTCCTCCAGCATGAAGGCCAGCCGCTGGGCGGGATAGGAGGCGTCGAGAGGGAGGTAGGCGCCGCCGGCCTTGAGGATGGCCAGCAGCGAGACGATGAGCTCCAGCGAGCGCTCCAGGCACAGGGCGACGAGGCAGTCGGGGCCGACGCCCAGGGAGCGCAGATGGTGGGCCAGTTGGTTGGCGCGAGCATCGAGCTGCCGGTAGGTGAGGAGGGAATCACCGAACTCGACGGCGATGGCATCGGGAGTACGGGCCACCTGCTGCTCGAAGAGGTGGTGGATGCAGGAGGTGGCCGGGAAGTCGGCGGCCGTGTCGTTCCACTCCACCAGCACCTGGCGGCGACCGGCCTCGGAGAGCAGGGGCAGGGCGGACAGGCGCGTGTCGGGCCTGGCGACAGCCGCCTCCAGCATCACCTGCAGGTGCTCGGCCATGCGGGAGATGGTGGCGGCGTCGAACAGGTCCGTGTTGTACGTGAAGCCGCCGAGCACTCCGTCCGGCGTCTCTCCCAGGACCAGCTCCAGCTCGAACTTGGAGACGTTCGTGTCCACGCCAATGGGGCTCAGTGAAAGCCCCGCAGGATTCAGCTCGGACGAGGGTGTGTTCTGGAATGCGAACAGCACCTGGAAGATGGGCGCGCGGCCCAGGTCGCGCTCGGGCTGGAGTTCCTCCACCAGCTTCTCGAAGGGCAGGTGCTGGTGGGCGAAGGAGCGAATGGCGCTCTCCTTCACCCGCCCCAGCAGCTCACGGAAGGTGGGGTTGCCCTCCAGCCGGGTGCGCAGCGCCAGCGTGTTGACGAAGAAGCCGATGAGTCCCTCGAGCTGAGCCTGATCGCGGCCGGCCATCGGAGTGCCGATGCAGAAGGCCTCCTGGCCCGAGTAGCGGTGCAGCACCACCTGGAAGGCGGCCAGCAGGAGCATGAAGGGGGTGACACCCTCCCGCTGGCACAGGGCCTTGAGGGCCTCGCTCAGCTCCCGTGGCAGCTTCACCGGCAGCGTCGCGCCGCGGAAGGTCTGCTCCGGAGGCCTCGGCCTGTCCGTCGGCAGCTCCAGCGCGAGCGCGGCTCCCGCGAGCTGCTCCTTCCAGAAGGACAGGTGGCGCTCCAACTCCTTGCCCTGGAGCCACTCGCGCTGCCACATCGCGTAGTCGGCGTACTGCACGGTCAGCGCGGGCAGCGGCGAGGGCTGGCCCTCACAGAACGCCGCGTAGAGCAGCCCCACCTCGCGCACCAGCACGCCCATGGACCAGCCGTCCGAGACGATGTGGTGCATGGTCAGCAGCAGCACATGCTCCTGCGCGTCGAGCTTCAACAGCGTGGCGCGCAGCAGCGGCCCCCGCTCCAGGTCGAAGGGACGCCGGGCCTCCGCGTTGGCCAGCCGCAGGGCCTCTTCTTCGCGGCGCGCCGCCGGTAGCACCGTCAGGTCCACCACCGCCAGCCTCAACCCGGCCGTACGGGCGATGACCTGGACCGAGTCCTCGGCCTCGAGCCGGAACGTCGTGCGCAGGGGCTCGTGACGGTGGAGCAGCTCGTTGAAGACGCGCTCGAGCACCGACACGTCGAGCGCTCCCCGAAGCCGGACGGCCACGGGCACGTTGTAGAGGGCGGTCCCCGGCTGGAGCTGCTCGAGGAACCACAGTCGCTGCTGGGCGAAGGACAGGGGCAGGGGCGCGTCGCCCCGAGGCCGCGGCTCGAGAGGCGGGAGGG
>NZ_JABBJJ010000469.1 GCF_012933655.1 Pyxidicoccus fallax | reverse complement strand
ACTCCCGCCCGAGCGCCCGCGCCCGCTTGTGCTCCGGCGGCACGTCCTGCCGCATCAGCTCGCGGGTCCGGCGCGACAGGTGCTCCCATTCCTCCCGGGGAACGCGCTGCATGCGCTTCAGCTCGTCGATGCTCAGGTACCGGCCCAGCGCATTCACGCGCACGGCGATGGCCCGGTCCATGTACGCGACCATGCGCGGGTCTGGCCCCACGCCGTTCAGCGCCGAGGTCTCGCGCTTGTACATGTCGCCCCAGCGGCGGAGGAGGTCGAAGTCCCCCTGCATCCAGGTGATCATCAGCGTCATCCAGCGGTACGCGAGCGGCTGGGCCTCCGGGCTCTCCGCGGGAAGGCCGCTCTCCATGGCCCGCCGCACCTCGGCCATCAGCGGGGGGAGGTCGTCGGAGATGATTCGCGAGTTGCCGAGAATCTTCTTCAGCTCCTCACGGGTGAAGTACTTGTCGCACGTGGTCATCAGCCGCAGCGTGGCCAGCCAGTCCCCCGGTTCCGGCTGCAGGCCTTCCGACAACTGGGACTGAATCAGGGCCAGCCGGTCGCGGAGTTGCTGGGTCTGCTCGATCTGCCGGTCGAGCGCGCGCAGTTGCTGCTCCAGGATGACGGGGAGCGTGGCGCCGCCTTCGTCGACCAGCAGGCGCCCGATGTCCTCCAGTGACAGGCCCAGGTGGCGCAGCGCCTGGATGGCATGCAGCCGCGCGATGTCCGCCGGCCCATACAGCCGATAGCCGCCCTCCGAGCGGGTGGAGGGGCGCAGCAGTCCAATGGCGTCGTAGTGATGCAGCGTGCGCACCGTCAGCCCGGCGCGCCTGGCGAGTTCTCCGATACGCAGCAAGGGTCTCCTCCCGGGTGGCTGCCAGGGCAGTGTGAACCCTGACGTTACGTCAGGTTCAAGCCCGATGTCGGGAACGGGGCTCCCCTTGGCCGCCTGGTCATACATTGACCAGAAATCATGGAATCCATTTGATTCCCGAATGCTCAACCAAACCCACGAGTACCAGTCCTGCATCCAGAGTTCGGAGCGTGTGTCCTGGCGTATCGATGAGCTGCTTCCGAAGGACACCGAGCTCGACTTCAGCCGGCGCTTCCTCTCGGATGCGCTGACGGGAACGGAAGGCATCTCCTGCCTGAGCACGGAGGAGAAGCTGATGCTCAATCAGATTCGCTCCAACAGCTACGCCCACCTGTTCCTCTTCCTGGAGGAGTACGCCGTGGCCCTGGCGGCGCAGCGCGCGGGCCTGGAGCTGCACGGCAATCCCACGCACATGCGCGCGCTGCTGCGCTTCACCGAGGAGGAGCTGAAGCACCAGCAGCTCTTCTCCCGCTACACCACCGCGTTCGCCCGCGGCTTCAAGGTGGCCCCGGCCCTGCTCGACAACCAGGTGGAGGTGGCCCGGGCCATCATGACGAAGTCCAACCTGGGCGTGCTCATCTTCAACCTGCACATGGAGCTGATGACGCAGCAGCACTACGTGGAGACCATGCGCGACAACGCGCGCGAGAGTCTCGACCCGCTGTTCAACAACATGCTCAAGCACCACTGGCTCGAGGAGGCGCAGCACACGCGGCTCGACTTCCTGGAGGCGCAGAAGATTCTCGCCCAGGAGCCGGAGTCGCTGGGCGCCGCGCTGGTGGAGTACGGCGAGCTGCTCCAGGCGCTCCGGGGCACGCTGAATGCCCAGCTCCAGCTCGACCTCCAGACGTTCGAGAAGGCCGCGGCGAGGCCCTTCACCGACGCCGAGCGGAAGGAAATCTTCGAGGCCCAGGAGCGCTCGTATGTGTATGGCTTCATCGGCATGGGGATGAAGGCGCCGCTCTTCCTCTCTCGCCTGCGCGCGCTCTCCCCCGTCGCGGAGCAGCGCGTGCTCGAGCTGGCCCCGGAGTACTACTGCAACTGACCCGGTGCCCCGGGGTGTCCCGGTTCGCGGGAGGCCGGGAAGATCATCTCCCCGCTCCGTTTGGAGGGTGTCCTGAACTTCAGGGCCCCTGAACGGAGAAGGACGATGAAGAGCCTGAACAAGTGGCTGGCGCTGTGCGGTGCGGTGGTGAGCGTGCTGAGCGTGGGCTGTGGCGCCCCGATGGAAGGGGAGACCCCCCCCGAGGACGCGGCGTCCGAGGGTGAGGTGAGCGCGAGCGTGTGCAGCTACGGCTACTACACGTGTCCGAACGACGGCGAAATCTTCGAGTACGAGTCCCTGGCCTGCGCGCCGGCCTACATGTCGAAGACGCGGGCAAAGAGCCTGTGCGAGGAGCACTGCCCCTCCACCTGCCGGGACAGCGGCTGGATGACGTACTGAGGTGAGGCGTGGGTGGAGAGGCCGGCTCCACCCGCGGCTTGGGCACCGTCTGGGATGGACGCCGGGGTCGGACCCGGCTGGACATGCGGGAATAACGTATGGCGCGCCTCATGGAGTCGAGTTACAGGTGCAGCTCTCCGCCCCCCCCCGCATGGAGATTCTGTGAAGCGCATCGGCCTCCCCTCGAAGCTCCCCTTCTCGACCCGTTCACCCGATTCTGGTTCGGCGAAGCCGTCCCCGCCGCCGAAGCCGCCCACGTCGACGAAGCCTCCCCTGTCGACGAAGCCCACCACCCAGTCCTCGCCCTGGAATGGCGAGTCCAAGATGGAGGCGCCGAAGCCTCCGCCCAAGCCCCCGGCGCTGAGTGGCAAGCCGAAGCCGCCGCCGGTTCCGCCCAAGCCTCCGGAGCTGAGTACCAAGCCCCAGGGTCCCTCCGGGACGCAGGCGCCGACGCAGAAGCCGTCGACGAGCCAGTCGACCAGCGCGCCCACGGTGGAGGACTTCAAGCCGCCTTCCAAGCCGATGAAGAACGGCAACCGTCCCGTCATCGGTACCCACGTCTACAATCCCCCGAAGCAGGACATCGTCGGTAGCCGGTTCGACCACATCAATCCGTCGCAGCAGCACATCAGCCCACAAATCGTCCAGTCCAAGCTCGATGACTGGGGGAAGAACGGGCTGACGCAGCCGCCGCGCGTGCCCGTCTACCTCGCGCCGAACACGCAGAAGCTGACCATCGCGGGCGACGGACACCACACCTTCGCCGCGGCCATGAAGGGCGGTCACCCCATGGAGCTCCTGCTCGTGAAGATGCCAGGGGCGGGCCTGCCCGCGATGCACACCAACTGGACGAAGTGCACGTACGCCGACTTCGGCAAGGGCTCGGCCTGGGTCGACTGACGCACGGCCCGCTCTTCTAGCCTGGGGGATACAGCTCGGCGCGGTCGTACTCCACGTCGAGAATCTCCCAGGCGTAGGCGTGGAAGTCGCCGCTCGCCAGCTTCCACACCACGTCGCCACGGGTGGGGATGACGTAGCCGTGCACCTCGCGCCACTCACGCGCGGGAACGACCCACGTTTCGAGCTTCGGGGAGGGACCTCCGCCCATGTAGCGCTGGGCGCTCATCTGGAGGAAACGCCCCTTCGCGTCGAACGTGAAGACGCCCGAGGCGCTGACGCCCCGCCAGCTCATCGTCGCGCGCGCATGGGTGTCATCGATGGGCTCCCAGTGGATGTAGGGGCTCAGCGCGGCGCTGGGAATCCACACCAGCTCCCCGAGGAAGCGCAGCAGTGTGCCCTGGTCGATTTCCGGGCCGGACGCATCCACCACGGGCACCAGGGACGCGGCGGAGATGCGCATCCGGCCCCGGCCGTCCAGGTACGCGTCCCGTCCCACGAGGGGCAGCACTCGCATCATGTGCACGCGCACCCGCCAGACGAAGCCGGGCTCGTCGAGGGTGAAGTACTGCCGGGCTTCGGCGGGCATGAAGGGCTGGTCCGGCGCCGTGCGCAGTCCGCCCCGCTGGAGCAGGCGGGCCGTGCGCACCCGCGGCCTGCCCACGACGCCCGACGTCTCGAGCCAGCGCCGCACCGGCATGGGGAGCGGCGCCAGCTCTCCGGCCGTGACGGGGCTGGCCGGTGAGGTGGGCACGCGCGCGAAAAGACTGCGCACGGCCTCGTCGCCCTCGCGCTGGAAGTGCGCGTCCGCCCGAGCGAGGACGATGGCGACGGCCAGCAGCACGTTGGCCACGGTGCCGGCCTTCGCCTCCGGCCAGGCGTACAGGACGAGCAGCTGCGAGAGGAGCACGCCCGGCGCGGCGACCTGCCACCACCTTCCGGAGCCCAGCAGCAGCAGGACGGCCGCGCCGAGCAGCACGAAGCATGCGAGCAGCCAGAGCAGCCCGATGGACCGGGTGAGCGCGCCTGGGAGGGTGATGAGCGTCCGGCCCGTCATCTGAGGCACCCGGGCGAGCCCGAAGGTGCTGACGAAACCCATCAGGTGGATGAGCCCATGGACCGCCAGCAACAGCGCGAGCGCGATTCGCATGGGCCTTGTCATTGCAAGCCCACGGCCAGAGCAGGGGGCGAGGCACGAGGCGATGTCTGCAAGATACGGATGCCCCTCCCAGTGGGGCAGGTCTTGCGTCGGGTCGGCCCGCCTTTCATGGACGCCACCCAACGTGCCCTCCCGCATGGCGACGAGGACGTCCGGGGCCACGCCGCTCGCGATGGCGGCGTGGCCCCTTCACTTCTTGCTACTGGACGAGCACCTGGAAGACCTGCTCGGAGGTGTTGCCCGCGGCGTCCGTGGCCTGGACGAGCACGGTGTTGTACCCGAAGCCCGAGAAGGTCACCGGGTTGGTCGCGAGGTTCGTGCCCGCGTCCACATGGGTGATGCTCACCCAGTTGACGGTGACGCGGACGGGGGTGAGGTCCGTCACCTCGGAGACGACGTCCACCACGGGCGGCTGGGTGCTGCCCGGAGCCGGCGAGAGGACGCGGACGATGGGCGCGGTGCGGTCCACCGTCACCTCCCTGCTCTCGGTGGTGATGCCTCCGTCGGTGCTGATGGCGGTCAGGGTGATGGTGTGGTGGCCCTCCGCGAGGCTCAGCCAGCTGAGGACGAAGCCACCGCTGCTGTCCGGCGTGAGGCGCTGGGGCGCTCCGCCGTCGATGGTGAGCAGCACCGTGCCGATGGCCGCGCCGCCGGGGCTCGCGGTTGCCCAGCCGCACGCCTTGACCTGCGTGGCGGACGTGTAGCGCGGCATGTCGCACATGGTGAGCTTGGGCGGAGTGGCCTCACGGTCCACCACGTGGATGGCGGTCGTGCAGGAGGCACTGTTGCCCGCCGCGTCGGTGGCCGTGTACGTCACCGCCGTGGTGCCGAGCGGGTAGATACCGGCGGACGGACCGCTGACCTCCGCGCCGCACGCGTCGGAGACGGTGGCCGCGCCGGGCGTGACGAAGGCGCCCTCCGGGCCCGTGGCGTCCACGATGCGCTCGGCCGGGCAGGTGATGACCGGCGCCGTGACGTCGACCACGGTGACGGTGGCCGTGCAGGAGTCGCTCGCCTGCCCATCGGAGACCGTCAGCGTGACGGCGTGGGTCCCCGCGCTGAAGGGCCCTGCGGGCGACTGCGTGATGGAGAGCGGCCCGGGCTGGTTGTCCGGGTCGTGGCTGCCATCATTCACGCTGGCCGGGGCGCTGCACGTGGCGGCAGCCGCGTTGACGGTGACATTCCGGCAGACAGCGACGGGTGGCACGTTGGTGGAGCAGGCCAGGCTGACGGGGGCGCCACGTCCGTTGTTGGTCTCCACGCATTCCGTCTCCCGGCCGGTGCCCGTGCCATCGTCATCCGCGACGGCCCAGACCTCGGCGGTGCCTCCCGGAGGCGAGGCGAGCGTCAGGGTGACGACCGCGCCGCTGCCCGCGGGCAGCACGGAGGAAAGGGTGGCCACGCCCAGCAGCGTGCCGCCCGTGGCCGGGTTGCCTTGATAGAACGCCACGCGCATGCCGGAGGAGACGGCGGCATCCCCCTGGTTGTAGACGCGCGCGTTGAGGCCGAGGACGCCGGTCGTCCGGTCGCAGGTGGAGGAGACCTCCGTCACCGTCATATCGGCCGCGGCATAGGGGCTGGTGACGCCCGTGCCCTGGCTGTTGGCGCGGAAGGTGTTGAGGCCCGGCGTGCGCCAGTTGGCCACCGGGTGCGCGGGGATGGTGCCGTTGTCGTTGACGTGGGTGACGGAGTACGCGTGCTGGTTCCAGATGCGGCGCGTATTCACCCAGCCATCCTTCCGGTCGCGGAACACGCGGATGCCCGTAGGGCCCGAAAAGGCGTAGTTGTTCGACGCGACGACGATTTCGGCGTTGTCGTCGCCGTCCACATCGACGATGAGGGGGTTCTCGTACGTCGTTCCGGAGGCGTGTGGAACGCTGAAGCGGACGGCGCCTGTCGCGCCATCATAGACGCGCAGCTGGACTTCATCGCCGTAGACCACCTCGGCGCGACCATCTCCCTCGAAGTCGAACGTGGAGGAGCCCGTCACGTTCGAGCTGTTGTCCTGGGTGGCGCTGGACCATTTGACGGTGCCGTTCGTCTCGAAGACGGCGTAACGCGCGGCGCCAGCCACGCCGATCTCCGGCTGCCCGTCGGCGTCGAAGTCCGCGATGTTGGGCGCGCCGCCGTTGCCGCCGCCGGGGATGGACTGGGTCCAGAGCAGCGTGCAGTCATCGTCCATCAGCGAGACGCGGCCCGACCACACCACCACGACCTCTCCACGGGGGTCCCCGTCGAAGTTGGCCACGCCAGCCAGCCCATGGCCGATGCTCGTGTTGAGGCATTTGAGCGTGCCGTCATGACGATAGATGGCCCGGTCGTTGACCACCTCCTGTAGCCCGTCCCCGTCGATATCCGCCGCGAACGAGAGGGGGCCGATGATGCCTCCCATGCCATCGAGGCCCACCCACTTCAGCGCGCCCGTGTTGCTGAAGACGTGGTTGCCATTGATGATTTCCACCGAGCCATCGCCCTCGAGGTCCGCGAAGGCGACGCCGCCCCAGTTGTTCGCCGCGCCCGCGGTCCGGAACTTGAACGCGCCCGTGTTCTCGAAGCAGAGGATGCCCGCGCCATCCTCCGGGATGGCGCACAGCTCCACCAGACCATCACCGTCGATGTCCGCGCCCGCCACACTCGCCGCGGGGCGCACGCGCAGGGTCGGGTCCGTCACGGCCCACAGGTCGCTCCCATTGGCGCCGCTGATGGCGCGCAGCACGCCGTTGGTGGTGTAGTTGCCACCGGCGAAGGTGCTGAAGACGATGTCCGGAACGCCATCGCCGTTCACCTCCACGACGATGGGCGTCATCATGACCTGGTTGTGGCTCGGCATGACGGGGCTTCCCGTCCAGGCCCACTCCAGCTCCGGCTCGAAGTTGGGGTTGAAGGGCGGCTGAACCTGGCATTCGCCATTGGCCTCCAGCTCGCTGTGTCCCAGCGTGTCCGCGCCGCTCTGCTCCGAGTGCCCGGTCTCGCCGCAGGCCGTCAGCGCCAGCAGCGCCAGGGCCGACAGCCGGAGGCCCGGCAATCGGAGACAGGTGCACTCCCGCTCTTGGAAAAGACTCATTTTTCCTCGTGGTGGTGTTGTTTGGAATGAAGAACAGTCGTGATTCGGTGCGGGTATAGTGATTTGCTTTTCATGCTTTCAAGTGGGTCAAAGTTGAACTCGACCAAGGTGAGAGTCGGTTGCGACTGCACTTGGAATGCATGTGCGAGAAGCCCTTACGTCGGGTAGCATCGCGCTCCATGGATGACACCCAGCGCGCCCGGAGGGGATTGTGGATCTTCTTCGCGGTGCTGGTTCCTCTCTCGGCGCTGTTCCAATGGATGTTCATCCAGCGGGTGGCGTTCCTGGGGCGCCAGGGGCAGATCATCCTCCTGATGTGGACACCCGCGGTGGCGTCCTTCATCGCGCGACTCGTCACGCGCGAGGGGTGGGGCGACCTTTCCTTCCGCGTGGGCGGCGCACCCGGGCGGCGTGCCCTGCTGTATGCATTTGGCTTCCCGCTGGGCGTGGGCGCGCTGGCATACGGCGTGGCCTGGTCCACCGGGCTCGCAGCCTTCGAGCCACCCGTCCAGGACTCCATCGTGGTCCCGTGGAAGATGTGGACGGTCGATATCGCTGGCGCTCCCGAGGTCCGGCTCTTGAAGCAGCTCGCGCTGCACCTCACGGTGGGCACCGTGGTGGGGGGTTGCTGCCGTCTC
>NZ_JABBJJ010000468.1 GCF_012933655.1 Pyxidicoccus fallax | reverse complement strand
GGGCGTTCGGGTGGCCTTTCCGGACGGACGGCGCTTGGAGGGCTTCCGGGGCGGCGGGGACCGGAGTAGATGCGTGCCTGTCTCCCCCCTGGAGTGCTCCCCCATGCTCCGCCGTCTGCCGTCACTCCTCGTCGCTTCGGGCCTGGTGCTTTGCGCCCCGAGTGCCTTCCTGTGGCCTTGCTCCGCCCGTGCGCAGGACTCGGCTCCCACGCCCGCCCGCTCCGACGCGGGGACGGCGCGGACTCCGTCCACCACGACGCCGGCCCGCTCTCCGGCCTCCACCCGCAAGGCCGCGCCCGCCGCAGAGACTCCCGCTCCCGCCGCGGCGCCCGCGCCTCCTCCGGCGCCCGCGCCCGTGCAGGCCGTGGAGTACACGTTCCTGCGCCGGGAGGACCCGGAGGTGGACCTCGCGCAGCTCCAGCAGCTCGGCGCGGAGGGATGGCAGGTCGTCGCCACCGTCGAGGTCGACGGCAGCACCCGGCGCTACGTCCTCATGCGGCCCAAGCGGTGAGCAGGTCGGGCGCTCGCATCGTGCGCGGTCACGTGCATCCCCGTCCGCTTCCTGGCTGGGACGAGGGGAGGGACGTGCCGTGACGAGCGTGGAATCTCCCACGCGGTCCGGAGGCACGTCCGGCTTCCGTGCGTCCCGGGCGTTGGCACTCCTCGGCGCCTTCCTCGCGCTCGCGTTCATCTCCTTCGCCCTGGCCGCGCGCTTCGGCGAGCAGTCCATCTCCCTCATCGCCGCGCTCACCGACCCCACGTCCTCCGACGCGGTCATCTTCTGGGAGCTGCGCCTGCCCCGCGCGCTGCTCGGTGCCATCGTCGGCGCGGGCCTCGCCGCGTCGGGCACCACGCTCCAGGGGCTGCTACGCAACCCGCTCGCGGACCCGTTCGTGCTCGGTGTGTCCGGTGGCGCGGCGCTCGGTGCCACGCTGGCGCTCGCCGTGGGCCTGGCCACCGTGGGCGAGGTCGCGCCGGGGCTCGGTGGAGCGCTGTCCCGCCTGTCCGCGCCCGCGCTGTTCGCCTTCCTCGGCGCGGGCGCCTCCATCCTCTTCGTCCTCTCCGCCAGCCGGGGCGCCGCCGGCCGCGCCCCCTACGCCGCGCTCCTCACCGGCGTCATCTTCAACTCCTTCGCGTCCGCCGCCATCACCCTCGTGAAGGTGATGTCCGCGCCGGACCGGCTCGGCGAAATCCTCCACTGGCTCGTGGGCGCGCTGAGCTTCGAGCGCGTCAGCACCCTGGTCCTCTCCGCGCTCCTCCAACTCATGGCCGTCGGCGTCATGTGGGCGCTGTCCGGGCGGCTCAACCTCCTGTCGCTCGGAGATGACGACGCGACGTCGCTGGGCGTGCCCGTGGCCGCCACCCGCCGCTGGCTCCTGCTGGCCTCCAGCGTCAGCGTGGCCGGCGCGGTGGCCCTCACGGGGCTCATC
The DNA here is from genome assembly GCF_012933655.1 of Pyxidicoccus fallax. Lineage (GTDB taxonomy): Bacteria > Myxococcota > Myxococcia > Myxococcales > Myxococcaceae > Myxococcus > Myxococcus fallax. Next base: position 6,640 of record NZ_JABBJJ010000468.1, on the reverse strand, counting down.
GGCTTCGTGGGCCTCATCGTCCCGCACCTGCTGCGGCTGGCTTTCGGCCCGGACCAGCGGCTGCTGGTGCCGCTGTCCGCGCTGGGCGGCGCGTCCTTCCTCATGCTGTCGGACCTGCTCGCGCGGCTGGCCTTTCCCCTGTTCAACCAGGACCTGCCCGTGGGCGTCGTCACCGCGCTGCTCGGAGGGCCGCTGTTCCTCGTCCTGCTGCGGCGGCGGGTGGGCCTCGGGAAGGTGTGACGGGGTGTCCACGAGCGGGCCCCTGACGCGGCCGCACACTTGTGGTGCATTGACAACGTTGGCCACCCGCCATAAGCCCCGCGCGTCCTCGGTGCCCTCGTGATTCCACGGGGGCTCAAGGGAACCCGGTGTGAGTCCGGGACTGCCCCGCAGCGGTGAGCAGGAACGAACGCCGTCGAAGCGCACTGGCCCCTTCCGGGCTGGGAAGTGATGGCCAGTAGGTGGGTGCCCTCCAGGCTCCCGCGCCTGCGAGTCCGAAGACCTGCCGAAGACCCGTGCCCTTTCGCACGGACATCACCGAAGCCTCCGAGGGGAGGCGACGGAGGCGTCCCACCCCGTGCGCCCGCGCCGGGCCGCCTTCGTCCCCACTCCTCGCCCGAGGCCCACAGCCCGCCCGTCGGGGGCGGAGAGGAAGCAGGACGCCGATGAAGACCGCCGACCTGAAGCGCGCAGCACCCTGGACGAAGCCCGCGGCCCTCGCCGTGGCCACGCTCCTGCTGGCCCTGACCTCCACGGGCTGCGGCGAGGAGTGCGTGGACGCCTTCGACTGCCGCAACGACAACGGCCAGCCTCCCGCCGGAGAGCAGTGGGTGTGCCGCGACGAGAAGTGCGAGACCGAGCCCATCGAAGGGGAGCCCGGGCCGGGCAGCGATGCGGGGACGGACGCCGGGACGAACCCGGGGACCGACGCCGGAACGGATGCCGGGACGGACGCGGGCACTGACGCCGGGACGAACCCGTGCGACACCGCCACGCATGACGCGAAGCTGGGCACGCTGACGCTCGGGGCGGGCTTCCAGGCCGGCGAGTCGGCTCCGCTGCCGGCGGGCATCACCGCGGTGGCGGCCACGCCCGGCCCCACGTACTCGCTCTACGCGCTGAACAGGGGCACCGGCAAGGACGCGGCGCTCGTCTCGATGGGGACGTGGCCGCAGCTCCAGGCCTCCGCCACGAAGGTCTACGATCTCGTCACGGAGGCGGACCGGAATGGCACCGACGCCGTGTTCCCCAACAACTATCTCGTCAACGACGGCAAGCGGCTCTTCGCCGGGTACACCGTGGGCATGGAGGCGCTGGGCTCCATTCTCGTGCATGACATCGCCACCCCCTCGGCCTCGACTCACATCTCCGCGCCGAAGAACAGCACTGCCGCCATCTTCACCTCTGGCGAGACGAGCACGCTCCTCGTCAACGGTGGCGGGCTCGGCTCGGCGGACGGTGGCCTGGGCATCTATGCGCTGGTGGCCTCCGGGGACCGGTTCAACCCCGTGAAGGTGGCCAACTTCCCCGCGGACGTCTTCAGTGGCTACACCGCCGTGGCGGCCAACGGCATCACGGTGCTGGGCTACTACACCGACGTCAACCTGGCCCACGCGGTGGCTCCGGCGGCCATGAGCCAGGCCATCTCCGCCAGCACGCCCATCGAGCTGGCGAACCAGCCGAAGATCGAGGTGGGCAGCAACTTCAACAGCGCGGTGGGCTTCGGCGACGGCGTGGCGTTCAACCGCGGAGCCTTCAACGCGTCCTTCCAGTTCGTCTCCACGGACGTGTCGCGCTACGCGCTCACCATTGGCATCAGTGATGTCGCCATCGGTGACCGGGTGCCGGTGCTCAGCTACGACGCCACCCAGTGCACCTCCGTGGTGCTGATGTCGAACCTGGGCACGGACCTGCTGGTGGGCCTGGAAGACAAGAACGGCCGCCGCCTCGTTCGCATCCAGCAGGCGCGATGAGCCCGCTTCGCTCCAGCCTTCGTCCCTGGGGCGCGGCGCTCGCCGCGCTCCTGTCCCTCGCCGCCTGTGGTGACGAGGAGGAGGGCCCCACCACGCCCCCGGTGGACGCCGGCACGAACATGCCCGGCGCGGACAGTGGCACCGACGCCGGCACCGACGCGGGCACCGATGGCGGCACACCCCGCCCGTCGGACCCGTACGCCGACGAGGTGGTCGCCTTCACGCCCGGCGACGGCGCCGGCTTCGGGCAGGACCGCTTCCCGGGCGTGGTGCTCGGGCCTCCTTCAGGCGTGGGCCCCGACAACGGCTCGCTCGACGTGCTCTCGCTGGGCCGCGAGGGCTCCATCACCCTGCGCTTCACGGACGTGGGGGTGGTGGACGGGCCCGGCGTGGACCTGCTCGTCTTCGAGAACGCCTTCGCCCAGCCGGGCGGCCGCACCTTCTCCGAGACGGGCCGGGTGGCCGTCAGCGAGGACGGCACCACGTGGCGCGACTTCCCCTGCGCCGCCCAGGATGCCGACGCCGGCTACCCGGGCTGCGCGGGCGTCCGCACCGTGCAGGCCAACCCCGCCAACGGCGTCAGCGCCACGGACCCCGCCGTGGCCGGTGGTGACGGCTTCGACCTGGCCACCGTGGGGCTGTCACGCGCCCGTTACATTCGCATCACCGACAGCGGCGCCAATGGCTACGGCGGCACGTCCGGCGGCTTCGACCTGGACGCCGTCGCCGTGGTGAATGGCGAGCCCCTCCCGGGGGCCTCGCCGTGAAGCGGCTCCCGCCTTCCCCGCCCGTGCAGGAGGTGGACCGGCGCGCCGCGCTCCACACCCTGCTGTGCGGCACCTGTGCCCTGGCCACGCTCGGGGCCGGGTGCGGCGGGGAGTGGCGGGAGGCCGTGGTGCTCGACGCGCCGGATGCCGGCGCGCCGGACGAGGCCTGCTCGGGGGCGCCCACGCCGGGCACTCCCGAGGAGGGCTGGGTGGAGGTCCGCCTCGCCGACCACCCCGCGCTGCGGGAGCCGGGCGGGCAGGCCGAGGTCCGCATCCCCCAGGCGCTGCTGGACGTGGTGCTGGTGCACACCGCGCCCGGCTGCTACGCGGCGCTCTGGCGCATCTGCACCCATGGCGACTGCGCCGTGGGGTGGCTGCCGGCGGACGGCGTGCTGGAGTGCCCCTGTCACGGCTCGCGCTTCGGGCAGGACGGCCGGGTGCTCACCGGGCCGGCGACACGCCCGCTCGCCACCTTCCCGGCGGTGCGGGCCGGAGACTCCGTCTTCATCCACCGCCCCCGCTGACCCGGCCCGAGGGGCCCCGCGCACGCACTCCCAGTCATAACGCGGTGTTGGGGCCCTACCGGGAGTCCGGATCGCCCACGTCGCTTGAGAGTGCAAGTCACCCACTCTCAAGACTCGGGAGAGTCGTGTAAGGTCGGGCATTCGATGTGGCAGATCATCATCAACGGGCCCGGTTACTTCGACACGTCCTACGATCTGCCCGAGGGCGTGACGAGCCTCGGCCGAGCGGACGAGAACGACATCGTCCTCGGCGGGGACCTCGTCTCGCGCCGTCACGCGCGCTTGTACGTCGAGGGTGACGTGCTGCGCATCGAGGACCTGGGCAGCCGCAACGGCAGCCGCGTCAACGGCGCGGCGCTGCAGGGCTCCCGGCAGTTGTCTCCCGGGGACACGGTGGCGCTGGGGGAGAACACGCTCTCCGTGCGCCAGCCCAACACCGTGGAGAACGCGGCCACGGAGATGGTGGACCTGGGCGCGGGCGGGGTGGTGCGCTTCGGCCACGGGCAGGACGTGGGCCCGGCCGTCCTCCTCGCGAAGAACGTGAAGGACGCGGACGTGCTGCGCCTGCTCGACAACGTGGGGCCCGTCTCCTTCGACGACAGCTTCATGTCCTCGTCACCGGTGCCCACCGCCACCCCGCGCGTGGGCCAGGAGACGCTGGTGCTGTTGTTCCGCACCGCCGAGGCGCTGGCCACCGCCGCCACGCTGTCCTCCTTCCTCGACGTCACCATGGACCGGGTGCTGGAGCGCACGGACGCCACCACCGCCGTGGTGCTCCTCAAGCACTCCTCGGGCGCGCTCGTGCCCGCCGCCGTGCGCCACCGCGGCAAGCTGGCCAAGGGCGAGGTGCCCGTCTCGGACGCCATCGTCGAGGAGGCCCTGAAGCAGGGCCGCGCGCTCGCCGTGGGCGACGTGCGCGACGACCGCCGCTTCGCCGGCCGCGAGAGCGTCATCATGTACGGCGTGGACCGGGTGCTGTGCATCCCCATCGGCTCCGAGCCGCCCTTCGCCGGCGTCCTCTACGTCAACACCGCCGCCAAGGGCGACACCAGCGTGGAGGTGATGCTGGACGCGTGCACCGCCGTGGCGCACCTGGTGGCCACCGGCGTGCAGAAGTTCGCCCCGCGTGACGGCTCGCCCGCGGCGGAGCGGCTGCGGCGCACGCTCGAGCGCTTCCACCCCCCGGAGGTGGCCGAGCGCCGCGCGGCCGAGGCCCAGCGCAACGGCGGCCGGCTGCCCGGGCTGGAGGAGCGCAACGTCACCGTGTTGCATGTGGAACTGACTGGCTTCCCCACCCTGGCCGCGAAGCTGGGCGCGGCGAGGGCCACCCAGGTGCTCAACGACTTCCACTCGCGCATGAGCGGCATCGTCTTCAGCTTCGAGGCGACGGTGCAGGGCTTCCAGGGCGACTCCCTGCGCGCCCTCTTCGGCGTGCCCTTCGCCAAGGGCGAGGACTCGGTGCGGGCGGTGCGCGCCGCGCTGGCGCTGCGCGCGGACTGGGAGCGGGCCATGAGCCGGCGCCCCCTGGACGAGCGCTGTGATTTGCGCATCGCCCTGCACACCACCCGGGCGCTGGTGGGGATGATCGGCAACGACGTCCGCTCGGACTACACGGCGGTGGGCGACGGGGTGGGGGTGGCCGGCTGGCTGGCGGCCACCGGCAACCCGGGGCAGGTGCTCATCACCGGCAAGGTGCTGGCCTCCGTGGGGGCCCGCTTCGACGTCCAACCCCTGGGGGAGCGGCTGCTCAGGCCCCCCAAGGACCGGATGGCCGCCTTCGAAGTCATCGAGGAGGATGTAGGCGCGCTCACCAACCCCGGGCTGCGCTGACCCCCACCCGCGGCCGGTTGACGGGTTGATGGAACAGGCCCGGACGGGGTTCAATGCCCCTCCCCGCCCACCGTGGTGCCTTCCCCCACCGCATGAATGCCTCGACCCAACCCGCGCGGCTGAGACCCTTCCGGCCCCAGCCGTTTGGCCGGTACACGCTCCTGTCGCACCTGGCGACGGGCGGCATGGGGGAAATCTACCTGGCGCGGCTGGAGGGCGCGCAGGGCTTCGAGAAGCTGTGCGTCATCAAGAAAATCCTTCCGCAGCTCGCGGAGGACACCGACTTCGTCGAGCGCTTCGTGGGCGAGGCGCGCACGCTCGTCCGCCTGAGCCATGGCTCCATCGCCCAGGTGCTGGACATGGGGCTGCACGAGGGCGAGGCCTACATGGCCCTCGAGCACGTGGACGGCAAGGACCTGCGCAAGGTGGCGGCGCGGGTGCGCGACAGGCAGGTGCCGCTGCCGCTGACGTTCATCCTCCACGTCATGGGCCGGGTGCTGGACGCGCTCGCCTACGCGCACCGGAAGAAGGATGACGACGGGGAGGACCTGAAGCTCGTCCACCGGGACATCTCGCCGCAGAACATCCTCATCTCCTACGAGGGGGAGGTGAAGGTCATCGACTTCGGGCTCGCCAAGAGCCGGCTGTCGGCGGCGAAGACGAACCCGAGCATCATCCTCGGCAAGTTCCTCTACATGTCGCCGGAGCAGGCGAAGCACCAGCCGGTGGACCGCCGCAGCGACCTGTACGCCGTGGGGCTGACGCTCTACGAGCTCATCGCCGGGAAGAACCCCTTCGACAGCATCCACCCCGGCGAGCTGATGTCCGTGGTGGCGAATCCGAGGATTCCGCCGCTGGACGAGGTGGAGCCGCTCACGCCACGCGCGGTGACGGCGCTGGTGTCCAAGGCGCTGGCGGTGGACCCGGCGCAGCGCTTCCAGACGGCCGAGGAGTTCCGCGGGCGCCTGCAGGCGTGCCTGATGGAAATCGACCCGAGCGCGGGCCCGGAGAGCGTCAGCCGCTTCATGCGCGAGCTGTTCGCCGCGGACTTCCAGTCCGAGCGCCGGCTGCTGGCGACCCTCAAGGAGGTGCCGCGCATGGCCGCGGCCGAGGCGCCGGCGGAGGAGGGTGGCCCGGCGCCGCGCCCGGCGATGCAGCCGCTGCTGCCGCCGAAGACCATCCGCCTGGATGGCCCCGTGGAGGCGCTCTCCTTCCATCCCACCCCGCGCAGCCGCGAGGGCGGCGGCCCGGTGAGCGACGGTGAGACGCGCCCCGGCGTCATGGTGGACGAGTCCACCCGCCCCGCCTTCCCCATCGAGGCGCTGGAGGAGGAGGCCCGCGCCCGCGCCGCCCGCCAGCAGCCGCAGGCTCCCGAGAGCGCGTCCTCGGTGGAGGTGCGTCCGGAGGCCTACGTCCGCCCGGCCTCCGAGCCCCCGCAGCGTCCGTCCACGCCCGAGCCCGCGCTCCGGCCGGCCACGATGACGCGCGAGGTCCCCATGGCGGTGCTGCCGCCGGAGGCCCTGCCGCCCGCGCCCCCGCCGAGGCC
>NZ_JABBJJ010000467.1 GCF_012933655.1 Pyxidicoccus fallax | reverse complement strand
CCGCCGCCCCCGTCGGAGGCCCCCGAGCGCCTGCTCGCCGTTCCGCGCAAGTGCTACGTCTGCAAGGTGGAGTACCGGAAGCTGCACTTCTTCTACGACGCGATGTGCGTCGAGTGCGGGGACTTCAACTACGCGAAGCGGACGCAGCGGGCGCCGCTGGACGGGAAGGTGGCGCTCATCACCGGGGCGCGCGTGAAGATTGGCTACCAGGCCTCGCTGATGCTGCTGCGCTCGGGCGCGCGCGTCATCGCGACGACGCGCTTCCCCCAGGATGCGGCGGAGCGCTACGCACGGGAGCCCGACTTCGCGGACTGGTCTCACCGGCTGCACATCCATGGCCTGGACCTGCGGCACGCCCCCAGCGTGGAGCTGTTCGCCCGGCACATCGAGCAGACGCACCACCGGCTGGATATCCTCATCAACAACGCGGCGCAGACGGTGCGCCGTCCGCCCGGCTTCTACGCGCACCTGCTGGACGGCGAGCTGCGCCCCCTCGACCAGCTCCCCGCGCGGGCGCGCCCGCTGCTGGCTGGACACAGGGCGTGCATCGCGGCGGTGCAGCCCGCCCTCGGTGACGCCGGCACGGGCGGCACGGCGATGGCCACCTGGCGCAGCAGCGACCCCGCGCTCGGCATCCACTCGTCCGCCGCGCTGTCGCTGCTGCCGTACGCCATGGAGCAGGAGGGCGACACCCAGGCCCTCTTTCCCCAGGGGCGCCTGGACGCGGACCTGCAGCAGGTGGACCTGCGCGGGATGAACTCCTGGCGGATGAAGCTGGCGGAAGTCTCCACGGCGGAGATGCTGGAGGTCCACCTGGTGAACGCGGTGGCGCCCTTCATCCTCTGCGGGAAGCTGAAGCCGCTGATGACCCGGGGGCGCACCACGCCCGGCCACATCGTCAACGTCTCCGCCATGGAAGGCAGCTTCTCGCGCGGGACGAAGACGGACCGCCACCCGCACACCAACATGGCCAAGGCCGCGCTGAACATGATGACGCTCACCTCCGCGCCCGACTACGCGAAGGACAACCTCTTCATGAACGCCGTGGACACCGGCTGGGTCACCGATGAAGACCCGGCGCTGTACGCGGAGCGCAAGCAGCAGGACCTCGACTTCCAGCCCCCGCTGGACATCGTCGACGGCGCCGCTCGCGTGGTGGACCCCGTCATCTCCGCGGAGAACTCCGGCCAGTACGTGTGGGGCAACTTCTTCAAGGACTACCGCCACACCGCGTGGTGACGGCGGGGCCGGCCTCATCAGCACCGGCCCGCGCGAGGCAGCTCCACCCGGGATGGGAAGCTTGCCTCCCTGGCTCATCCGCGCGAGGTCCAGCAGGTCCCGGATGAAGGGGTCCATCCTCCGCACGCTCGTGAGGATGCGGGCGGCGCGTGGGTGCTGAGGCGAGTCCCGCGTCCCGGAGGAACGCTGGCGCGTCGGGTGGGAACGCATCGCGGGCCGGGCTCCCTCGGTGCCCCCCGGATTCCGCGGGCTCCGCGCGCGGGTATGCAAGTTGCTGTCTCGAGCGCCCGCGAGCGGTACGCACGCAGAGGGCCGACATGGCGGAAGAGACACCGGGACCCGTGGGGCAGGGGGATTACGTGGTGCGCGAGGGGGACTGCGTGTCCTCCATCGCCGAGGCGGCGGGGCTGCACTGGCGCACGCTGTGGGAGCACCCCGGCAACCGCGAGCTGCGGGAGACCCGGGGCAGCCCGCACGTGTTGCTCGTGGGCGACCGCCTCACCCTTCCGCCGAAGCAGACGCGCGTCGTCTCCGTCGGCACGGGGGCCACCCACCGCTTCCGCGTGAAGGGGCGGCGCGAGAAGTTCCGCCTGCGGCTGCTGGACGAGGACCGGCCGCGCGCGGGCGTGGACTACCGCCTCGTGGTGGACGGCGAGGAGCTCTACGGCACCACCGACGGGGGCGGCTGGCTGGAGCACTGGATTGCCCCCGGCGCGCGCGAGGGCCGGCTCTCCGTGGAAGAAGACGAGGAGTACCTCGTGGACCTGGGCGCGCTGCAGCCGGCGGCCACCGAGGCGGGCGCGCTCGCGCGGCTGCTCAACCTCGGCTACCTCGTCCCCGGCGACGAGAAGGAGCCCGGCGCCCTCGCCCTGGGCCTCAAGGCCTTCCAGCGCGTCCAGGGCCTGAAGGTGACAGGAATCCTCGACGCGGCCACCATCTCCGCACTGGTCGAGGACCACGGCTCCTGACCCCCGCGCCCCTCCTGGAGTCCCACCATGTCCGACGAGCCTTCCAAGAAACGCCCCACGCCCGGAGTCGAGCCGGGCGCGGACGCGTCCGCCAACCTCAAGCGGGTGCGGATGGCCCGCGGCGGCGGCGGCAACACGCTCGGGCCGCGGCCCACGCTCTACGGCTTCCTCGCCCAGCTGGAGGGGCCGCCCGGGGGCCCCTGGGACGTGTCCCTGGAGTGCACCGAGAAGGCCTGGATGGACGGCGTCTGGGTGGAGCTCCAGAAGGCGGGCCATGACCGGACGGTGCTGGACTTCCTGCGCGGGCTCGAGTTCGAGCAGGCGCTGGCGAAGTCCACGCCCACCGAGAGGGACCAGCTGGCGCACGTCTACGGCTGGTACCTGGACCGCCTGGGCGACACCGAGCGCGGCCTGCCGGAGCTGGGCGTGTACCAGTGCCGCATCGCCAGGGGAGACCTCGACGTCGACCTGCCGAACCACACCGACTGGTTCGAGGTGACGCTCGCCCCCGACACGTCCGGCGCGGAGGGCCACGACACGGAGCTCGGCGTCTACTTCCAGGTGCTGCCCGAGGCTCCCCACGAGGGCCCACGCCAGCGCCGCGCGCTGCTGCGCATGAAGCGCCTGGGCGAGGAGGACCGGCTCAAGCAGGGCCTGCCGTCCCAGGGCGTCATGAAGGCGCTGCGCTTCCCCCTCTTTCCCAGCGGCGGGGGCTCCAGCGCGCCCGAGCCGCCCCCTTCCTCCGATGGCTCCGGCGGTTCCGGCGGCCCGGGTGGGTCTGGCGGCCCCGGCCCGCACACGGACCCGGGCGCGACAGGGTCCACGGTGCGTTATCAGGACTGGAGCGTCCCCTCGCCCGCGTGGGTGCCGGTGATGGCGCGCGTGCTGCGCGACGGGGCCTCGGCCCTGCTGGAGCGGACCCGGGCGTACGCGGACACCTGGTGGAGCGCGTGGGAGGCGCTGCTCCAGCAGGCCGCGGGACCCCGACTGGCGTGGGCCACGGCGGGCGCGGCCCCGCCCCCCAGGCGTTGGCACGCGCACGGTCCGCGCGCGCGGGCGACTCCCGCCCCGCCGCCCTCCGCGCTGCTGTACTCGGGCAGCCCCAGCAACGGCGCGGGCGGCAACCTCGCCAATGACATGGAGGACACCGCGGGCGCCGGCCCACAGCAGCCCTTCGTCGGCGTGTTCGACGTGGGCCAGGGCAGCTGCAGCATGCTCGTCGACCGCAACCACCACATCCAGGCCTACTACGACCTGGGCTACACGAAGAACGGCGCCGACGGACCCGCGGCGCTCACCCCGCTGTGCTTCTGCGACCGGCCGCGCATCATCCTGTCCCACTGGGACTACGACCACATCATGATGCACAGCCGCACGAGCGCGGACTGCTACCTGCTGCAGTGGATTGCCCCGCAGCAGAACATGAGCGACATCGCCAACGGGCTCGTCAGGCTGGTGACGAAGGCCGGGGGACAGATGTGCGTGTGGCAGCATCCGGCCATCGTCGCCGCGGCGGGCCCCGGCATCGTGCCCACCCAACACATGACCTTCGCGTGGGGCTTCGTGGAGCGCAGCACCGGCCACAAGGACGGCGGGCGCAACGCCTCCGGACTCAACGCCTTCGTCTGCGTGAGGGACGACCCGAACGTGGGCCCCAACGCCGGCACTCCCGCGTGGGGGGGCGGAGGCGCGGGTGGCAACGAGCCCAACGCCCCCGTGGCGGGAGGCATCAACGCCAGCGCCCCGGGACCGGAGGCCGCGCGCGGCCAGGCCGCGCTCCAGGCGGTGGCCAACCCCGGGGGAGGACAGATGGCCGTCCTCGCGGGTGGGGGCATGGTGATGCAGGCGGGAGTGCAGGCCGTGGCGGAGGCCGTGGCGGCGGCGCTGGGGACCTCGGCCCACGGCACGCGGCCGACCGCCAATGGCTGCGCCCGCGCGGCCGTGGCCGCCGTCAACAGCGTGCTCACCCAGGCCGCCGCCATCGCCCTGGGCGGAGGCATCATGAATCCCTTCACCGTGCGGGCGGCCATCGCCGCCGTGGGACTGCCGCCCCTGGCGGGCGCCTCGCTCACCAACGCCATCGCCGAGCTGGCCAACGCGGCGCTGGCCGCGCACGGGCAGATGGGCAACGGGGCGGAGGCCATGGCGAGGGCCGCCGCGGGGGCCTTCGCGCCCGTGCCCACCATGCAGCGCGTGTGGCCCCAGGCGGTGGTCTCCGCGGTGCGCCCCGCCTGGGTGGCGCCCGTCATCCGGCCCGGGCCGGCGCCACGCGCCGCGGACGAGCGCTACGTCCTGCTGACGGGCGACGGGAACTTCAACTACGTGGAGGCGCTGCGCACCGCCCCGGTGCCGAAGGTGGTGGGGCTCACCGCCATGCACCACGGCTCCTCCATCGACGCGGAGCGGGGGGAGCAGGTCGCCAGTGTCTACATCCCCTGCGCGCCGGGCTCGGACTCGGCCGCCGCCACCGGCGCCGCCGCGACCTCGGCCGCCAGCGTGAATACGCACATCGTCACCGTGTCCGTCGACGCGGCGCACGCGGCGGCGCTCAACGGGGGCCTCATGCCCCCCACCCGGGCGGCGATGGGGCCCGTCGTGGCGCACGTCACCCGCGCCGCGGCGGCGGCCGTCCTCGCGGCGGGCAGCGCGCACCTGGCCGGCATGACGGCCACCGCCCCCGTCCGCGCGCAAATCGCCTACCTCGCGGCGGCCGCGGCGCTGGCGGCGCACCGCTCGCCCAACGACGCGGCGGTGCTCGGCCTCTCGGTGGCCATCGCCACGGTGGCCGAGCTGGGGCTGCAGCCCGTGGGGGACTGGGTGAGCATGGCCCAGGCGCTGGTGGCGGCGGCGCGCGGGGGCGGCGCCGGCGCAACCCTGGGGGACGTGCGCACCCACGCGGGCGGCGGCCTGCACGACAACGTCGAAACCCACGTGATGAACGCGGCGAACGCGGCGGCGGGAGCCGCGGCCGTCGGCCCCCTCAACCCCGCCGTCGGCAACAACGTCAGCGTCTGCGCGACCGCGGCGCTGGCGCACACCCTCAACAATGCCGCGGCGGACGGCCCCATGCTGGTCGCCGTCGCACGGTGCGCGGCGGCGGCGGTGGCGGCGGCGCCCGGCAACGAGCCCGCAGCGGCCGGCGCCCTGATGGGGATGGTGGACGGCGCGCTCGCCGCGCTCTCCGCCGCGCCCCCGAACGCGGGCTCGGCGCGCACGGCGATGCGCAACGCCGCCCCTCGCGGCGTGTGGCTGAATGGCCAGGGCTTCTGGCTGGAGCCGGGCAACCTGGACGGCATGGCGCGCATGGCGGCGCGGCGCGCGGCGGAGGGCACGGCGGCGCACGAGGCGACCGTCTCCCCCCGGCTCGTCACCCAGGCCACGGAGACGGTGACGCACAGCATGGCGGCGGCGAACGCGGCCCGGGACGTGGCCGCGGCCCCGCTCGCCAACTGCATCGGCTACAGCTACGGCGTCGAGGCGAACGGCAAGCACCCCCACACCGCCTCCACGCTGGGCAACTACGGCCACCCCCATCCCACCGGCATCGCCGCCTACGAGGCCCGGGGCTGGACGGCACGCCGCAACACCTCCGCGCGCGCCGGCCAGGCCCCCACCGCGCTGGCCCCCGCCACCACGCGCGACCAGTCGGATGGCGTGAGCCCCTCGGGCCACCTGGCCCTCGCCTGGGACGCGGCCAATGACGCCATGGTCGCCGTCATGGGCAACCAGATTGCCTACGCCTGTCCCACCTGCGCCAACGCCGTCAACTTCAACGTCTGACTCAGGCCCGCCCGCGAGGCAGCGCGGGAGTCACGAGGCCGGACTCCCGCCCGTGGGTCACGGCGGTACGGGGAACTCGCCAATCGCCCGAATGCCCTCGTCGGACACCCGGAGCACCTCGTTGGTCAGCGGGTACCCGGAGCCCGTGTACTCGCGCACCACCACGCCTCCCAGCCGCCCCAACAGCCCCGAGTCGCTCTCGCGCAAGGCATAGAAGAAGTCCCGGCATGGAATCACCACGAGCACGGGCCAGCCGAGCGCCGCCTCCATCGCCGCCCGGAATCCAGGCCCCAGCACCAGCGAGGCCTTGAAGACCGAGTCCGTCTTCAGCATCGCCAGCGGCGCTCCCGCCACCTCCTGGACCTCGATGGCAGTGCGCTCCTGAAGCGCGCTCATGTTCTCCCGCGCGGCCGCATGCAGCTCTGGCGCGCCGACGCCCCACCGCACCAGTTCCTGGCGGGTCAGCCAGCGGATGGAGCGCTCGTCCTCGGAAGCATGGACGAGGACACGCGACACCTTGCCCGTGACGGGCTCGGCCAGCACCTCCGGGTAACCGGCCACGCTCTGCGATTCCTCGGCGGAGTATCGGATGCCCGCACGGGCCTCCTCCCACTCCGGCAGCGGCCGCCCTGTATCGAGCAGCCCCTCGATGAAGCCGTCGATGGCGCCGTCATCGGCGTCGCGCTCGACGTTGCGGCGCAGGTTGTCGAGCGACACGACGAACTCGCGCCCCTCCACCACGACCACCCAGGTGCCATCCTCCCGCTGCTCCCGCACCAGGAGTCCCCGGGCCCGGGCCTTCTCGACGAATTGTGTTTCCAGGTCGCTCCTGCTCATCCCCGCCTCCTTCACGATGCCTCCACTACGCCAGTTGTTCGAGTGCGCGGGGCATCACTCCGAGGTGTCTTCGGGGCGGCTCACGGGATTCGCGGTGGGAGCGCGCGGAGGAGGCATGACGGGCACGTAACATCCGCCCTTGTAGATGTAGTAGCCCTCCGCTTCGCAGTCCTTCAGGTCCATTGCCGCTTTCAACCAGCAGCCGCCGTTGATGGAGAAGTGCTTCCTGCTGGGGCAGCGACCGTTGGCGTCAGGCCGCCGCTGCCCCGGGAAGGGCCGGGGTGGCAGGTCCACGGAGATGGCGGACCATGCGAAGGGAGCCTGTGTGGGAGGCAGCGGGGCCGTCAGCGCCGTGTCTCCGATGGCGATGGTGCCGCCGTCCTCCGCCTCCTCGGAGTTCGAAGCGTGCTCCTTCCCGGCCTCCGCACCGGGATGAGCGCTGAGCATCCACGCGGTCCCCATTGCCAGGGTGGCACCCAGGCTGGCGGCCGCGAGCCGGGAGCGCACGGCCCGGGAGAATCGACGATGAGGCACGGTGCGCGTGGGCGCGGCGGGTGCCAGCGGAGCGTAGAGCGGCACATACGCCTCCGGCTCTGCTCCGAGCGCGGCGTGCTCCAGCGCCTCGGCCAGCTCGCGCGCGGTGCCCCGAACCTCCGGTGTCGGGGAGAACATGCGCGCCGTCAGGTCACTGAGCTCCTCGAGGCAGCGGGGGTTGCGTGCGCGTGGGAACAGGGCCGCGCCTTCGTCCAGGGACGGGACGTGGAGCGCGGGCTCCGGTGAAGAAGGGTACTCGTCGGTCACCAGGCGCCAGGCGGTGACGCCCAGGGCGAAGACGTCATCCGCGGCCGTGGGCGCGTAGGGGATGGCGGGCGGCTGAAGCGGAAGGCGCACCGAGCGCCACGCCTCCGGGGAACGATAGGGCGGCGTGCCAGGAGGGAAGGGGGGCTCGGTCAGCGTGGACGCACCGAGGAAGTGCCCGGCGCCGAAGTCGATGAGGAAGGGCCAGTCATCCCCTTCACGCACGAGCACGTTGTCGCCCTTGAAGTCACGGTGCACGCCGCCCGCGGCATGGGTGGCCTCCAGGGCGCGGGCAAGGCTTGCAAGCACCCGGAGCACCTGCCGGGAGGTGGGGCGCTGCCGCAGCGCCCACTCGTACAGCGACACGCCGTCCACCCACTCCATGGCGAGATAAGGGAAGCAGAGGTCCCCGAGCCGCCACTCCCCGTGGCCCAGGAGGCGGGGGACGTGGGGG
>NZ_JABBJJ010000466.1 GCF_012933655.1 Pyxidicoccus fallax | reverse complement strand
GCTGACGGACGCGGCGGGCGGGAAGGTGTATGGGCGTCTGTTCGAGATTCGCGGGCAGGACTGGCCCATCGTCCAGCACAAGGAAGGCTTCGTGACGGGGATGTGCGTGGAGCGCCCCGTGCGGGTGCGGGTGGACGGGCAGGAGTTGGAGGCGACGGCGTTCGTCACCAACCCGCGCCGTGCCTCGCAGGACGGCCCGGTGAGCCCGCGCTTCGTGGAGGCGCTGGTGCGCGGCGCCCAGGCGGCGGGGCTGCCGGCGGAGTACGTGGAGCGGCTGAAGCGCGGCGCGTAGTCCACCCGTGGACAGGGAAGTGCGCGCCGGGGCTTCCCTGGCGCGCGCGGATGCGCAGGTTGGGCGCGTCCATGTTCTTCTTCTTCTCGAACAAGCTTGGCTGCCTCGGCAGCATCGCCGTGTCCGCCGCGCTGAGCGCGGTGCTCTACTTCCTCTTCATGCGCTGAGGCGAGCCGGACGGCTCACGGCTTGCCGCGCCAGAGGTCGTCCTGATCCTCCTCCCCCAGGGGGTGGATCGTCACCACGCTTCCGTCCTTGTCGGGCGTGCTGCGGACCTCGTCCGCCTCGGCCGGCGTGTGCGGTGCGCGCTCGGAGAAATTGTCGTTCTGGAGATGGCGCTGGCGCTGCTCACTCGTGCCGCCGTAGCCCTCCTGGATCTTCTTCGTCATGTCGGGTCCTCGTGGTGGATGCGCCACGCCCAACGCTTGGGATGGGCCGACGGGTGCGCAAGCGGCGCCCCGGTGAGCCCGGGTGGGGCGCAGGTGTGCCCGACGGCAGTCCCAGCGTCCTGGCTTGGGGCCGACTGAAGGGCCATGCCCACATGAACGAATGAACAGGCACTGGGTTCAGATCGGGCGCATCCGCCTGAACAGGCCTTCAGCCATTTCCGGCACATCTCACCGACTGAACAGACCATCAGTCGTTTACCGCGATCTGATCGGCCATGCACACATGGCCGGGTGTTCAGCGGTTTGTTCACGACGGCGCCATGGCCAGTGCCTACCTGAACACGTCTTCAGCCATTTCTGGCGGGCCCCCGAGACAGAGGGGCCGGTGACTCCCAGGCACCCTGGAAGTGCAGTGCCTACCTGAACGCATCATCAGGCAGTTTCTGGGAGCCTGATCCAGGCGGCGGAGCTGAACACATATTCAGACTCGCCATGTCCGCTGATCGGCCGTGCCTACATGAACAAATACTCAGCCAATTTCCACGCGACCCACGGCCCATGCCTACATGAACATGCTTTCAATGAATCTCAATCAAATACATATCAATTATCGATATTGACATGAATTCAATGTATTGAAATGCATTGAGATGTATCAACGATACATGAATACAGCCGTCTCAGTGCGGAGCCGCCACGTCGGCCGTGGAGACAGGCGTCCCCGAGCCGCGCGAGACGCGGGGGAAGAACAGCCCCGCGATGAAAGAGGCCGCGGTGAGCACGAAGATGAGCCAGAAATTGATGGTCAGCCCGGTGCTGAGGGCGCCGCTCAGCGTCTTCAGCATCTCCGGCGGAACGTCATGTCCGTGCTCCGGCCCGAGCAGCGAGTTGGCGGCGGAGACGGGGATGCTCGGGTCCTTCAGGAGCTGGGACACGATGACACCGCCCATCAGGCCCACTCCGAGCACGCCGCCGATGGTGCGGAAGAACATGTTGCTGGCGGTGGCCACCCCGCGCAGCTCCCAGCCCACACTGGTCTGCACGGCAATCATCAGGGCGGTGGACGCGAAGCCCAGCCCCACGCCGAACAGCCCCATCGCGATCTGGGGGATGATGAGCGGCAAGTCCGGCTTGAGCAGCAACGCCATCACCAGGGTGCCGACCACCGTCAGCGCGAGTCCTCCCACGATGAGCGGCCGGAAGCTCGTCTTGAGCAGCATCCGCCCCGCGAACACGCTGGCCACGGGCCAGGCGACAATCATCGGGGTGATCATCCCTCCCGCGAGCGTGGGCGAGCCACCGAGGACGCCCTGGACATACAGCGGCACGTAGGTGGTCGCGCCGAACATGGCCGCGGAGAAGAGCGCGCCCGCCACGGAGGAGATGGCGATGGCGGGCTGCTTGAAGATGGACATCGGGATGACGGGCTCCGGCACCCGGCGCTCCACCTGCACGAATGCGAACAGCAGGAGCAGCGCCACCGGCAGCGCCCACAGATTCCAGCCCAGGCCCTGCACACCGAACAGCAGGGCCACCACGCCGGCGGACAGCAGCATCGCGCCCGCGTAGTCCAGCTTCTGCGGCTTGCGGTGCACCTGCTCGTGGAAGAAGGTCATCATCAGCAGCGCGGTGCCCACGCCCACCGGGACGTTGATGAAGAAGACCCAGTGCCAGGAGAGGTACTTCACGATGAGGCCGCCCGTCAGCGGGCCAATCAACCCCGCCACGCCCCACACGGCGCTGAAGGCGCCCTGCACCTTCGCGCGCTCCTCCAGCGAATAGATGTCCCCGATGATGGTGAGCGCGACTGGCTGGATGGCTCCCGCGCCCAGGCCCTGCAGGGTCCGGAAGGCGATGAGCATCTCCATCGACGTGGACAGGCCACTGGCCATGGACCCGACGAGGAACAGCACCGTGCCGAAGAGCAGGATGGGCTTGCGCCCGTACAGGTCCGACAGCTTCCCGTAGATGGGCACGGTGATGGTGGAGGACAGCATGTACGCGGTGAAGACCCACGCGTAGTGCTCGATGCCGCCCAGCTCGCCAATCACGGTGGGCATGGCCGTGGAGACGACCGTTACCTCCAGGGCCGCCATGAAGAGGCTCAGGGCGAGGGCCAGGGTGGTCAGGGGACGATGGGTTTTTCGCATGCTGTCGGAGCGGCGTCGGAGAAGGGCCCTTGTAATGGGCAAGCCCCGAAGCCGCCACCGTCAAACGGCGCCCCGCGTCGTATCGTCCCGCGTCGATGCGACGGCACGCTCAGGGCGCGCGCCCGGCCTCACGGAGCGCGTGAGCCGCCCGCTTGATGGCGGCGCGGATGCGCACGTAGGTGCCACACCGGCAGACGTTGTCGCTCATGGCCGCGTCGATGTCCGCGTCGCTCGGGTCGAGGTTCTTCCGCAGCAGCGCGACGGCGGCCATGATCTGCCCGGGCTGGCAGAAGCCGCACTGCGCCACGTCCTCGTCGATCCACGCCTGTTGCACGGGGTGGAGCCCCTCGCCACCGAGTCCCTCGATGGTCGTCACCCGCGTGCCGGCCACGCCGCCGATGGGCTGGATGCAGGGGCGGAAGGCCTCGCCCTCGAGGTGGCTGGTGCACGCGCCGCACACGCCCACGCCGCAGCCATACTTCGGCCCCGTCACTCCGAGCTGGTCGCGCAGCGCCCAGAGGAGCGGCAGGTCCGCGGATGCCTCCACGGACACCGTCTGGCCATTGAGGATGAACTGGTAGGCGGGCATGGTCAGGCTCCCGAATCGAGCAGCGGAAAGCGGGTGGGCATGGTGCCCGTCGCCCGCGCGATGGCATTGGTCAGGGCCGCGGCCGCGCTGGGATAACCAAGCTCTCCCACGCCGCCGACACGGTCGTCGGACCGGACGAGGTGGACGGAGATTTCGGCGGGGGCGTGCTTCATCCGGAACCACCGGTAGTCGGCGAAGCTGCCCTCGCGCACGGCGCCCGCGTCGATGTGGATGCCGGCGCTGAGGGTCGTCGAGAACGCATCGATGGCCGCGCCCTGGAGCTGGGCCTCGATGCTCTTCGGATTGATGGGCAGGCCGACATCGGCGGCGATGACCACGCGCAGCACGCGGGGGGCCTCGCCCGTGACATCCACCTCGACGAGGTGGGCGACGGCGCTGTCCCATTCCTCCAGGACGGCCACGCCCTGGGCGACTCCGGGCGGCAGGGCGCGGCCCCACTGTCCTTCCTGCGCCACCTTGTCCAGGACGGCCTTCAAGCGGGCCGACTTGAGCTGTGAGCGCCGGAGCTCGACGGGGTCTCTCCCGAGCCCGCGGGCGAGCTGGTCGATGAAGACCTCGTTGGCCACGCCGACCTGGCTGGTGAACACGGACCGGAACGACGCGGTGGGGATGGGGATGGAGACCTCGCGCAGCTCCTGCGACACGAGCCCGAAGTGGTAGGGCACATGCTGCGACAGCGTGAAGAAGAGGGCGCTCGTCACCTCGGGAAGCGCCTGGCCGACGAGCGCGGTGAGCAGGTCCCCGAAGCCATGGGGGAGCTCCACGGTGGGGATGGCGGCCTGGTGGTTCCAGCCCAGGATGGAGCCGTTCGCGCCCACGTAGGCGAGGATGCGATGGTGGCTGGCGGGCCGGTAGCGCCCATGCCGCATGTCATCGTTGCGGGTCCACATCAGCTTCACGGGCCGCCCGAGCGCCCGGGCCGCGAGCGCGGCCTCCACGGCGGCCTCGGCGAAGAACCTCCGCCCGAAGCCACCGCCCGCGCGGCTGGCATGCACAGTGACCCGCTGCGGGGCGAGCACCCAGCCCAGCGCCTCCGCGACCTCGCGCTGCACGAACTTCGGGTCCTGCGCGCCCATCCAGATTTCGGCGCGGTCTCCCGTCACGCGAGCCACGCAGCCCTGCGTCTCCATGGGCGCGTGGGCCAGATAGGGGAAATCGAAACGTCCCTCGAGGGTGCGGGCCGTGAACAGCGGAGGCAGGGGCCGCGCGCCGATGGCGTCGCGCAGGCGGCTCCGGATGTGGGTGTCGGAGAGCTGGCTCGCGGGACCGGGGGCCCAGGAGATGCGCAAGGCATCGCGGGCCGCGAAGGCCTGGGCGTACGTCCGCGCGGCGACCGCGACGCCCGTGGGCAGCCGGGCCACGCCGAGGACGCCCGGCATCGACAGCGCCGTCGAGGCGTCGAAGTCCCGCACCGAGCCACGGATCGTGGGAGGCCGGGCCACCACCAGGGGCACCGCGTCGGGGATGTCCAGGTCCAGCGTGTACTTCGCCGCCCCGGTGACGATGTCTCGCGCGTCGATGCGGCCCGTGGGCTGGCCGACGACCGTGTACTCGCTCGTCGGCTTGGGCGTGGCCGGAACGAGGAGCAGCAACACGCGCGCCGCGTCCCCGGCGAGCTCGCCGTAGCCGGCCCGGCGGCCGTCAGGGGCAATCACCTCGCCCCGGACGGTGGTGAGGGTGTGCGCCGGGACACGCCACCGGTTCGCGGCCGCGGTGACCAGCCGCGCCCGGGCCGTAGCGGCGGCGGCGCGAATGGGGCCCGCGAGGTAGCGCATCGTCGAGGACGCTCCCGTGAGCTGGATGACCCACCGCGGGTCCGCGTCGGCGGTGCGCACGTCCACCGACTCGAGCCGGGTGTCGAGCTCCTCGGCGGTGAGCATGGCCACGCCCGTGGTGATGCCCTGGCCCATCTCGGTCCGGGGCAGGGTCGTGACGACACGCCCGTCAGCCTGGATGGCGATGTAGAGGTTGAGCGCGGTCTCTTCGATCGGCTCCGCGGCCTCGGCTGAGGGAACGTCGAGCCCCAGCCTCGCCGCGACGACCAGCGCGGGTGAAGCCACCACCCACGTCAGGAACCGGCGGCGATCGACCACCACGGAGACGGTTTCGGGCTGCTTGGGCGTGTCCGTCATGCGCCGGAGCATCTCACAGAGATGCGGTCCTGGAAAACAGGTACAACTGGATTTCATCAGGAGCCCGGCTTGCTGTCATGGGCGCAACGCTCGGTTCCCACCCGTGCCGATGGTGCCCTCTGAGAGGGAGCGGGCTGGCCCTCACCTGGACGCATGAGAGTCACCAGCAATCCTGATGAATGTTTCCTTGCATCCGAGCCTCCTGGAGAAATGCTCCAGGCCATGACCGTTCGGCAGTTCGACGTGGTGGTCCTCGGCTCCGGTCCTGGTGGAGAAGGGGCTTCGATGAAGGCGGTGAAGTCCGGCCGCAGGGTGTGCGCCGTGGAGCAGAGCCCCTACGTGGGGGGAGCGTGCACGCACACGGCGACGATTCCCTCCAAGGCGTTGCGCCACGCCGTCCAGCGGCTCGTGGACGTACAGGGAGACCATCCGGAGCTGCGCGCCGAGCTGGCTCGGACCACCACCCTGAGGGACATGCTGCGCACCGCCTACTCGGTGGTGTCACGCCAGGTGCAACTTCGCAGCACCTTCTACGAGCGCAATCGCGTGGACCTGGTGGTGGGCAAGGCCCGCTTCCTGGACGCGAACACGGTGGAGGTGACCGAGCCGCGCGGCTCCGTCGAGCTGCTGTCCGCGAAGGCCTTCGTCGTCGCCACCGGCTCGCATCCCTACCACCCGCCCGGGGTGGACTTCAGCCATCCGCGCGTCTTCGACTCGGACACCATCCTGAAGCTGCGCGATGCGCCGCAGACGATGCTCATCTACGGCGCGGGCGTCATCGGCTGCGAGTACGCCTCCATGTTCCGGATGCTCGGCGTGAAGGTGGACCTGGTGAACACGCGCGACCGGCTGCTGTCCTTCCTGGACGATGAGATCTCCGACGCGCTCTCGTATCACCTGCGCGAGCAGGGGGTGCTCATCCGCCACCAGGAGGAGATGGAGAAGGTGGAGGCCCGCGAGGACAGCGTGGTGCTCCAGCTCAAGAGCGGCAAGCAGCTCAAGGCGGACGTCTTCCTCTGGGCCAACGGGCGCACGGGTAACAGCAGTGGCCTGGGGCTGGAGGCGCTCGGCATCGCCGTGGACTCGAGGGGCTGCATCCAGGTGAACGACGCGTACCAGACCTCGGTGCCCCACATCTACGCGGTGGGAGACGTGGTGGGCGCGCCGTCGCTGGCGAGCGCCTCCTATGACCAGGGCCGGTTCGCCGCCACGCACATCGTCGAGGGCCGCCTGGAGCACAAGCTCGTCAAGGACATCCCCACCGGCATCTATACGAGCCCGGAGATCAGCAGCCTCGGCCGCACCGAGCGCGAGCTGACGAAGGCGGGCGTGCCCTATGAAGTGGGCCACGCCTTCTTCAAGAGCCTGGCGCGCGCGCAGATCACGGGTCGCACGGTGGGAATGTTGAAGCTGCTCTTCCACCGGGAGACGCGGGAGCTCCTCGGCATCCACTGCTTCGGGGACAACGCCTCGGAGATCATCCACATCGGCCAGGCCATCATGGCGCAGGACGGTCCGGGCAACAGCATCGACTACTTCATCAACACCACGTTCAACTACCCCACCATGGCCGAGGCCTACCGGGTGGCCGCGCTCAACGGCATCAACCGCCTGTTCTGAGCCCGGTGGGCAGGGGAGCAACCAGGGGGTTCGCAGGTTGACGGCCCGTCGCAGCCCGCTGGTGCTGGAAGAAGAAGGAAGAACGCGTCGACCGCAGTGGTTGACTCACAACGCGGCGATGGTAGAAGCCGCGCCCCTTCCAACGGGAACCCCTCGCGGGCAGTCACAGCGCGGGGTGACTGGAGGAGGGGAGGAAGAATGAGTCGACCGCAGTGGTTGACTCACAACGCGGTGGTGGTAGAAGCCGCGCCCCTTCCAACGGGAACCTCCTCGCGGCAGTCAGCGCGAACGGCCACCGGAAAGAAGGGGGAAGAATGAGTCGACGGAAGCGGTTGACTCACAACGCGGTGACGAAGTAGAAGCCGCGCCCCTCGCAACGGAGCCCGCGCACTGGCGCGGAAGGAACTCCGGAAGCGGGTCAGCAGAAAACGAAATTCGGAATACGGCGGTCAACGAGGCGGTTGACACACGACGCGGCAACGAAGTAGAAGCCGCGCCCCCGACAAAAAAGCCCGGGAAGAAGTTCAACGGGCGACACGATTGGGGAGGTCAACGAAGCAGCGGTTGACACGGGATGCGGCGAGACGGTAGATTCCGCGCCCCCTCGAAAGAAAACAGCGGAAGCCACTGGGCGGCGCTGAGGACTTCGAGGACGCCACGAGAAAGCGAAACCGAAAAGTTGCAAACGGACGCTGACTCAAATAGAAGCTGACACATCGCTGGTTGCAAAACGGCGAGCAGCACGGTAGCAGAAAGTCGCGAGCAACACAAGCGACTCGGTCTTTGAAAACCAAATAGCAAGCCCAAGTAGAAGACAGATTGCGGAAACCGCAGTCAATTCTTTGAAGGTGCCAGCCAGGTCGCGCTGCGAAGCGCAGCCGGCAGCACCTAAC
>NZ_JABBJJ010000465.1 GCF_012933655.1 Pyxidicoccus fallax | reverse complement strand
CCCCCACACCCGCCACCGTCGCTCCCGTCTCCGCCGCCGCCATCGCCGCCCCCGCTGTCGCCATCACTCCCGCTGTCGCCATCACCCCCGCTCTCGGACGAGGTATCCCAGGAGGAGGAGCCCACCTTTCGCAAGAAGCGGCGCAGCAGGTCGAACTCCATGTAGCCCACGGCGCTCATCCCGTAGAGCCCCACGGCCAGGGCCAGTTCCCGGTGGGTCAGGGCGGCGAGGGACGTCATGCCCTCCGCGGTCTGCTTGAGGGGCTCCTGCTCCCTCCGCAGGATGCGGAGCACCGCGTCGCCCTGGCGGCTGCGCCACGGGGCCCGGAGCGTCCTGACCAGGGCCACCAGCCCCAGCACGCAGATTGTCAGGAGGAACGCCACCGGCTTGTCCCGCTCCACCCCCACGAAGACCTTCGCGATGCCTGGTACGAGCACGGACACGGGCAGCAGGCCGGGCAGCCATCGGGCTCGCGCGCGCCCGGCGTCATCCATCAGCCAGCCCCGTCGCACCAGCCGGGCGCGGAGCTCCTGGATGGCCGGCTCGGCCTTCCGGACGAGCCTGGACTTGTTCAGCTCTCCCGCCTCGAACGCGGCGAACACGATGCGCTCGATGAGCGGCGCGGTGGGCGGCACGGTCCCCGTCGTGACCCACCCGTCCCCCGACAGCCGGTAGTAGCCCTGGTGGGCTAGCGACGCGACCGCCGTCTCGACCAGGGCGTTGCGCCCGCGCAGGAGGGCCGCCTCGTAGGGCTCCGCGCTCGGGAGGGTGCGGTCCGATGAGGGCCCGGGCTGCCTCAGCCACCACCGCGCCACCTTCGCGAGCAGGAAGGAGAGGAGCAGCAGTGGCATGAACAGTCCGAGGAACACGGGGTCCGACCAGCCGAGAGGGTTCATCGTGGAGCCTCCTTGGCGTCTGGCTGTACCGCCGCGCCTAGCTGCACCCGCCGCCGCCGCATCCCCCACACCCGCCGCCGCCACCATCGCCTCCGCCGCCATCACCTCCGCCGCTATCGCCGCCCCCATCTCCTCCGAAGCTGCTCCCGACGCCGTCGGCCGAGAAGCCCGTGGAGTAGGAGGAGTAGCCGGAGGTCTCGAGGTGGCGGCGCAGCGGCTCGAAGTCGGTGGCCGCCAGGGCCGTCAGGCCGAAGAGGCCCACCGCCATCGCCGCGTCCTCGGAGGCCATCGTCGACTCGGTCGCCGACTCCTTCGCGGTCTGCCGGAGCGGCGCCTGCTCCATGCACAGGGCCTGGAGCACCGCGTCGCCGCGGCGGGTGCGCCAGGGGGCCAGGGTCAACCAGGGGAAGACCAGGACGCCCGCGAAGCAGAGCGCGACGAGGATGCCCACCGGCTTGTCCCGCCCCAGGCCCACCACGACCTTCGCGATTCCCAGCAGGAACAGGGCCAGCACCGGGAGCGCGGGCAACCAGCGCACGCGCAGCGCCGCGGCGTCATCCAGCAGCCAGCCTCGGCGCACCAGCGGAGCGCGGAGCTGCGCGATGGCGGGCTCGGCCTTGCGCACCAGCTCGGCGGGCTTGACCTCGTCCGCCATCACCGACGCATGGACGATGCGCTCGATGAGCGGCGCGGTGAGCTGAGGCCGCCCGGAGGTGACGAGCCGGTTCACCTCCATCCGGATGAGTCCCTGGTGCGAGAGCGAGGCGAGCGCCGCCTCCACCAGGGCCGTGCGGCCTCGCAGCAGCGCGGCCTCATAGGGCCCGATGTGCGGGAGCGTCATGTCCGAGGTGGGGCCCGGGAAGCGCAAGGCGTGCCGCAGCAGGGCGGCGGCCAGGACGAAGAACAACAACACCGGCACGTACATGCCGAGGAAGTCAGGGCCGTCCCAATCGAGAGGATTCATTTCTGGAGCCTCCTTCTGCGGGTTCACCCCTGCATGAAGAAACCCGGGCCCGGGGTTACGCGGCGGCCTGTGACATCGAGGTGACGGCTCAGTGACGCGCCCGTGCCCGGCGTTGGACCCACCCCAACGAGAGGACAATCAAGGCCCCGCCCGCCAGCGCCGGGAAGCCACTCCACAGGGCCAGCTGACCGAGCAGCGTCCGGGTCGGCGCGAAGACGGCCGCGTCCCGCGTCTGGACGATGGCCACGTAGTCGGTGCTGCCCACCGGGGCGAACGCCGCGAGCCAGGGGCCCTCGGACGGACGGAGCGGGTCGATATGGGCCTCGCTGCTCACCACCTGCTCGCGCTGGGGGAACTGCGGGTGCTCCGGGCCGGAGCGGGGCGCGCGGTGCAGGGCCTCCCGGACGCGCGCCTTCGTCGTGGCGTCGAGCACGTGGGTCTCCCCGGGGCGGAGGTCCTGGTGCACCACCACCATCAGCTCGCTGTCGCGGAAGGCCGTGGTGCCGCCACGAGGCGCGTCCACCGGAGCCACCAGCACCACGCGCGTGTCCGGCTCACCGGGTGAATCCAGTTGCAGCCGTCCCAGCGTGGGCCCGGTGGAGGACATGGCCACCACCACGCCCAGCCAGGCGTGCTCGCTGTCGTAGATGGGCGCGGCCACGGCGAACAGGTGCCGCCCTGTCACCACGGACTCGAAGCCGCGCGACACGTAGGCCGCGTGCCCTCCCTTGCGTGCGATGCCCTGCGCGCCCTGGAAGTAGTCGCGCCACGCGTGGCTCTGTCCCAGGACCTCCTCGTCCGAGCGCGGCCACCGGCCCCGCACCATGCCGTCCCGGTCCAGCACCAGCCACACCGAGAAGGGCGAGCCACCCTCCCGCGTCCGCAGACCATGGAGCCGCGTGGCGTCCGCGTCCATCTGCTGGAGGTACCGGTGCAGTGCCTCCGTGTCCCCGCGGCGCAGGCCGTCAATCACCGCCGCGTCGCGGGCCGCCCAGCCGACGGCGTCGCGCCAGGTGTCGAAGAGGTACAGCACCGCCCCGGCCGCCGTGAGCGCGGCCTGGGTGTTGGCGGCCAGCACCTCCGCGCGCCGCGCCTGGAGCTGCCCGTGCGCGACGTGCAGCGCGCCCGCGGCCGTGGTCATCAGCAGCCACGCCACCACCGCCAGCGCGCCCGCGAGCACCGGGTGCCGCCGGAACCAGCGCCACGTGCGCGCCGTGCGCCCCAGGGGCCGCGCGACGATGGGCTCACCCCGGGCATAGCGCTCCAGCTCCTTCGCCAGCTCCTCGGCGGAGGCGTAGCGGCGCGCCGGCTGCTTCTCCAGGCACTTGTGGCAGAGCGTCTCCAAGTCCCGGTCCACGCCCGGCGCCAGCGTGCGCAGGGGCGCGGGCTCGGACTCTTGCACCTGCTGGAGGACGTGCGCCGGCGAGTCCCCCACGAAGGGCGGCCGGCCGGAGAGCAGCTCGTAGAGGATGGCCCCCAGGCTGTAGACGTCCGCGGCGACGGTGAGCGCGCGCGCGGTGCCCGCGGCCTGCTCCGGCGCCATGTACGCGGGCGTCCCCACCACCGTGCCCGTGCGCGTCGGCCCGTCCTTCTCGATGTGCTTCGCCACGCCGAAGTCGCCCACGTGGGGGCGGCCCTCCGCGTCGAGCAGGATGTTGGGCGGCTTCAGGTCGCGGTGGAGGATGCCGTGCTGGTGGCCGTGGTGGACGGCGCGCGCCACCGCCGCCATCAACCGCGCGGCCTGGCGTGGCTCGCCGCGCAGCCGCTGCGCATGGTCGGCGAGGCTGCCGCCCTCCATGAGCCGCATGGTGAAGTAGGGGTGGCCCTCGTGCTCGCCCACCTCGTAGATGGGGACGATGTTCGGGTGCTCCAGCCGCGCGGCGGCCTCCGTCTCCGCGTGGAAGCGGTGCACGTCCAGCTCGCTGGCCATGGCCCCGTCGACAATCATCTTCAGCGCCACCACGCGCTGGAGCCGCACGTGCCGCGCCTTGAAGACGACGCCCATGCCGCCCCGGGCGATGCGCTCCAGCAACTCGTACTCGCCGAAGCGCGCCGGCAGCCGCGAGGCGCTGGGGGGCAGCAGCGTGTTGCCGGTGGACTCACCCTCCAGCGCGTTGGCGAGCAGGCACCGGGGACACGCGCCGCCGAGCAGCCCCTCCGAGAGCGGCGCCCCACAGGCCGCGCACGGGGTGGCGGGCACCGGCGGCGTGGAATCCCTGGGCGTTTTCGGGGTGGCCATGACGGGGGCGAGGGCGGGCTCGCGTCACTCCAGGGCCGCGAGGAGGTGGCGCAGCTCGTCGTCCACCTCATCCTCGCGCTCGACGGTGCGGGCAATCTCCTCCTGGATCAGCGCGCGGTAGCGGTTGCGCAGCCGGTGGACGGTGACCTTCACGTTGCTCTCGGACATGCCGAGGTCCGCGGCGATGGCCTGATACGTGGACTCGGCCGAGCCTCCGGTGAGCACGCCGCTGAGCCGTTCGAAGAGGTCCGCCTTGCCCAGCCGGGCGTACTCGTCGCGCAGGGTGCCCAGGGCGCGCTGCAGCAGGGCGAGCGCCCAGCGTCGCTCGAAGATGCGCTCGGGCGTCAGGTCGTGCGAGGGCTCGAGGCGCTCGTATTGGCTCTCCGCCTCGGCGCCGTCGATGGACAGGTGCGCGGCGCCGCCGCCCCGCTTCTGGGCCTGCTCGCGGTGCCAGTCATTGGCGAGGTGGTGCTTCAGCGCGGCCAGCAGCCACGTGCGGAACCGCCCGCGCTCGCGGTCCACGGTGGCCAGGTCATTGCTCTCGAGCAGTCGCAGGAAGAATCCCTGCGTCAGGTCGAAGGCCGGCTCGGCCGCGTATCCCCGGCGCCGCACGAAGGCGTAGCAGGGATGCCAGTACAGCCCGCACAGCGTCGCCAGCGCCTCACGCGCGTCCGGAGAGCCCGCCGCCGCGACGAGGCTCCACTGTGTGGTTGCGAACCGTTGGGGCTTTTCCGGAGGAGCCACGGCGCGCAGCATAGTGGCCTCACGGTGAAGAGCGGGAGGGGAGCCCTTTTTCCGCGGGGTGGGAACGCAACGGAACCCCACAACCCCTCAGATTTCCGAGGGGCATCATGGGACGGCTCCTGAGGTTACAGGGACTTCATGGGTGGGCCTGTCCGGTACGCGCGTTGCTTGTCTTTCGAGGCATGGCCCGGACCGCTGGCGTTCCACTCCTCCTCGCACTCGCCCTGGGCGGGTGTCATCAGCCGTCAACCCTCGAGCGGATGCGCGACGAGCGCGCCTGTGAGGGCGTGGTGTGCAAACCCTGCCTGCCGGCGATCACGGTGTTCGTCACCGCCGGGTCCGACCATCCGCTTCCGGAGCCGGTGCTGTCGGGCGTCGAGGGAGAGTGCACCTCGGATGGCGGGTCGGGGGTGTGCACGACGTACACGAACGAGCCCGGGGACTACGCGTTCGAGGTTCGCGCGGCGGGCTACAAGCCGGCGGCCGTGCGGGTGACGGTGCCGGAGGTTGTCGTGGACGGCGCCTGCTGCGGCTGCGGCTACGAGGAGCAGGAGGTGCGCGTCGTGCTGGAGCGGGAGTAGCGCGCCGCTTCAGCTCGGGTCCTTCTTGGCCAGGGGTGTGTCCTGGAGGTCCGGCGTCGTGTCCCGGCCCAGACAGTCCTGCCCCTTCGCGGGGGCTCGCGTGGTGCGCGGGCGGTACTCCCAGTGCCACGGCTCCGAGGCCACCGTGCGCCGGAAGCCGAAGCGGCAGGCATTGGAGGCGAGCCACTCGTACGTGGTCGTGCTGACGTCGCCCACGACGAGGTCCACCGCGAGGCCACGCTGGTGGTTGGAGCGTCCCGGCCGCGCCGCCTGCGGGCCCAGGCCCTTGCGGTAGCGCTCGTACAGCCAGCGCTGCTCCTGCCGCGAGCGGTAGCCGCTGGTGACCCGCAGCGACACGCCTTCGGTGCGCGCGCTCTCGTGCATGCGCTTGAACGCGGCGGCGGCGGCATGTTGGAGCCGCTCGCCGCGCTGAACGTGGACGAGCTTCGCGCCCTTCGCTTTCGGCCGTCGAAGCTTCTTCGCTTCCGCGGCCGTGGCGAGGGGCGCGATCAGACACACGAGGATGAGGACACCCCAGCGGAGGAACGCGAGCGACATGTTGGAATCCGGCCGTTCGGCCAGGACCCGATGCTCTCGCGTTTATTCCCAGAGGCAAGCAGCCGGGGAGGCAGGCGGTTGCCTCTAGAACAGCCGCAGCTGCGGATCCGGCGCGCTCCCGGGGCGCTGGGGCAGCGTCTGGTAGCCATGGGCGCGGGCCCACTCCTCGCTGGGGCCAGACCAGTGGTGCGCGTCCAGCTTCACCTGTCCGCGCTCGTCGAAGGTGACGCCCTCGGCCGCCAACAATTCGCGCTGGCCGTACCCCGACGTGCTGATGCGCCCGTTGCGGCCGATGATGCGCTGCCACGGCACCGTGCGTGAGCGCGGGCCGAGCGCGCCCAGCGCATGGCCCACGATGCGGGCATCACAGTCGTGCCCGACGATGGTGGCGATGTCGCCGTACGTGGCGACCTGCCCGCGCGGCACCTGCTCGGTGACGGTGTAGACGTGCTCGTAGAACTCGCGCTCGTCGCGCGGCGGCGTGGACATGGCGCCCTCCTGGCCCGTGAGTGACTCCCTGGCCAAATGCCGTGTGGTGGGTTGGGAGTCAAGGGCACTACCGGGCGGGTGGGGCGCCCTGGACGTGGCGCGTCCAGTGGCTCGGGGGCTGACTGTTCAGCCCTGGCGTCCGCGCAGCCGGGTGTACGTGTACGAGATGACCAGCAGCATCACCCCCAGCAGGATGAAGGTGAGGATGCGCTGGTCGGCGGGCAGGCCGGCGAGGTCCACGACCAGCAGGCGCAGCAGCGCGAGCCCCAGCACGGCGAGGGCCGCCAGCCGGTACCACCGCTCGCGCACGGCGAAGCCCAGGGCGAAGAGGCCGAAGGCCGCCACCACCCAGCCCAGCGTGACGAGGCCGTCGGGCATCCACCCGCCCACGAGCCCCACGAGCGCCAGCCCCGCGCCCGCCGCGAAGGCCGCCTGGAAGAGCGAGTCCCCCCGGCGCGCCTCCAGCCGCGCCCTGCCCGGCAGGGGCACCACGCTGGCGCGCTCCACGAGCACGAAGCAGAGGAGCGGCACCGCGAGCAGGCCTGTCGAGGCGGAGCGAATCAGCGGCCAGGCCGCCAGCGAGGCGTAGAGGATGGCGCCGGCCACCCAGCGCAGCACGGGCGAATCCGCGCTCCGGCCCGCCAGCCCCGTCGCGAGGCCGGTCACCGCCCAGGCGATGACCAGCCGCGAGTCCTCGTGCCGCGCGGGCATGGCCAGGGCGAAGGTGATGGCCGTGAGTGCGAGGTACGCGTGGAAGAGGGTGCCGGGCGCCTGTCTCTTGCGGGCCACCGCGGCGCAGCCTCCTTGCGCGAGCGCCAGCACCACGAAGAAGGTGAAGAGGTCGTCCTCCCTGTAGCGCCCCACCTCGTACCCGCCGAGCAGCGCCAGCCCCACCCAGTTGAGCAGCGCGAAGGCGAGGCACGCGCGCACGGACAATTCGCGCGGGTGCGTCAGCAGCGCCACGGAGAAGAGCACGAAGTAGAGGACGAGGAAGCCGAGGCTCAGCAGCAGCCGCTCCTGCGCCGGCGCCCCGGGGGCCACGCCGTCGTCGCGCAGCGCCCACACCACGTGCGTCGAGTACACGGCCACGAGGCTGGACAGCGGCACGATGACCCAGCGGTTCTTCACGAGGAAGAAGAGGGCGCCTGCCGCCAGCAGCGTGGTGGACATCAGCGTGAAGGTGGTGATTTCGCTGAGCATCCCCGTGTGCAGCCCGAGGAACAGCGCGATGCCGGCCACCGTCTCCGAGTGCATCCGGTGCGCGATGACGACGATGCCCACCACCACCAGCGCCAGCAGCACCAGCGCGAGCATCTGACTTTCGATGACGCGCACCGAGGGTAGGAAGTGCAGGGCGTACGTGACGAAGTAGGCCAGCGCCAGGCCGCCGCCGAAGACGATGCGGCCGAACAGCTCGAGCCGGCGCGACAGCCACAGGCCGAACGCCGCGAGGCCCGCGCTGAGCACATAGCCGGCCACCACGCGCGCCAGCATGCCCAGCTCGCCGAAGCGGTAGGTGATGAGGTACGCGATGCCGATGATGAGGGCGACGATGCCCACCCGGCTCAGCCAGTACGTGCCGAGGTGCGCCTCCAAATCCCTCCGCGCTGGAGCGGGCGGGGGAGCCGATACGGCGG
>NZ_JABBJJ010000464.1 GCF_012933655.1 Pyxidicoccus fallax | reverse complement strand
TTTCAAAAAACGACAGGCGGCGTCCCCGACGACGACGGCCTCCGCCACCCCGGCGCCCCAGGACCTGGGCATGAAGCGCGCGGTGTCCCGCTGGGAAATCGTGGGCTTCTCCATCAACGACGTCATCGGCAGCGGCGTGTACCTGCTGCCGGCGGCGGCGGCGGCGAATCTGGGCTCGGCGAGCGTGGGCGCCATCGTGCTCGCGGGGCTGGGCGTGCTGATGCTGGTGCTGTGCTTCGCGGAAGCGGCCAGCTACTTCGACCGGCCGGGCAGCGCCTACGTCTACACGCGCGAGGCCTTCGGCGAGCTGGTCGGGTTCGAGGTGGGGTGGATGACGTGGCTGGCCCGCGTCTCGTCCGTGGCCTCGCTGTCCGCCGGCTTCGCGCGGGCGCTGGGCTACCTGTGGCCGCAGGCCAACGAGGGCGTGGGGCGCGCGCTGGCCATCGCGCTGCCGCTGCTGCTGCTGACGGCCATCAACGTCGTGGGCGTCAAGTCCGGGGCGCGCACGGCGGTGTTCCTGGCCATCACCAAGACGCTGCCGCTGCTGCTCTTCATCGGCGCGGGCATCTTCTTCGTGAGCTGGGAGCAGGCGTCCTCCGTGGTGGCGAAGCCGGAGGGCGGCCTGGGGGCGGCGGTGCTCCTGCTGCTGTTCGCCTACGCGGGCTTCGAGAACACCGCCGCGCCCGCGGGCGAGTTCAAGAACCCGCGCCGCGACGTGCCCTTCGCGCTCATCGTGCAGATTGGCGTCGTCACCTTCATCTACACCGCGGTGCAGTGGGTGGCGCTGGGCACGCTGCCGGGCGTGGTGGATGCGCAAACGCCGCTGGCGGACGCGGCGGCGCGCTTCCTCGGCGGCTGGGGCGGGCTGGTGATGACGGTGGGCGCGGTGCTCTCCATCCTCGGCACCAACAGCAACACGGTGCTCGCGGGGCCGCGCTACCTCTACGCGCTGGCGCGGGACGGCTTCGGCCCCCGGGTGCTCGCGTCGCTCCACCCGCGCTTCCGCACGCCGACCGCCGCCATCCTCACGCAGACGGCCATCGCCCTGCCGCTGGCCTTCTCCGGCTCGTTCGAGGTGCTCGCCACCCTGTCGGTGGTGGCGCGGCTGGCGACGTACTTCGGCACCGCCCTGGCCGTGCCGGTGCTGCGGCGCAAGCTCCGCCAGCAGCCCGGGGCCTTCCGCATCCCCGGCGGGCCGGTGATTCCCTTGGCCGCCGCCGCGCTGTGCGTCGTCTTCGCGATGAGCGCGCAGCCGCGCAACCTCGTCGCGGGCGCCATCGCCCTCGCGGTGGGCGGCGTGCTGTACGCGCTGCGAAGCCCGCCCAGGACGGGTACCCCGGAGTAGCGGCGGGCCTTCAGCGGCGCTTCCACCGCACATCGTCCCGCTCCACGGTGAGCAGGATGCGGATGGCGGTGATGGCGGACTCGACGTCCACCGGGTCACCGGTGAGGGCGTCGCGATAGAGGAAGGACTCGCCGATGCGGAGGATGACGTAGGCCAGCGCGTCCAGGTCCATCACCGGCCGGATGACGCCCAGGCGCACGCCCTCTTCCAGGGACGCGCGGATGCTCGCGGCGCAGCGCTGCTCCACCGTGCTGCTGCGCGACATCAGGATGCGCATCGCGTACTCGGCGTCCTGCCGCACGAAGGTCCGCAGCGGCTCGTCCGTCACCAGCAGCCGGAACAGCCGCTGGGTGACGTCGGCGATGAGGTCGGGCCCCTCGCCCCGGGCCGTCTTCCGGGCGTGGGCCAGGGCCCCCTCGAACAACTTGGAGAGGACCTCGCCGTAGAGCAGCTCGCGGCTGCCCACCCAGCGGAACACCGTGGCGCGGCTGACGCCCAGCTCCTGCGCCATGCGCCCGATGTCGAAGCGCTCGCCCTTCTTCCACCAGTCCAGCGCCAGGGTGAAGAGGTCCTGGGGCGTGGCCCGCGAGGGCGTCTCCAGCCGCCGGGCGAGCGGCGTCACCCGCGCGGCGTCCTGCCGTGCGCGCCGGGGCGCCGGAGCCGAAACGGCGGCTCGCTTCCCCGCGCGCGCGGTCTTCATGTCGTGACCTCCAGCAGCTTCCGCCGCCGGCGCCGCGCGCCCGCCACCATCAGCTTCTGGTACAGCGACGGCAACAGCCGCTGCATCAGGTCGATGACGACGGCGTCACCGCCGATGAGCTGGCGCCGCCGGTTCTTGAGGATGGCCGCGAAGATGTCGGCCGCCGCGCGCTCCGGCGTCGTCCGGAAGGACTTCTCGAACTCCTTGTTCGAGCTCTCGTCCACCCACCCCTTGCGGTGCGTCACCCGGGCATTGCGGGAGATGTTCGTCTTGATGCCGCCGGGGTGCACGCAGGTGACGCCGATGGGCGCGTCCTCCACCTCCAGCTCCTGGCGCAGCGCCTCCGTGAAGCCCTTCACCGCGAACTTCGCGGCGTTGTACGCGGACTGCGTGGGCACGCCGATGAGGCCGAACACGCTGGAGACGTTGATGATGTGGCCCTCTCCCGCCGCCCGCAGGTGCGGCAGGAAGGCCTTGGTGCCGTGCACCACGCCCCAGAAGTTGATGTTCATCAGCCACTCGAAGTCCTCGTACCGGGTGTCCTCGATGGTGGCGCCCAGGGCGACGCCCGCGTTGTTGATGACGATGTGGACGGCGCCCTGCTCCCGCGCCACGTCGTCCGCCCAGGCGTGCACCGCCTGCCGCTGCGCGACGTCCACCCGCGTCGTGCTCACCCGCACGCCGTGGGCCCGGCATTTCTCCGCCGTCTCCGCCAGGCCCTGCTCATTCACGTCGGACAGCGCCACGTGGCAGCCGTTGCGCGCGAGCAGCTCCGCCGTGGCCCGGCCGATGCCGGAACCCGCGCCGGTAATGGCCGCGACCTTGTCCTTCACCGTCTTCATGGGGTGTCTCCCGCGAGTCGCTGTGTGGAAGGGAACGTGTGCTCAGGCATGGGCCATCTGTCCCGACGGCGCGGGGAACGCGGCGGGCTTGCGGCGGCCATGCGGAAGGATGGCGACGTACTCGGAGGGCTCGAAGCGCTCCACGCGGCGCCGGAAGGTGAAGGTGAAGCCCGGCCACAGGGTGGACACCCGGCCGGTGGCGTCCTGGTACCAGCTCACGCAGCCACCCTGCATCCACACCGTGGTGGCCATGCGCGTGTCCACCTGCCGGACGAACTCGGCCTGGGCCTCGGGTGTGGGCTCCACGGCGGCCAGCCCCCGGCCCTCCAGGTAGCGCAGCGCGCCCAGCACGTGCTCAATCTGGCTCTCCATCATCAGGATGACGGAGGTGTGCCCGAGCCCCGTGTTCGGCCCCAGCAGCATGAAGAGGTTGGGGAAGCCCGTCACCGAGGTGCCCAGGTGCGCCTTCATGGTCCCCTCCCACGACTCCATGAGCGAGCGCCCGTCGCGCCCGTACACGTGGTGCATGAAGGGCATGGCCGTCACCTGGAAGCCCGTGCCGAAGATGAGCGCGTCCACCGGGTGCTCGACGCCGTCCTTCGTCACGAGGGAGTGCTCGCGCACCTCCTGGATGCCGCCGGTGTGGACCTCCACGTTCGGCTTCGTCAGCGCGGGCAGATAGTCGTCCGAGACGAGCACGCGCTTGCAGCCCATTGTGTAGTTCGGCGTCAGCTTCGCGCGCAGCACCGGGTCCGGAATGGTCTCTTCCAGTTGGCGCAGCGCGCGCCGCTGGGCGAGCCGCAGAATCCACGGGTGCATGAACCCGAGCGCCAGCAATTCGCGCAGCACGTAGAGCGTCCCCCGCGCCAGCCGCTGGAGGCCCGGCATCCGCTGGAACAGCCGCCGCGCGCCCTCGCCGATGGCCCGGTCGTTGCGCTGCACCACCCACGGCGCCGTGCGCTGGAAGAGCAGCAGCCGGCCCACGCGCGGCTGGATGGCCGGGACGAACTGGATGGCGGACGCGCCAGTGCCGATGACCGCCACCCGCTTGCCGTCCAGCGGGTAGCCATGGTCCCACCGCGCCGAGTGCATCACCTTGCCCTGGAACCGCTCCAGGCCGGGCAGCGCGGGGATGGAGGGCTCGCTCAACCCGCCCACCGCGGGGATGAAGACGTCCGCCGTGTACGTGCCCTGCGATGTCTCGATGCGCCAGCGCTGCCGCGCGTCGTCCCACCGGGCCTCGCGCACCGTGTGATTGAAGCGGATGTACGGGCGGATGCCGAAGCGGTCGGCGCAGTCGCGCAGGTACGCGTGAATCTCCGGCTGGGGCGAGAAGGAGCGGGACCAGCCCGGGTTGGGCGCGAACGAGAACGAGTAGAGGTGGGACTGCACGTCGCACGCGCAGCCCGGGTACGAGTTGTCACGCCAGACGCCGCCCACGTCGCTCGCGCGCTCGAGGATGACGAAGTCCCGGAACCCCTCCTGCTTCATGCGGATGGCCATTCCGATTCCGCCAAAGCCACTGCCCACGATGGCGACGTGGAAGTGCGGTGGGGGGCGAGAGAGCACGGGACACCTCCTGGGGGAGCCGATGCTACGAAGCCGCATCATGAAGCGGAATGCGTCACCTGGGAAATATGACGCATTTACGACGGCGCTGTCTTCCCGCCCTCCCCGCTCCAGCGCTCAGGCGGCGGACCGCGACTCTTCTTTCTCGGACGGGCCCCCGTCCTCCTGGGACCGCGGGAGCATGGCGGGCAGGTGGAGCGTGAAGCAGGAGCCCTCGCCTGGCCGGCTCTCCACGTCGATGCGGCCGCCATGCGAGGTGATGATGCCGTGCGCCACCGCGAGCCCCAGCCCGGTGCCCGAGCCCGGGGCCTTGGTGGTGAAGAAGGGCTGGAACAGGCGCTTCAGCGTCTCGGGGGACATGCCCTCGCCGGTGTCCTGGATGGCCACCCGCACCGCGTCGCCCTCGCGGCAGGTGGTGACGCGAATCCTGCCGCCCGCCCGGGTGGCCTGCCCCGCGTTGGCCAGCAGGTTCACCAGCACCTGGACGATTTGCCGGGGACGGCCGAACAGCGTCCCCACGTCACCCAGGTCGGTCTCCACGGCGCAGTGGCTGAGCTGGCCGTGGACGATGCGCAGCGCGGCGCGGACCTCGCCATCGAGCTCGTACGCCACGGGCGCTTCCGCGTCCCCGCGCGCGAAGCGGCGCAGGTCGGTGACGATGGCATTCACCCGCCGGATGCCATCCAGCGTCGCGGGGAGCGCGTCGTCCACGTACTCCTGGAGGTGGGGCGGCAGGCCCGGCGTGTCCCGCAGCTCACGGAGCAGCGAGTCGACGTTGCTCGTCACGAAGCTCATGGGGTTGTTGATTTCGTGCGCCACGCCCGCCGCCAGCGTCCCCAGGCTGGAGAGCTTCTCCTGCTCGAGCGCCCGCTGGTGCATCTGCTGCAGCCGGGCATGGGCCTGCTGGAGCTCCGTCTGCTGGTCCAGCACTCGCCGGAGCACGTTGCGGAAGAGCACATCCCGCCGCTCCGACAGCAGGTAGCCGAACACGCCGAACAGGGTGAACGCCACGTTCAGCGCCGGGTCGGCGCCTCCCCACCATGCCAGCCCGTTCACCAGGGCGAGGTAGACGGCCATCCGGGGACGGGCCCATGCGTCCAGCCCGTAGAACCAGAGCATGTTGTAGGGCACGAAGAGCCAGACGAGCGGAGACCAGTGGGTGAGGTACCCGCCCACCGCGATGCCCCCGGTGTTGACCAGCATCCGCAGCGTTTCCGCCAGGGGCCGGCCCACGAGGCTCGCGAGCCGCTCGACGAGCACCGAGTTCGTCACCGTGAGGCACACGCCCACGGCGACGGTGCCGAGCACCACGCGCCAGTCGCCCCAGTACCAGACGATGAGCGCGAGGTTGGTCACGGCGGGGCCCAGCCCACCGATGGCTCGGATGGCCTTGTGGACCTGCTCGGGGTCCGCTTCGGCGAGAATCGACCGGGGCGTCTGGGGCATCGCGGTGCTCGCCGGGCTCAGGCGCTCCCCGGAGAGGGGGCATGTGTCTCGAGGAGCGACCTCACCTCGGAGACGAGGTCCTCGTTGTCCCAGGGCTTGCTGAAGAAGCGGGAGACGACGCCCTCCCCCGACTGGGGGTCGTTGCCGGTGCGCAGGTCCGCGTGGCCCGACAGCAGCACGCGCACCGTTCGGGGCATGGCGTTCATCACCTGCCCGAGGAGCTGCACCCCGTTCATGCCGCGCATGCGGAAGTCGGAGATGATCAGGTCCGCCTCGAAGGTGCGCAGCTTGTCGAGCGCCTCTTCCCCACTGAGCGCCACCTCCACGGAGAACCCCTCCCGGCGGAGCAATCGCCGGAGCGCTCCCAGGACGTGCACTTCATCGTCGACGATGAGGATTCTGGCCATGCGAGGCGCCGGGCGGCCTGTCGCCCGGAAGGGCGGCCCGGCAAGTCATGACCAGAAATACCATGGCGGACGAACTGTCCACCAGCCCACAGTCCTGTGTCCCCCCGAGGCGCGCTCTACCCCCGGTGGGACCCGCCGAACCCTCCAGACGGGCGGCCGGTGTCACCGTGGAGGCAGCGCTGGCTCCCCCAGCAAGCCACGCCCGGGCGCCGGGAAGCCCGCCTGCTGTCCGGCTCCTCGGTGGATATGGGCGACGCTGCCTGTTAGTGCAGGCGTTCGCCAAGGAGCCGCCGTGTTTCGCTTCGAATCCGACCGGGAGCTCATCGAATCCTTCCGCTCGCGTGACCGCCGGGTCATCGAGATGCCCGAGGGCATCACCTTCCCGCTCTTCGTGCGTGACTATCTCGCGTGGACGGAGACGTCCGGCGCGCGCGTGTACCTCATCTTCTCCGCGCCGGGCAGCCGCAAGCCCATTGGCATCATCTTCCGCCGCGAGCCTCCAGGCGGGGAGCCGACCTACCGCATGTGCGAGTGGTGCCACAGCTACGGCACGTCCGCCGAGGTGGGCATGATGACCACCGACGTGGACAACAAGCGCCGCGTGGGCGTGACGCTCTGCAATGACTTGCACTGCAAGCAGAAGCTGGAGGACGCGGCGGACCGCTCCGGACGCCACCCGCTCCCGTTCCTGGAGCAGCTCAACGCCCGCATGTTCCGCTTCGCGCAGGAGGCGCTCGGCATCGAGCCGGTGGCGCAGCCGGTGGCGTAGGCGCGCGCGGCGTTTCGTGCTGCTCGGAGGAGTCACGCATGGACGCAACGCCTGTCACCCGCACGGCCGCCGTCGAGGGCATGGAGCTGCACTACGCGGTGCGCGGCGAGGGAGCTCCGCTCGTGCTGCTGCACGGGTTCACCGGCACGGGCTCGGACTGGACGCATGTCTTCGACCTGGAGGCGCTCGCGCGGCGGTACCGGCTCATCATCCCGGACCTGCGCGGCCATGGCCGGAGCAACAACCCGTCAGGCACGTTCACCATGCGCCAGTGCGCGATGGACGTGCTCGCGCTCATGGACACGCTGGGTATCGAGCGGTTCCGCGCCATCGGCATGAGCCTGGGTGGGAACACGCTCCTGCACATCGCCACCCGGGCTCCGGCGCGCGTGGAGCGGATGGTGCTCGTGTCGAGCCCGCCCTACTACCCCGCGCAGGCCCGCCGCATCATGGCGACGTTCACCGAGGAGGGCCGCACGGAGGCCGAGTGGGCCGAGATGCGGGCGCGGCACTCGCTGGGAGATGAGCAGATTCGCGCGCTGTGGCGGCACGGGCGCGGGTTCGCGGACAGCTACGACGACATGAACTTCACGCCGCCGCTGCTGTCCACCATCTCCGCGCCCACGCTCATCGTGTATGGGGATGGCGATCCGCTCTACCCCGTGGAGCTGGGGCTCGAGCTGTATCGCGCCATTCCGCAGTCGCGCCTCTGGGTGGTCCCCGGTGGGGGACATGGACCCATCTTCCTGGAGCACCGGGACGCCTTCGCGCGCACGGCGCTGGCATTCCTCGGCTAGACACGCTGCTCGCCGGCGTTGATGAGGCGAACCGGTCCTCGCGAATGCACTCCTCCGCTGAGGACCGGCTCCCTCCTCCCCATCCATCCACGCCCGAGCCGTCCGACTTGAGCGAGCCACACCGCGCTCAGCTCTGACTGCCGTACTGCCCCGACCTACCCGCCGCCCGTACTGCCGTGCTGCCCCGTACTGCGCACTGCCCCGTACTGCGCACTGCCCCGTCCTACCCGCCGCCCGTACCGCTGTGCTGCCCCGTCCTACCCGCCC
>NZ_JABBJJ010000463.1 GCF_012933655.1 Pyxidicoccus fallax | reverse complement strand
GCGCTGGCGGCGGGCGCGGACTACGTGGGCGTGGGGCCCCTCTTCGGCACCACGACGAAGCAGGTGCCCGCGCCGGTGCTGGGCCTGGAGGCCTTCGCCGCGGTGGTGCGGGACAGCCCGTTGCCGGTGGTGGGCATTGGCGGCGTGGGGCTGGACAACATCGCCCGGGTGGCGGCCACGGGGGCTCATGGCGCGGCGGTGGTGTCCGACGCCCTGCTCGCCGAGGACATCGCCGAGCGTGTGCGGCGGTTGGTGGCGGCGTTTGAACAGGGCAGGGCGGGGCACTAGCCTCGACGGCCCGAGGACTCCATGAACAACCATCCGCGTCACCATGGGCCGCCGCCGCGCCGCCCCAACATCGGCATCACCCCGGACTGGACCCAGCCCGCGGACCAGGCCTTCGCCCGCTACGAGCTGAAGGTGCCCTACTCGGACGCGGTGCTGCGCGCGGGGGGCCTGCCCTTCGTGCTGCCGTACTCGGACGACCCGACGTGCGTGGAGGCGTACCTGGACCGCGTCTCCGGGGTGCTCGTCACTGGCGGCGCCTTCGACATCCCCCCGGAGGTGTACGGCGAGTCCGCGCGCGAGGGCCTGGGCGCGCTGAAGGAGGGGCGCACCGCGTTCGAGGCGGCGCTGATGCGCGGCGCGCTCAAGCGCAACATGCCCGTGTTGGGCATCTGCGGCGGCATGCAGCTGCTCAACGTCGTCCTGGGCGGCACGCTGTTCCAGGACATCGGCCGCGAGGTGGCGGGCGCGCGCGAGCACGAGCAGAAGCATGACCGCACGCAGCCGCAGCACCCG
The DNA here is from genome assembly GCF_012933655.1 of Pyxidicoccus fallax. Classification (GTDB taxonomy): domain Bacteria; phylum Myxococcota; class Myxococcia; order Myxococcales; family Myxococcaceae; genus Myxococcus; species Myxococcus fallax. The sequence goes on along the minus strand of NZ_JABBJJ010000463.1, from coordinate 7,367 downwards.
GTGGACGTGAAGAGCGGCACGCTGCTGGCGGAGGCGGTGGGACACGGCCAGCTCATGGTCAACTCCACGCACCATCAGGCGGTGCGGGCGACGGGCAAGGACGTGGTGGTGTGCGCGGTGGCGCCGGACGGCGTGGTGGAGGCCGTCGAGTCCACCGTCCACGTCTTCGCGGTGGGCGTGCAGTGGCACCCCGAGTACATGGCCACGACGATTCCCGTGCACAACGGCCTGTACAAGTCCTTCGTGCAGAAGGCGCGCGAGCACCGGCGTTGAACCCCCGCGTCCTCCTGCTGGCCGGACACGAGCCCACGGGAAGGGCGGGGCTCCTGGCGGACCTGGCCGCCGTGCTGGAGCGCGGCGGTCAGCCGGTGGCCGTCCCCACCGCGCAGACGGCGCAGGGCACCACCACCTTCACGTGGACGGCCTCCGCGCCGCGCGTGCTGGCCGCGCAGATTGCCGCCGCGCGCGAGCTGGGGCCGCTGCATGCGGTGAAGTGGGGCATGGTGCCCGGCCCCGCGCAGCTGTCCGCCGCGAGCCGGGCGCTGGAGGGCACGGACGCGTGGTGGGTGGTGGACCCGGTGGTGCGCACCTCGCGGGGCGAGCCGCTGACGCGCCTGTCCGCGCGGGCCTACCTGTCGCTGGCGGGGCCGCGCGTGGTGCTCACGCCGAACCTGGACGAGACGGCGTGGCTCTTGCGCCGGCCGGTGCCGCGCACGGTGGAGGAGGCCGCCACGGCCGCCGAGGCACTGGCGCGGTACGGCTTCGGCGCGGTGCTGGTGAAGGGCGGGCACCTGCCGGACGTGGAGGGCCTGGCGGACGTGCTGGCCACGCCGGAGCGGGTGCGCGTGCTGCGCGGCGAGTGGCTGCGGCGCGCGCCCGGGCGCCGTGGCACCGGGTGCCGGCTGGCGTCCGCGCTGGCCACGGAGCTGGGGCGCGGGCGCGCGATGGAGGCCGCGGTGAAGGCGGCGCGCGGGCTGGTGGTGCGCTACCTGCGCGCCGGGTAGCTACTCGCCGCGGGACCGGCTCTCGAAGCGGGTGAACTCCGAGAGGAACACCAGGTCGACGGAGCCCACCGGGCCGTTACGCTGCTTGGCGATGATGAGCTCCACGGGGATGACGGAGCTGGTGGGCGGGGGCGCGCCGTCCGCGCCGCCCTCCGGCTCCTCGCGGTGGATGAACATCACCACGTCGGCGTCCTGCTCGATGGAGCCGGACTCACGCAGGTCCGACAGCATGGGCTTGCCGCCCTTGCGCTCCTCCACCTTACGGTTGAGCTGGCTGAGCGCGATGATGGGAACCTCCAGCTCCTTGGCCAGCTGCTTGAGCGCGCGGGAGATTTCCGCGACTTCCAGCTGGCGGCTCTCCACCTTGCCCTTCTGGTGCATGAGCTGGAGGTAGTCGATGACGAGCAGCGACAGGCGCGGGTCCTTCTGCTTCACGCGCCGCGCCTTGGCGCGCAGGTCGAACGGGGACAGGCCGCCCGAGTCGTCGATGTAGATGGGCGCGTTGTAGAGCGCGCCCGCCATCTCCTGGAACTTCTCCTCGTCATGTGGCGTCAGCCGGCCGCCGCGCAGCTTCTTCATGTCCACGCGCGCGGTGGAGGCGAGCAGACGCATCAGCAGCTGGTCCGCGGGCATTTCGAGGCTGAAGATGCCGACGGCCTTGTTCTCCTTCAGCGCCGCGTGCACCGCGATGTTCATCGCGAAGGACGTCTTGCCGATGCCGGGTCGCGCCGCGAGGATGATGAGCTCGCCGGCGTGCAGGCCGGTGAGCTGCATGTCCAGGTCGATGTAGCCGGTGGACAGGCCCGTCACGCCCGTGGACGCGGCCTTCATCTTGTCGAGCAGGTCGAGCGTCTGCTCCATCAGCTCGCTGACCGGCCGCAGGTCTCCCTCGCGCTTCTTCTCCGCGAGGAGGAACACCTTGCGCTCGGCCTCGTCGAGCAGGACCTCCAGCTCGCCCGTCTCCGAGCTGGCGAGCTCTTGAATCTCCTTGCCCACGTGGGCAAGGCGCCGACGGATGGCCTGGTCCTTGACGATCTGCGCGTACTGGACGGCGTTGGACGCCAGCGGCACCACCTGGTCCAGGCGCATCAGGTACGCGGGACCGCCCACCGCGACGAGCTGCCCGAGGACCTTCAGCTCCTCGGCCAGGGTCAGGTGGTCGACCTGCTTGGACTGGCCGTCCAGCTTCAGCATCGCCGCGAAGATCTGCGCGTGCGCGGGGCTGGAGAAGTCGTCCGGGTGGACCACTTCGCCTACCGAGGCGATGAGGCTGTTGTCCGCGAGCACGGCGCCCAGCACCGCACGCTCCGCCGCCAGGTCTTCGTGGACGCGGCGGCCTTCTCTCATGTCGAGGACGTTTTCCATGGCTGCCTGCCCACTCTACAGGCAGCCCTGACATGGCTACAGTTTTCGGCTACAGACCTGTAGCAGCGGGTGGGAGATGGGGGGCGGCCCTACCCGCCGGCTCACCCTGGAAGCCCCCACCGTGCGAGGAAGGTCTCACGCCATGTACGGCTGAGCACCACGGTGCTGCCGTCCACGAGGATGAGGATGCCGTCCCCGTGCGTCCAGGGCTCCAGGCGCGCCACGGCGTCCAGGTTGACGATGTCGCCCCGGTGCACGCGCACGAAGCGCTCCGGATCCAACCGCTCCTCCAGCGCGCGCAGGCTCTGGCGGATCAGATGCTCGCCCTGGTCGGTGTGGAGGCGCACGTACTTGTCCTCGGAGGACAGACGCCGGACGGAGTCCAGCTTCAGGGGCACCCAGGCCTCGCCCACCTTCACCACGAGCCGCTCCAGCGGGCGCGCGGGGCCTGCGCGGGCCGGGTCCTCCAGCAGCGCCCGGAGCTTCCCGCTGTCCTTCTTCCCGCCGACGAGCAGCGCGTGCGCCTTGTCGAGCGCCCTGCCGAAGCGGCCCGCGTCGTAGGGCTTGAGGAGGTAGTCCACCGCGTGCGCCTCGAAGGCCTTCAGTGCGAAGGCGTCGTAGGCGGTGGAGAAGATGACGGCGGGGGCGTCCTCCGGGCCGAGCGCTTCGAGGACCTCGAAGCCGGTGAGGCCGGGCATCTGCACGTCGAGCACCAGCAGGTCCGGACGCAGGGATTCGATTCGCTCCAGGGCCTCCGTCCCGTCCGCGGCCTCGCCCGCGAGGGCGAAGCGCGTGTCGTCCGCGAAGAGGCGCTTCACCTTGGCACGAGCGGGGGCTTCGTCGTCGACGACCAGGACGGTGAAGGGAGTCATGCCGGCACCTCGCGCGGCAGCCACAGCGATACGCGCGCGCCGCCCTCGGGGCCCTGCCCGCGCTCCATCCGCGCCCGTCCGCCGTGCAGCAGCGCGAGGATGCGCTCCAGGTGCGTCAGCCCCACGCCGGGGCCCGTGGCGGGAGAGGCCTCACCGAAGCCACGCCCCGTGTCCTCCACCTCCAGCCGCCATCCGGCGCCGTCCTCGCGGGCACGGATGCGCACCTCCAGCGCCTCCCGCCGGTCCTGGTTGTGCTTCACCGCGTTCTCCACCAGCGCCTGCAGCGCGAAGCAGGGCACGCGTGCGTCCTCCAGCCCGGGCGCGACGTCCCATCGCACCGTCACGCGCTCGCCGAACCGCGCGGCCAATAACGCCACGAAGCGCTCGGTATGCGCGCGCTCCTCCGCGAGCGTCCACGTGGGCTCCCGCCGGTCGAGGCTCGCGCGCAGCAGTCCTCCGAGGTCACTCAGCAGCCGGTCCGTGCGCGCGAGGTCCTCGTACATCACCGAGCTGATGGTGTTCAGCGCGTTGAAGAGGAAGTGCGGGTGGAGCTGTCCGGTGAGCGCCTGGAGCCGCGCGGTCCGCAGCTCACTCTCCAGCTCGGCCTGCCGGAGCACCCGTGCTTGCCGCTCGCGCCACGCGTTGAGGAGGCTCCACACGGTGGCGGCGGCCGCGTACAGGATGAGGTCCTTCTGCGCCTCCATGGGGATGCGGAAGGCCAGGTCCCCGTAATGGTACGGGCCCCAGCCGAACAGCGCGTAGAGCGGGTACCTCGGTGGCACCATCAGCGCGATGTGCAGGGCGGTGAAGAGCAGGTAGCCCGCCGCGTGGATGCCCAGGAAGCGCGCCCAGCCCACGTGGGGCCCCGGTGCGTTGAGCACCGCTGTCTGGATGACGGGCAGCGCGGCCCAGGCGCCCAGCGCCCCGGTGATTTCCCAGACGAACGGCTCCCGGCCGGGGACGGTGCCTCCATCCCCGAGGATGGTGAGCGTCACCGTCATTCCGTTCCACAGCCCCACGCCGAGGAAGAGGCCGAACAGCGCCCAGACGGGTCGCGCGCGAAGGCGCGGCCACCGCCAGCCGGCTTCACGCAGCGGAGTGCTTTCGATGGAGTGGGGTGCCATGGGTGCGTCAGCCAGTATGCCCCGCCTCCATCATCCGGGGAGCCCCGGCCCGGGTGGCACGCGGCTTCATCCCGAAGCAGGGCCGCAGCCAGGGCATGCGGGCGATGCCCTCGCTCAGGGCCCAGGTGGCGCCGAAGGTCGTCACCAGCACCAGCCCGAAGAGCGCCCACGGGCCCACCGGCAGCGAGAGGAACGCGTACCCCACGACGACGATGACCGTCTGGTGGAGGATGTAGAACGGATAGGACAGCTCCTGCGCATGCTTCAGCCAGGGGCGGCGCACGCGGATGCACGCGCGCGCCCAGGCCAGCGCGGTCAGGATGAAGAGCCACAGGGCGGCCTGCGCCCCGAGCACCTCCGGCACCAGCGGGAACTCGCTCTCCGGCACCATGATGGCGAAGAGCACCCCGCTTGCCGCCAGCAGCGCGCGCCGCCGCTCCACCAGGTGGTCCCATACGCGCGGGCAGCGGCCCAGCACGTGGCCCAGCAGGAAGAGCAGGCCGTAGTGGCCGAACGTCCGCGGGTCGTCGAACAGCGCATGCGTCTCCGGGTAGCCATGCAGCAGCAGCCCGTTGAGCGCGAGCGGCGCGAACAGCCACGCCACGTTCCACCCCCGGCACAGCCACTCCTCCACGCGCGAGAGGACCGCCTGCCCGCGCGCCGTGCCCAGCGCGGCGAAGAGGGGCAGCGCCAGCATGCAGTAGGCGAAGAGGTACGCGACGAACCAGAGGTGGTGCCAGCTGAAGCTGCCGGCGGGGTAGGGCACCAAGTCGAACACCGAGGGGTAGAACTCCGCGTAGCCGCCCTGGAACCGGCCGCGGAACAACTGCTCCACGTAGATCTGCGGCGGCACCACCACGAAGATGCCGAAGACCAGCGGCCAGAGCAGCCGCTTCACGCGGTCCGACGCGAAGGCCCCCAGCGAGCGCCGCCCCAGGGCGAGCGCCGTGCCCACGCCCGAGATGAACATCAGCAGCGGCATGCGCACGTGGTGCAGGACCTCCATCACCGGTTCCAGCACCGGCAGGGCCTGGGCGCTCTTCACGTGCCAGTCCCAGGTGTTGAACATCATCCCCGTGTGGAACAGGTGCAGCACGAGGATGGCCACCACCCGGAGCCAGTCCAGCTCGGGGCGGTGTCCTCCAGCGGTGCGCGGCGTGGCATCGGTGCTCATGGGTGAGCCTCCTTTGCCTCCGGATACGCACGTCGCGCCGGGCGCTCCACGCGGATGTCGCGGGACGGACCGGACGCGGCGCGAGCCGGACCCGCCAGCGCCGGGCGAGCGGAAAAGCGAAAGGCCGCCCGGGTCTCCCCGGACGGCCTCTCTGACTTCCGTCGGTCAGACGGCGATGGCTACTCGGCCACCACGTCGACCTTGATCTTCGCCGTCACCTCGCGGTGCAGCCGGAGCTCCACCTCGAAGTTGCCCGTGGACTTGATGGGCTCGGGCAGGTGGATGGAACGACGGTCCACCTGCTGGCCCTGGGCGGCGACCGCCTCGGCGATGTCCAGCGCGGTGACGGAGCCGAACAGCTTGTCCTGCTCGCCCACCTTGCGCTTGATGGTCACCTTGATGGCGCCCACCTTCTTCGCCTGCTCCTCCGCCGCGCCCTTCAGCTTGGCGTTGCGGGCGGTGATGACCGCCTTCTCGTGCTCGAGCTGGCGCATGTTCTGCTCGCTCGCGAGAACCGCCTTCTTGCGAGGCAGCAGGTAGTTGCGGCCGAAGCCGTCCTTCACGGTGACGAGGTCCCCGGACTTGCCGAGGTTCTCGATGTCCTCACGCAGAATGACCTTCATGTTCAGTCTCCTGTGCGGACCGGCGGCTAGCCGACCACCGCGTTGTAGGGGAGGAGCGCGATGCCACGGGCGCGCTTGATGGCCACCGCCACCTCGCGCTGGTGCTTGGCGCAGTTGCCCGAGATGCGGCGGGGGATGATCTTGCCGCGCTCGGTGACGAAGTACTTCAGCGTCGCCTGGTCCTTGAAGTCCACGGCGGCGTTCTTCTCGGCGCAGAAGCGGCAGACCTTCTTGCGGCCGAAGCCGCGGCCACCGCCACGCTTGTCGTCGTCGCCACCCATCCCGCGGTCGCCGCGGTCACCGCCGCGGTCACCCCGGTCACCACCGCGGTCGCCACGGTCTCCACCGCGGCCGCCACCGAAGCCACCACCACCGCCGCCGCCGAAGCCGCCCGTGCGGCCCGCAGGCGCAGCGCCCGTCTTGCTCTCAGTTCCGTTGCTCATGAGCGTTCTCGATTCCTGGATTGGTCCCTAGGGAATTGACCCGGTGGCCCTCAGGCCTCCTCGGTCGACTCCTCGTCCGCACCCTCAGCCGCGTCGTCACCGCGGAAGCCACCCTCGCGGTCCGCGGGGGCGCCACCCGGACGGGTCTCCTCGACGTCGCCGGCCAGCTTCAGGTCCTCGAGGACCGGACGGCTCTCGGGGTCCACCTCGTCGGCGACCTTCACGGAGATGTAGCGGGACACCTCGTCGAAGTTGCGGAGGTTGCGCTCCACCTCGGCCACCAGCTTGGAGCTGCCCAGGTAGCTGGCGTGCACGTAGATGGCGCGGGGCTGCTTCGCCACGGGGAACAGGGTCTTCTTCTTGCCCCACACCGTGAAGCGAATCACCTTGCCACCCTCACGGCCAACGATGCCGCGGACGCGCTCCTTGAGCTTGTCCACGTTGTCGTCCGTCAGGTCCGGCTTGACCAGGAAGATGGTCTCGTACTCACGAAGCCGCTTCGCGGCCTGCGTCTCAGCCATTGTTTTCTCTCCCCTTGGGGTCGAGTGCCCCCCGGACCATCCGGGGAGCGGGGAAACGGTCGGTGGCCCTCAGGAGGACCGTCCGCCGGGGACGGGAAACCGCGCGCCCGTCACCTTCGCGCTACGTCCCGTGTCGAACACGGGAAGCTGTGAAAGAACATCCCACCGGAGCTTCCTCCAGCGGGGGAACGCGCCTTCTAGGAGGGGGCCCCCTCCAAGTCAAGCGGCCGGAGGGCCTGCC
>NZ_JABBJJ010000462.1 GCF_012933655.1 Pyxidicoccus fallax | reverse complement strand
CGCCAGGGCTGATTTCCCGCCGGGCGGGCCGTACCGCGGGCCCGCCCACCCCACCTGACACGTTGGCCGCGTCAAGCCGCCCCGTCAGGGGGTAGCCCTACTCCCCCATCACCTTCACGATGACGCGTTTTCGGCGCTGTCCGTCGAACTCGGCGTAGAACACCTGCTGCCAGGGCCCCAGGTCCATCTTCCCCGCGGTGACGGGGATGATGACCTGGTGGTGGATGAGCAGCGACTTGAGGTGCGCGTCGCCGTTGTCCTCGCCGGTGCGGTGGTGGCGGTAGTCGGGACCGAAGGGCGCCAGTCCCTGAAGCCACTCCCAGATGTCCTCGTGGAGGCCGGGCTCGTCGTCATTGACGAAGACGCCCGCGGTGATGTGCATGGCGGAGACGAGAACCATTCCCTCCTGGATGCCGCTCTTGCGGACCAGCGACGACACCGTGTCCGTGAGGCGCACCAACTCGCGCCGCTCCTTGGTTTCGAACCACAGGTACTCGGTCAGGGTCTTCATGTCGGCTTCCGTCTCGCGTCAGAGGGGGCCACTACAGTGACTCGTGCCATGCGAGCCATCATCCACGTGGACATGGACGCCTTCTATGCGTCCGTGGAGCAGCGCGACAACCCGGCCCTGCGAGGCAAGCCAATCATCGTTGGCGGCCATGCACAGCGGGGCGTCGTCGTCGCTGCCTCCTACGAGGTCCGCCCCTTCGGCGTGCGCAGCGCCATGCCCATGGCCCGCGCCATGAAGGCCGCGCCCCACGCCATCGTCGTCAAGCCACGCTTCTCCGCGTACGCCGAGGCCAGCGAGCAGGTCTTCGCCATCTTCGAGCGCTACACGCCCCTCATCGAGCCCTTGTCCCTCGACGAGGCCTTCCTCGACGTGACGGCCTCGGTGGGGCTGTTCGGCGCCCCGGCGGACATCGCGCGGCGCATCCGCAAGGAAATCGCGGACGAGCTCAACCTGCCGGCCTCGGCGGGCATCGCCCCGGTGAAGTTCGTGGCGAAGATTGCCTCGGACCTGGCCAAGCCCAACGGGCAGCGCGAGGTGCGGCCCGAGGAGACGGTGGCCTTCCTCGCGGGGCTGCCCGTCTCACGCCTGTGGGGCGTGGGGCCGAAGACGGAGGAAGCGCTCAAGGTCGCCGGGCTGCGGACCATTGGCGACGTGGCGGCCCATGAGCCGGACTGGCTGGAGGAGCGGCTGGGCTCCAGCGGGCGACACCTGTGGGAGCTGTCCCAGGGCATCGACACGCGCGAGGTGGTGCCGGACCGCGCGGCCAAGAGCGTGGGCGCGGAGGACACCTTCGAGGAGGACCTCACCGGCGTGGACGCGCTCAAGCCGCACGTGCACTCGCAGGCGCTGCGCGTGGGCCGGCGGCTGCGGCGCGCGGGCGTGAAGGGCCGCGTGGTGCAGCTCAAGCTGAAGTTCGCGGACTTCACGCTCATCACCCGGCGCACCACCCTGCGCGAGGCCACGGACGACGGACAGACGCTCTACCGCACCGCGCTGGAACTGATGGAGCGCGCGCACGAGGGCAAGCCCATCCGCCTCACCGGGGTGAGCGTGCAGCTCGACGAGGTGCCCCCGCAGCTCGGCCTCTTCCCGGCGGCGCCGCCGCGCACCGCGAAGCTGAACGCGGCGCTGGACAAGATCGCCGAGCGCTTCGGCAGCAAGGCCATCACCACGGCGGACATCGCCGGGAGCGAGGCTCCGGCCGACGACGAGCACCGCTCCGAGCGCCCCGTCGAGAAGCCGAAGCGCTGAGGCGCCGTCACCTCCCTGGCGCCGAGCAGGCAGAGGGGCCCCCGTGCGCCCGCCATGCCCACCACCCCACCGGAGCGCCCTTGCCGCGGTGCTCTTGAGGGGCCGGGTGATTAACTGTTCGGAACCCTTCACGGCCCTCGCCGTGGGGCCCGCCGACGGATAGCCCGCCCGACACCACACATGAAGAAGGCCGCCCCGGAGCACCCGAAAGACCTCGCCCTCCACGCTTCGATACTGGAGGGCATGGTGAGCGCGGTGAATCTGGCCGACGAGCGGGGCACCGTCATCTACACCAACGCCGCCGAGGACCGGCTCTTCGGCTATGCGCGCGGAGAGCTGCTCGGCCAGCCCATCAGGGTGCTGAGCGCCTGGTCGCCCGAGGAGCATGCGCTGCGTGTCGTGGAAATCTCCGCGGAGGTGAAGGCCCAGGGGCTCTGGTTCGGCGTCCTCCACAACCGGCGGAAGGACGGGACGACCTTCACCAGCCGGGCGCGCATCACCCCCCTGGAGCTGGGCGGCAAGCAGCACTGGCTCTGCGTCCGGGACGCCCAGGCCGAGGAGAAGCGGCATCAGGCGGAGCGCGAGGCCACCGAGAATCTCCACCGGGAGCTGCTCCACGCCCTGCTGGGCGAGGCTCCCGCGGCCATCGCCATCCTCCGCGGCGAGGACCTCACCTTCGAGTTCGCCAACACGCTGCATGACAAGGTGGCCGGCCGGCGCATCCCCCCGGGCACCCCGATGGTGGAGGCGATGCCGGAGCTCCTGTCACAACCGGGCCTCCTGGAGACGCTCCGGCGGGTGCTGCGCACGGGAGAGCCCTTCAAGGCCGAGGAGTTCTCCGTGCGCCTGGACCGCCATGGGAATGGCACGCCCGAGGAGTCCTTCTTCAACCTCGCCTTCGTGCCCATCCGCGACACCTCGGGCCGCATCACCGGCGTCCTCACCCACGCGGTGGAGGTGACGGAGCAGGTCCGCAGCCGCATGCGGGTGGAGGAGGCCGAGCGGCGCCTCAAGGCCATCACCGACAACGCCACCCTGGGATTGTTCCTCATGGATGCGCGCCAGCACTGCGTCTTCATGAACCCCGCGGCCGAGGCCATCACCGGCTTCACGCTGGCCGAGGTCCAGGGCCAGCCGCTCCACGAGTTCATCCACCACACCCGGCCCGACGGCACGCCCTACCCCATGGCCGAGTGCCCCATCGACCGGGCCCTGCCCACGCGCGCCCAGGAGCAGGGACAGGACGTCTTCGTCCGCAGGGACGGGAGCTTCTACCCGGTGGCCTTCACCGCGAGCCCCCTCCTCGTGGAGGGCGTCCCCTCGGGCACCGTCATCGAGCTGCGCGACACGACGAAGGAGAACCGCCAGGCCGAGGAGCGCGAGCGGCTGCTGCGCGAGCTGCGCCAGTCGGTGCGGCTGCGAGACGAGTTCCTCTCCGTGGCCGCGCACGAGCTGAAGACACCGCTGACGCCGCTGGCCCTCCGGCTCGCCCAGCTCCGGCGCGGCGCCCAGGACTCGTACCGTGAGACGCGCAACCGGGAGCGGGAGCTGAAGAACCTGGAGGTGGCCGAGGCGCAGGTCCACAAGCTCGCGGTCCTCGTGGACGGGCTGCTCGACGTGTCGCGGCTCGCCGAGGGGCGCCTGTCCCTCCATCTGGAGGACGTGGACGTGGCCGACGTCGTCCGGGAGGTGACCCGCGACATGGAGCCACAGGCCACGCGCTCGCCGCTCCAGGTGGAGGTGGAGTCCGGAGCCGTGGGCCACCTGGACCGCGTGCGCGTGGCGCAGGTGGTGACGAACCTCCTGTCCAACGCCCTCAAGTTCGGCACCGGCCGGCCCGTGCACGTCCGGCTCCGCATCGTGGGACGGTGGGCCCGCCTCACCGTCAGCGACCAGGGCATCGGCATCGCCCCCGAGCTCCTCGAGCGCATCTTCCACCGCTTCGAGCGGGGCGTGTCCGAGCGCCACTATGGCGGGCTCGGCCTGGGGCTGTACGTCACGCGGCAGCTGGTGGAGGCCATGGGCGGCACCGTGAAGGCGGAGAGCACCCCGAGCCGGGGCGCCACCTTCACCGTGGACCTGCCGCTGAAGAAGTCCTGAGCCCGAGCCCGGCGTCGGTCCGCCGCGGGCATCCCCTGGCCCTGGGGCGCCCCGCCCCCCACGGAGGCCCACCCGGCCGGCCGCCCCGTCACGCGGGGAGGGCCCCCGCGCTCGCCCGCTCGCCTCTACCGGCTCGAAGGCGGGTAGATTGAGGCTCCGGTAAGTCCATGAAAACGCGAATCACGAGCGAGGCCGTCTGGGACGGAGCAGCAGGTGCCTCCACCCTGGAGGGTGCCCTCGCGCCGCGGCTCCCTTCTCCGGAGGCGACCGTCTTTCCGGTGCCCGGCTGGGAGCGCTACCAGGGGGTTCGCTTCCTCGGACAGGGCGGCATGGGACAGGTCTTCCTTGCCTATGACCCGCGGCTGCGCCGCCATGCCGCCCTCAAGTTCGTCCGGGGCGGTGACGCCGGCCTCACCCGGCGCGTCCTCTCCGAGGCCCGGGCCCAGGCCCGTGTCGAGCACGAGCGCGTCTGCCAGGTGTACGAGGTGGGCGAAGTCCAGGGGCACGCCTTCATCGCCATGCAGTACGTGGACGGAGTCCCGCTGAACCAGCTCGCGGGCCAGCTCACCGTGGAACAGGCGGCCCTGCTGCTCCGGGACGCCGCCGAGGGCGTCCACGCCGCCCACCGGGCCGGCCTCATCCACCGCGACCTCAAGCCCGGCAACATCCTCGTCGAGCGCACCGAGGATGGCCGCCTCAAGCCCTACGTCATGGACTTCGGGCTGGCGCGTGACTGGAAGGAGCAGGGCGTCACCGCCAGCGGCGCCGTGCTCGGCACGCCCCATTACATGGCCCCGGAGCAGGCCCGCGGCGAGGTGTCCCGCCTGGACCGGCGCGCCGATGTGTACAGCCTGGGCGCCACGCTCTACACGCTGCTGACGGGCCAGCCTCCCATTCCGGGCGACAACGGGCTGGAGGTGCTCAGCAACATCGCCACCCTCGAGCCCCGCCCGCCGCGCGCGCTCAACCCCGCGCTGCCGGTGGACCTGGAGGCCATCGTCCTCAAGTGCCTGGAGAAGGAGCGCGCGGCCCGCTACGACTCGGCGCGCGCCCTCGCCGAGGACCTGGACCGCTTCATCGCGGGCGAGCCCGTGCGGGCACGCCCCACCGGCCCGGGCTACCGGCTGCGCAAGGCGCTCCGCAAGCACCGCATCGTGGTGGGCGTGGCCGCCGCGGCCCTGCTGGCCGTGGCGCTCTCCCTCGTCCACGTCGCCCTCACCCGCCAGGAAGCCCACCGGCGCGAGCGCCTCTCGCGCCAGTTCACCGAGCGCGTCGAGCGCATCGAGGCCCTGGCCCGCTACTCCGGCCTGTCCCCGCTCCACGACATCCGCGCGGACCGCGAGGTCCTTCGCGGCCACATGCGCGCGCTGGAGACCGAGATTCACGAGGCCGGCGAGCTGGCCGTGGGTCCCGGCCACTACGCCCTGGGCCGTGGCGCGCTGGCGCTCGGCGACGAGGCCCTGGCCCGCGAGCACCTGGAGGCCGCCTGGCGCCACGGCTTCCGCGAGCCCCGCGTCGCCTGGGCCCTGGCCCTGGTGATGGGGCACCTGTACCAGGAGCAGCTCCAGGAGGCCGAGCGGCTGAGAGATTCGGCGCGGCGCGAGTCGCGCAAGCAGGACATCCAGCGCGAGTACCGCGCGCCCGCCCTGGACTGGCTGCGCCAGAGCCACGGCGCCGACGTGCCCTCCGCCGAGTACGTGGCGGCGCTGCTGGCCTTCCACGAGGAACGGCTGGACGAGGCCCTCCTCCAGCTCGACGCGATGAAGGACCACCTCCCCTGGTTCCACGAGGCCCCCCTGCTCCGGGGTGACATCCTCCAGGCCCGCGCCGCCCGGAAGTGGAACCAGGGAGACCGGGAGGGAGCGCTGGCCGACTTCGAGGCCGGCCGCCGCGCCTACTCCGCCGCCGCCGCCACCGGCGAGAGCGTGCCCGAGGTCCACAGGTCCCTGGCACGGCTCGAGTACACCGCCATGGTGATGGAGCTCTACGGCGAGGGAGACGTCCTGCCCCCCTTCACCCGTGGGCTGGAGGCCGTCGCCCGCGCGCTCCAGGCGGACCCGGACTTCGGCCCGGCCCGCGTCCTGGAGGCGCGCTTCCACAACCGGCTGGCGGAGTACCGCATGAGCCGGGGCGGTGACGTGGAGGAGCCCCTCGAGAAGGCCCTTTCGGCCGCGCGCGCCGCCATGAGGCTGGTGCCCGAGCCGCCCCGGGCCCGGCTGGAGCAGGTGCAGAGCCTCTGGCGCCGGGCGCGCTCACTCCAGGCCCGGGGCCTGGACCCCGGCGCGCCGCTCGGTGAGGCCGTGGCGCTGCTGGGGTCCATCCCCGCGAAGGACCAGGACTACGAGTTCCACGCCACCCGGGGCCTCGTCTTCAAAATCCAGGCGGACTACGAGGACGAGAAGGGAGAGGACTCGCGGGCCCACCGCGGCGAGGCCATCGCGTCCTACCGCGAGGCCATCCGGCTCGACGCGCGGATACCGGACGCGTGGCTCAACCTGGGCATCGCCTGGCTCACCCGGGCCACCCACCCGCGCGCCTCGACGCCCCTGGAGGACCTGGAAGAGGCCCGGACCGCGCTCGACACCTCGCGCAAGCTCAACCCGCGCAATTATGTGACGTGGTTCCTGGGAGGCACGCTGCACCTGGAGCTCGCCCAGCGGCGCCGGAACCAGGGAGGCGACGCCGGGCCCGACCTGGCCACCGCCCTGGAGTGCTTCGACGAGGGCCTGCGCATCAACGCCCGCATCGCGCAGCTGCACAACGGCCGGAGCGCCGTCCTCCTCGAACAGGCGCGGGAGGCCTGGGACCGCGGCGATGACCCCTTCCCCTTCCTCGAGCAGGCCGTGCGAGCCGCGCGTCAGGCCATCGAGGTCGCGCCCCAGCAGGGCTTTGGCCACCACAACCTCGGCGAGGCCCATGCCGAGCGCGCCATCTGGCTCGCGCGCTCCGGGGAGGACCCGCGTCCCGACCTCCAGGCGGCCGAGGTGGCCTACCAGGAGGCCAGCGCGCTGCTCCCGGGCGGCGCGCACTACCCGGCCAGTCTGGCCCGGGTCCATGCACGGCGGGCGGCCTTCGAGCTGGAGCACGGGAAGGAGCCGCGCGGGAGCCTCGACCGGGCCGAGGCGGCCCTGCGTCAGGCTTTCGAGCGCGGCCCCCGGGAGCCCCTGGCCTGGCTCGTCCAGGGCGAGGTGCGGGCACTGCGCGCCCGCTGGCTCGCGCGCCCCGAGGACTTCGAGGACGCCGCCCGCTCCTTCGAGAAGGCGCTGGAGCTGGAGCCCCGGCACCTGGACTACCGCATCGCCTTCGGCCACTTCTGCCGCGACCGGGCCGCCTGGCGGAAGGCGGCGGGAAGGGAGCCACTGCCCTCCCTGGAGCGTGGCCTCGCCCTGGTGGACGAGGTGCTGGCCGCGCGCCCCCGCTGGGCGGACGCGCTGCTGCTGCGCGCGAGCCTGCGTGAGGAGGCCGGGGTGACACGGGAGGCCCGGGAGGACCTCGAGCGGGCCCTCGCGCTGAACCCCCGGCTCATCAGCGAGTGGAAGCGCCGGCTTCCGTCCTCTCCGTAGCGTCCGGCTCAGAAGTCACAGAACGGGATGGGGTCCTCCCCTCCACCCGACGAGCCCACCTCCAGCGTCCCGAGCCTGCGGTCATCGGGCAGCTTGGAACACCCCTCGGCCGCATGGATGGTGTAGACGCCCCCCGTCCTGAAGCACAGCGACTCCTTCTCGTGGGGAGGCAGCGGCGGGACGAATTCCCATTCGGGTCCATCGACCTTGATGAAGACCTCGTCCCCGCAGTCGTTGATGAACCAGGCCCTGCCTCCCTTGTGGAGACATCGGTCCGGATGGAAGTGAATCCCGTTGTCCCTGAAGTCGATGAACACCTCGGAGTGATAGCGCTCGCAGACGGGGGGCTTCGGGTCGGACGGCACCGGCTCCTCCGCGGCCTCCGACGTCCTGCCCACCACGAGCCCGGAGAGCGTCAGCCCCAGCAACCCTCCCGACACCAGGAAACGGGCCACGGGTTGCCTCACACCGCGCCGCGATACCTCGGACACATCACCGCGCATCACATCCCTCCTGTTCATCACGTTGGCTCCCACGTCAGGTCTGGCGAGGAGCAACGGATATGCCAGGAATCCAACACTTCGTGTCGGGACGGATGTTCCGGGGGCCCTGGGAGCCCGCCAACCTCCTTCAGCGAAGTCGGGTCAGGGCCTGACGAGCGACGTCATGGAAGGAGTCCTGCGGCAGCGGAGTGAAAGCCGGGCTGCACAACGTCGCGCCTGATTCAGCCAGGACGTCGTAAGGCCCCG
>NZ_JABBJJ010000461.1 GCF_012933655.1 Pyxidicoccus fallax | reverse complement strand
AGCTTGGACGGCGGGTGGACGGTGGTGGTGGAGGGTCGAATGTTCTCGCTTCGTATTGCCTGCGTGGGGCTGCTGCTGCTGACGGCGTGCGCGTCGTCCCGCCAGTCCCATTCCCACAGCCATGACCGCGTGGCGCGCGGCCCCGTGCAAAGCCAGTCACCGGAGGGCCAGGACGCCTATGGCTTCCACCCGGGGGACCCGGTGCGCGTGGGCTACGGGGACCGCGGCATCATGGCCTTCTTCGAGCTGCTGCGCGGGCCGGAGGGCCAGCGGGTGGCCTGGCGCCGCCTCGGCCCACACAGCGGCACCGGGGTGGAGACCTTCGAGGTGACCTACGAGGGGCTCGGGAAGTCCGTGCGCATGTACATCGACCCGAACCACGGGGCCGCCATCCACGCGCCCGAGGGCTTCATCATCCAGGGCCTCACCTCGCGGGCGCCGACGCCCGCCGAGGAGAAGCCCGAGGTCATCGAGCTGTAGCCCGGCTCACTCCAGCGAGGGCGCGGTGTCCCCCGGGATGAGGACGCCGCGCGCCAGCGACACCGGCAGGCCGAGCTGCAGGAAGCGGTCGTGGAAGTCCTTCAGCACGAACGCCTCTCCGCGCGACTCCAGGTGGCGGCGGTAGTCCTCGCGCAGCTTCAAAATCTGCATGCGCCCGAGCGCGTAATAGAGATACGTCGGGTTGGACGTGCCGCGCTCCACCTCGCGCATCGCGGGGAAGGGCTCGAAGTACGCAATCTCCGCGTAGCGCTTCGCCACGGCCTCCAGCGGCTCGCCGTAGACGTGGAGCGCCAGCGCGGCGTACCAGCGCGCGTGCCGCTGCAAGGCCCGGCGCAGCTGCCCGAGCCGGATGCGCGGGTCTCCGTTGCCCAGGCCCTCGTCCACCATCATCTGCTCGGTGTAGTGGGCCCAGCCCTCCACGACGGACGCGGGGGAGAAGACCTTGCGCACGTCGGTGGGGATGCGCGACTCGTAGAGCAGCTGCACGAAGTGGCCGGGAATCGCCTCGTGCACGGAGATGCCCAGGAGGCCCGCGCGGTTGAAGTACGTCAGGTGCTGCGCCTTCTGCTCCGGCGTCCAGCCCGGCTCCACGTTGGTGATGTTGTAGTAGGCCTCCGTCGCCTTCTTCTCGAAGGGGCCGGGGGTGTCCATGGACGCGAAGCCCAGCCGCGCGTACGGCGGCGTCTCGCGCACGGTGGGCAGCCGGTCCGACGGCAGCGTGAGGATGTTCCGCTCGCGCACGAAGCGCTGCAGCTCCACGAGCTGCTCGCGAGCGGTGGGAATCAGCGCCTCCGGCGTGGGGTGGTCCTTCACCAGGACCGCCATCACCTGCTCGGGCGTGGCCTTCGGGTCCACCTTCGCGGCCTCGCGCGCCACCCAGGCCTTGTAGTCGCGGATGGCCCGCTCGTTGATGTCGCGGAGCTGGTCCGCGCTCAGCGTCACGTGCTCCTCCAGGGCCAGCTTCTTCTCGAAGCGCTCGCGTCCCAGCCGGAAGTCACCGTCGGCCCGGGGCAGCAGGTCCTGCTCCAGCCAGGTGACGAACGCCTCCACCTGCCGCGCGGCGTCCTCGCGCACCCGGGCGAAGGCGTCGCGCTCCTGGGCGTCCGCGCGCGAGAAGCCCTGCGCATCCAGCGCCTGGGGCAGGTCCGTGCGCAGGTAGGTCACGGTGCCACGCGCGTCCCGCGCGGCGAGCTGGACCCACAGCTTCGGCACGCCCTTCAGGTTGGCCCGCGCGGCGTCGAGCACCGCGGGGATTCGCGCCATGCGGGCGCGCAGGGAGCGCATCCGCTCGTCCACGGGAGCGAACTCGCGCGAGGAGACGCTGCTCAGCCCACCGGTGATGAGCCCCACGTAGAAGCCCGGGTTGCGCTCCCAGTCGCGCTGCTCCTCCAGCTGCGCGAGGTCCGCGCGGATGGCGTTCTCCAGCACGTGGATGTCGACGGCGGCGTCTCCGGTGAGCGCGCCGCGGTCCACCTGCTGCACGCGGGTGAGCCAGGCGCGGAGCGTCTCCATCTTCCGGCCCAGCGCCTCCGCGGAGACGTCCGGCAGGAGGGCGTCATGCATGTGGAAGCCGAGCCGCGTGGCGTGGGTGGGGTTGGCCGCCGTGTACCAGTCGAGGTACTCGCGGACGAGGCGGGCATACGCGGCATCCGCCGCGGAGGCTGGGGCCGAGGACATGGTGGCGGGAGACTCCGGCCCGGTCCGCGCGCGTGGGGCGCAGGCGGAGACGCAGGCCAGCAGAACGAGGGCGGAATGGAGGCGCACGGGGACTCGAGGCATGGGAGGCCCACAGTGTCGGCGCTCGGCGACGCTGGGGAAAGGCGGAATCAGCGTCCCCGCGCACCGAGTGTGGCGCACAGCACGGCCACCAGCGTTTCCGCTCGGTAATCGAGCCCCACGTAGCCTGGGTAACGATTGGGGTGCACCAGGGGGTGGTCACCCAGGTCCACGGCCTGGGGGACGGCCGCCCGCGTGAAGCCCGTCCGAGCCAGGCGCCGCCACCAGCCGCTCACGTGCTCGTATCCCCGGGCACAGCGTTCCCCGGAGTCGGCGAGGAGTCCTTCGAGTTCGCGCGCGAGGAACGCCTTGAGTGCCTCCCGCTCCAGGGGGGCCAGCGGGAGCTGGTCCACGAGGTGGAACGTCTGCCCATAGAAGCGCCACCCATTGTGGAAGCGCAGCTCCAGGTCGCTGACCTGGTGGTCCGAGCTGGGCTCGACGAGGACGAGCGCCTGGGGCTCCAGCATGCGCAGCCGGCGCAGCACGCCGTCCTTCCGCTCCTCGCCGGCGACGCTTCCGCGGACGCGGTGCAGGGTGAAGGCCGAGTGCACCAGCAGCGTTCCCTGGAGCGAGGCCACGAGGGCCCAGAACGACGGGTCGAGCTCCTCGACGGGGGACTGGAAGGGCATGACGTGGACGTCCAGTCCGTACGCCTGCGAGGCCTCCATCAGGTTGTGCTCGGCGGCGCGGAGGCTCACGCCATCCGGCTCCACGGCGACCACCGTGAGCGAGCGGGGCCGGTCCGCTCGCGCTCCGAGGCACCGCACGAGGTCCACCGCCTGCCGCCCCGTGCCGAGGCCGATGTCGAGGAGGACGGCCTGCTCCCGGCCCGCCAGGTGGTGGCAGAGCAAGGCATTGGCGATGGGGCCCGCGAGCGAGAGGGTCGGCAGCGTGTCCGCCATCAACTCCTCCAATTCCTGACGTGAGCGTGAGGCGTCACGCCCCGAGAGCCTCGTGAGGAGGGAGGTCAGACGTTGAAGGTTCGAGCTCATGACGGCAATGCTCCGGATGACCCGGAGGCCGCTCGCGCACCGAAGTCGTGGACTGGCGCTCGGGACGCGGCCTGTGGCGCTCCCGCTGCGCTTCAGAGGGGTATACGAAGGCAGACACATTTCCTGGCTGAAGGGGGCGGACCGGGGCGGGAGACGCCTGACTCCGAGAGCGTGGCGAGCCTTCTCGGCAAGATGGGCTGCGCCCGTGCGCGACGCCGCGGCGTGACGTCTCGGCGCAGTGGGACTCTCTTGCCAGTCTGCCCGGACATCATCGAGCCTTCAGGACATGCGCCTCCGTCCCCTGCTGCTGTCCGCCGTGCTGCTGTCCGCGTGCGCGTCACGGAGTCCGGCCGTTCGCCAGGGACTTCCCGCCGCGGAGCCGGACGCCACCGCGAGCACGCAGCCGCCCGCCCCGATGCCAGACGTTCCCCCGGTGTCAGGTGAATACGGCACCGCGCATCCGTTCGTGCTCCAGGCCCACGCACCGGACGGCCGCTGGCTCGTCGCGTGCCAGGCGCGTGAGGACACCACGGGCGACGGGCGTGTGGAGGTCGCCTTCGGCCGTCACGGCGACGCTTACGGCGACGTGCTGCGCCCCTACCTCTTCCTGGAGCCCGGACCGGGCACGCCCATCGACGACCTGCTCGCGTCGGACACGACGGGGCGCTACCTCGTGCTGGTGCGTGACGGCGCGCTCCAGTTGCTGGACACGCACACTCGCGCGGAGGAGGTGCTGGCCGCCAACGTCACCGCCGATGCCACCAGCGCCCGGCCTCCGGTCCGCGCCATGTTCTCCCGGGACGGCACCCGGCTCCTCTTCCTTCGTCCGGAGGGCGCGAAGGTCACGGCGGTGGTCCGAGACCTGAAACGGAACGTGGAGCACGTGCTCGACGCGGGAGGCGGGCTGCTCGGGCAGGCGATGCTGGACCCCTCCGGACAGTGGGTGGCCTTCGACGTGGTGGCGGAGGACACGGATGGAGATGGGACGCTGGCCTGGCCCCTCGAGGGGACGACGCTCGCTCCATCGCAGTGCAGGGGCCCCGTCATGTCCAGCTCGCACTTCGGCTGGCAGGGGGACAGGCCCGTGCGCCGCTTCCGCCCGGTGGAGGGCGGCGCCCTGTACGAGGGACTCGACATCCTCCAGCCGCTGGGCTCGGGCCTGCTGCGCATGACCGAGGACCAGTCCATCCTCTTCGAGCACAGGGACGGGCGCCGGGAGACCTGGCTTCCCTCGAGCTGCGATGGCGAGCTGCTGTACGCGGACGCGGCGCGCCAGCAGCTCCTCGTGAGCTGCGCGACGAAGGGAGCGAATCGCTCCCTGGAACTGTACGGACCTGGAGTCCATCAGTCGCTCGGATGGAGCGTGAGCCTGTCGGCGCGGCCGGAGTACTCGGGAGGGGCCGCCCCGCGATTGCTGACAGTGCCCGCGTCCCGAGGGAAGTCGGCCGAGCCGACCACGGTCCTCGTCGACCTGGAGCGGCGCGCGGTGCGGCCCTGGCCCGTTCCGTCCTCGACGCTGGAGGTCGCGCAGGGTCCCGTCGCGCTGTTGAGAGAGGAATACAAGTCCACCCGCCCCGAGGGCGGCTGGGAGTCGCGCCTGTGGCTGTGGAACGCGCAGACGGAGGAGAAGGTCCTCGTGGGCGAGCCAGTCACGGATGCCAGCAGTTGGACGGGCGACATGCTCCTCTACAGGGGGTGGCTGATGGACCTGCGCTCGGGCCGCGTGCTGGGTACGGTCGAGGGGGAGCCGCTGAGCATCGACACCCTGGGGCGCGCCTTGCGTCCCAGAGCGCCCACGGCGCGGAGCGAAGAAGGGCTGCCCGGAGGTACCGCGCCCCTCGGTCCCGTGTGGTGGGAGCCGGCGGTGAAGGCTGACACACCCAAGCCCTGAGCATGGAACCTGCAATCTAGTTACAATAGTGTCCGAGACCCCCAGCAATCCAGCGCAGAGCCCTTCGTCTACCGGAACGAGTTCACGACGAACACCAAGGCACCCGAGTAGTCGAGCACCGCCAGTCCAGGGCGGGAATCGGACTTCTTGCTGATGTCCCGGCCGACCGCGCAGATGGGCACGGGCTCTCCATCCACCGGATGCGCCTCGTAATACCGGACGACAATTTGCCGCCCGCTCGTCCAGACATGGCCATACAGCCGGGTTCCCGCTTCCAGCATTCCCAGCGGGCCGTCCAGGTAGCTCTCGACGGGGCCGTCGTACAGCGTGATGTTCCGCCGGTCGATCTGGTTGGCATCCAGTTCGACCTTCGCCGCGTCCCCCACCCTCATCCGGAGGATGCGCATGGTCTTGAGCGCCTCTTCCGAGCACTCCTCCGGCCCCGGACTTCCGTCCGCACGCAGCGGCACGGAGCCCCGGGCGGCCGTACAGCCAGCGGACGCGCAGAGCAGGACGATGCAGGAGACGCGAAGCACTCGGGACAAGTCCATGTGCGCGGATCTACTCGCGCACGTACCGTGGATCCAGGACCACCTGGAATTGTCCCACCCCATCCGGCCGGAAGAGCTCCAGGACGAGCTGCTGGACGCCCTGCTTCGAGTCGAAGGCACTCGCATCCGCGACGACCGCGAAGATGCCTGAGGCCCCCGGAGCAATCTCCTCCCGGTCCGTGCGCAGAGCGAAGGGTCGGCCCTCGCGCGTCTCCACCGTCGACAGGCGGACCTCTCCCAACCGCCACGGCTTCTGTGCGTCTCGATTGCGGACGTTGAGCAACACGGCCGTCTTCCCCTTGCCCGCGAACCAGCTCACGTCCACTTCCGCCCCGTCACAGTCGAGACGCTGCCGTTGCTTCCACCGGAAGGGCGTCTGCCGGGATGCGCCGCTGACCAGGAGCGCGGCCAGGGAATGGTCGACCGAGTTCTTCTCCTGGCGGTAGCGCTCGGCGTCCGCCGCATTGAGCCGCTCCCTCAAGAGCGCGTTGGAAAGCTGGGCCCGCACGGAGGGCAAGGAGTCATCATCCGGGACTACATTCACCTGATGGTCCACCTTCTCCGCGCGCGACGTCACGGTGAAGGGCAGCTCGGTACCGTCCTTGAGCGTCACCAGCAGCAAGAGCCGGTCCTCTGAAGTGAGGTTCTGGAGAGGGAACAACACGACGGACCTGCCTTGTGCCACCAACGGTTCGAAGCGGCCTTCCCATCCCAAGAGCCGGGTCTTGTCGGCGTCCACCGACTGCTGGAAGCGGAGAACAGAGGCAATACCGCCAGCCACGTACACGGAGTTCGCGACCTCACCCGGCTGGTCGGGAAGCACGACGTCACGAATGACCGACGTGCGTTCCTGCGCTACCGCCGCGGAAGCCAGGAGGACCAGAAACAGGACGGACCGGGCAGGTAGGACGTATTGCATGGCGCTGCTAACCTAGCAGGGCGTGCTCGGTCGTCCATACCCCATGGGCGTTCCCCGCCGGTGAGTGCACTTCGCGATGGTCCTTTCCCATCTGCCCGAGCAGCGGAGAAGAATGCTCAAGACATTTGCGCTGGCAGGACTCGCATCGATGCTCTGCGGGTGCGCCACGCATGCTCCGACCTGGCAGAGCAAGATCGAATGGCCCACGGAGGACTCGGTCCGACTCGTGAGTCACCCCATGGAAGCGGGAGCCGCACTCGCCGCAGCAGGCGCGGTCCGCGAGCTGGTGACGAGGAACCCATTCCCTGACCTGTTCCAGGGATGCACCAGTCCCGAGCAAGGACTGGATGTCGCCGTCTTCACGGGCCCCACGCCAGGCCTCTATTACGTGGTGCTCCATCAGCGCTTCAATCGATGCGGCGGCCCGGCCGTTCGTGTGCTCGATGGCTGGTTCTCCTACGCGGTCACTCCCCAGGGAGAAGTGGTTGCGGAGGCCCCACATCCCAGGAATCCATCGTGAGGCCACTACAGTCCGCCCTGGCGCTCGCCCTCGTAGCCTCGGGCTGCGCGAGACGTCCGGAGCCGCTCGCGTCCCCAGTGGTGAACGACAGGTCCATCACCTTTCCACTGGACGCTGAGCGTGACGCCATCCAGGTCGGCACTCCCGGGCAGAGCTACATCCTGGAGGGAGAGGTCCTGCGGGCCCTGATGATTGCCGCCAATGACCTCTTTCCACCGGGCTCCGCCCCCACCGAGTGCCACAACCGGAGAGAGGCCTACACATATCGGTTCACACGGCGGGAAGACGTCATCTTCATCTACATCGATGAGGACCTCGCATACTGCGGGCGCAGGCTCCCCTCGATGGACTCGGGCGCGAAGTACGCCATCGCCCGGGATGGCCGCCTCCTGCGGCGTATCGTGGACGGAGTGGACGAGGATGATGCCATCTGGCGTCTGAAGACTCCGGACGGCGGCGTGGTCACCGTCATCGCGGCGCCCGGTGTGGTACCCGATGCCACGGCCCTGGACGCGCCAGACAGCGGCATCCTCAAGGTCATCTCCGAGCCCACCGGGACTCCAGCGGAGCAGGGCATCGAAGCCCTTGATGGGGGGAAGCCAGAACGCACCTCCAGCCCCCTCCTATCCGCGAGCAGGACTGAGGAGACGAAATGACGCGTTGGCTTCCTCTCGCACTCTTGCTTCTCCCAGCCTGTGCGCTGTTCCATCGCCCTCCACGCCCCGTCCATGCGCCACCAGAGGAAGCAGCCCGCTTCTCGTTCCCGGAGACAGGCATTCCTGAAGAGGGGCTGCGAGCCGTTCCGGGGGCCATGGTGCGGGCCATCCAGCTCGCGATGGAGGACTTCTATCCCTGGGACAAGAAGCCCCCGACATCCGAAGGGCCAGAGTGGGAATGCCTGTATCGTCGCGAGTCGTACGGCGTGTACGCCGCGCCCTACCAGGATGATGTCATCCTGGTCAGCATCGTTCTCGAGCCGCAGGCCTGTGGAGGACGGGCTGTGCCCCACGACATGGGCGCGCTCTATGCGGTCGACACACGAAGCTGGCGCATCCTGGCGGTTCAACGCTGAGCGACCCCATCCCCCTCCCCCTTCCCTC
>NZ_JABBJJ010000460.1 GCF_012933655.1 Pyxidicoccus fallax | reverse complement strand
ACCCCGCCCGCCGCGTACCCTGGCTCCGCGTGACGCCCGGCCCGGTGTCGCGACGTCCAGCTCGAGAGGCAGGCATGCGGAACCCTGTCGCGTACGCGCGCACCGCCTGGCGGATGGCGCGGGCACTGAGATACCCCGACCAGCTCCAGGACATCCTCGAGCTCGCCGCGGTGCTGGCCCCTCCCACCGCCATGACGCGCCTGGTAGAGCGATTGATGCACCACGACACCGCCGCTCGGGCCTTCGTGGACCGGCCCCGCATGGGCCTGCTCCACATCGCGTCGCTGCGCGCCCTCCCCCAGGGCACCCTGGGCCGCGCCTTCGCGGACCATCTGGTGGAGAACGGACTGGACCCGGACGCCCTGCCCTACCTGGAGGCCCGCACGGACGAGGAGTACGTCCGGGCCCACATGCTGGAGTCCCACGACGTCTGGCACGTGCTCACCGGCTTCCCCACGGACGTGGCCGGGGAGTTGGGCGTCCAGGCCTTCAGCCTCGCCCAGGTGGGCAGCCCCTTCGCCCTGGGCATCCTCGCCGGGGGGCTGGCCAACACCCTCCTCTACGCCTTCTCCGAGCGGGACGAGCGCATGCGCGCCATCGTCCGGGGGTGGCTCCTGGGCCGGCGCGCCCGCATCCTCTTCGGCGCCCCGTGGCGCCAGATGTGGGAGATGCCCCTGGAAGAGGTCCGCCAGAGGTTCGGCCTGGACCTGTCCGCGGTGGAGGCGGTGCTTCCAAGCAGCGCGCACCCCGCCCAATCGTGCTAGAGGGGGCGCCCATGGACGAGACCTCCGAGAACCCCCTTCGCGCAAGGCTCCAGCAGCTGGAGAAGCAGGCCGAGCTGGGCGGCGGTGCCGACCGCATCGCCAAGCAGCATGAGGCCGGCAAGCTCACCGCCCGCGAGCGCATCGACCTGCTGCTCGACCCGGGCTCCTTCTGCGAGCTGGACAAGTTCGTCACCCACCGATCGAGCGACTTCGGCATGGGCGACAAGAAGATTCCCGGCGACGGCGTCGTCACCGGCTACGGCACCGTGGAAGGCCGCAAGGTCTTCGTCTTCGCCCAGGACTTCACCGTCTTCGGCGGCTCGCTGTCCGGCGCCTATGCCCAGAAGATCTGCAAGATCATGGACATGGCCACCCGCGTGGGCGCGCCCGTCATCGGCCTGAACGACTCGGGCGGCGCGCGCATCCAGGAGGGCGTGGAGAGCCTCGCCGGCTACGCGGACATCTTCCTGCGCAACACGCTCGCCTCCGGAGTGGTGCCCCAGATCTCCCTCATCATGGGTCCGTGCGCGGGCGGCGCGGTGTACTCGCCGGCGATTACCGACTTCATCATGATGGTGAAGGACACCTCCTACATGTTCATCACCGGCCCGGACGTCATCAAGACGGTGACGCACGAGGAGGTGTCGAAGGAGGCGCTGGGCGGCGCGGTGACGCACAACCAGAAGTCCGGCGTGGCGCACTTCGCGGCGGAGAACGAGCAGGCCGCCATCGTCATGACGCGCGAGCTCTTGTCCTTCCTGCCCTCCAACAACCAGGAGGACCCGCCCGTCCAGCCGTGTGATGACGACCCGTTCCGGGCCGAGGCGTCGCTCAAGGACATCGTCCCGAGCAACCCCAACAAGCCCTACGACATCAAGGAAGTCATCAAGGCCGTCGTCGACAACAAGCACTTCTTCGAGGTGCAGGAGCAGTACGCGAAGAACATCGTCGTCGGCTTCGCCCGCATGAACGGCCGCAGCGTGGGCATCGTCGCCAACCAGCCGGCGGTGCTGGCGGGCGTGCTGGACATCGACGCCAGCGTGAAGGCCGCGCGCTTCGTGCGCTTCTGCGACTGCTTCAACATCCCCCTCATCACCTTCGTGGACGTGCCCGGCTTCCTGCCCGGCACCGCGCAGGAATGGGGCGGCATCATCACCCACGGCGCCAAGCTGCTGTACGCCTTCGCCGAGGCCACCGTCCCCAAGGTCACCATCATCACCCGCAAGGCCTACGGCGGCGCCTACGACGTCATGGCGTCCAAGCACATCCGCGCGGACATGAACTTCGCCTGGCCCACGGCCGAAATCGCCGTCATGGGCCCCGAGGGCGCGGTCAACATCATCTTCCGCAACGAGCTGCTCAAGGCGCAGGACCCCGCCGCCGAGCGCTCGAAGCTCACCGCCGAGTACCGCGAGAAGTTCGCCAACCCCTTCAAGGCGGCCGAGCTGGGCTACATCGACGAGGTCATCCGCCCGGAGGACACGCGCAACCGTGTCATCCGCGCCCTGGAGATGCTGAAGGACAAGCGCCAGGAGAACCTGCCGCGCAAGCACGGGAACATCCCCCTATAGGGCTGTTCCGGAGCAGCCGGGGAAGCCTCTTCCCCGGCTGGAGGGCAGGCAGGCACGCGCCACTGTGGAAATTTGAGGGTGGCGCGCGGGCTTTCAGGTTGCCAGGAAAGGAACCCATTTTGTCCCACCGCCGACTCATCCTCTTTCTCTCCGACGTTGAAGGTAACCTCACCGCGCTGCGCCAGACGCTGAAGCGCGTATGTGAGGCGGTGGACCTGCCCACGCCAGAAGTGAAGTGGGTGGAGACTCCTCCGGAGGGCCTCGCCGAGGCGGGCTGGCATGCCGCCGAGCTGGAGCTGCCCCCCGCGCCCGGTCGCAAGGCCCGCAAGTCCGAGCAGCCCTTCCTGGAGGAGCAGCTCGACGCCATGACGCAGGCGCTGGCGCAGGACTTCCGCGACCGCGCGCTGGGCGTCTTCGTGGACCGGGAGCACAGCTACGCGCGCACCTGCGTGAGCGGCCCGGGCCGTCCCTCCAAGGCCGTGGAGGGTGAGGTGCTCGACGTGCTGCGCCAGGCCGCGCGCTGGCTGGACGTGGAGACGGGCCTGCTGGCGAAGCTGTTCGGCGGCGGCAACACCGCGCGCAACCTGCTGGCCGCGGCGGTGGACTTCGGCAACGAGGGCACCCGCACGCCGCCCCCCGCCCCGCCTGAGCCGGACGAGGACGACCGCTTCGTGGAGGCCAAGCTGGCGCAGGCCAAGGTCTACATGGACCAGTACCTCAACCAGCGGAAGTAGATGGAAAGCCCTTCCTCCCTTCCGGACGGGCTCTGTTCGGAAGGGGGAGGACTTTCGGACTCACCTCACGGGCGCTGGCGCCGCGAACGCCGCAGGAGCACCGCGCCCGCGATGAGCATCAGCAACCCCATGTTGGCGGAACCGGCGGGCGCGCCGCAGCCGCAGCCCATCGCCTCGGGAGCGGGAACGCTTACGGGCGGCCGGGTGCCCGCGTCCGAGCTGTCACCCGCGTCCGGGGTTTGACCGGCGTCGAGCTGTTCGCCCGCGTCTGGCTGTTCTCCGGCATCGGGCTGTTCGCCCGCGTCGGTCTGCCCACCCGCATCGGTCTCGGTGCCGGCGTCCTCACTGCCTGCATCGGGCTCAGCACCCGCGTCGGTCTCGGTACCAGCGTCCTCGCTGCCCGTGCCCGCGTCGGTCTCGGTGCCCGCGTCCTCGCCGCTTGTACCCGCATCGGGCGTGGGCACGCACTCACCTGCCTGACACGAGCCCCCCGTGCAGGCGGTTCCGTCCTCGCGCGTGGGATTCGAGCACATGCCCGTGGAGGGATTGCACGTCCCCTCCGCATGGCAGACGTCGCTCGCGGTGCAGACCACGGGGTCTGCACCCGTGCAGGTGCCCGACTGGCACGAATCGCTGCGCGTACAGGCGTTGCCATCATCGCAGGCGGTGCCGTTCTGCGCGGGTGTGGGCTCGGAGCAGGCCCCCGTGGCGGGATTGCACGTCCCCGCGACATGGCACGCATCTCCGGCGGTACAGACCACGGGGTTCGAACCCGTACAGATGCCCGCCTGGCACGAGTCGCTCTGCGTACACGCATTGCCATCATCGCAGGCCGTGCCGTTCTGGGCGGGCGTCGGCGCCGAGCATGCCCCCGTGGTGGGATTGCACGTCCCGGCCACATGGCACGCGTCGCCCGCCGTGCAGACCACCGGATTGGCACCAGTGCACGTGCCCGCCTGGCACGAGTCGGTCTGCGTGCACGCATTGCCATCGTCACACGCGGTGCCGTCCGCCACCGGCACTGGCGCGGAGCAGACACCCGTCATCACGTCGCACACGCCGGGTTGCATGCACGAATTCGGAGCGGTGCAGACCACGGGGTCCGCCCCCGTGCAGCTTCCAGCCTGACACGTATCGCTCTGCGTACACGCGCTGCCGTCGTCACATGCGGTGCCGTCCGGCACGGGCGTTGGCGCCGAGCACGTGCCTGTCGCCGGGTCGCACGTCCCCGCCACCTGGCAGGCATTTCCCGCCGTGCAGAGCACCGGGTTGGCGCCAGCGCAGGCCCCCGCCTGACACGTGTCGCTCTGGGTGCACGCATTGCCGTCATCACAAGCTGTGCCATCCGCCACCGGCACGGGCGGCGAGCACACGCCGGAAGCCGGATCGCAGACACCCGCCTGCATGCACGAGTTCGGTGCCGCGCAGACAACGGGGTTCGCGCCTCCGCAACTCCCGGCCTGACACGTGTCGCTCTGGGTGCACGCATTGCCGTCATCGCACGCCGTGCCATCCACCACAGGCACGGGCGGCGAGCAGACACCCGTCGACGGATTGCACGTCCCGGCCACATGGCACGCATCGCCCGCGGTGCAGGCCACCGGATTGGCACCAGTGCACGCCCCGGCCTGGCACGTATCGCTCTGGGTGCACGCGTTGCCGTCATCACAGGCCGTGCCATCCGCCACGGGCCGAGGCTCGGAGCAGACGCCCGTCAGCGGGTCACAGACGCCGGCCTGCATGCATGGATTCGGAGCGGCACAGACCACCGGCTCCGCCCCGGTGCAGCTCCCCCCCTGACACGCGTCGGTCTGCGTGCACGCATTCCCGTCGTCACACGACGTGCCATCCGGAGCGGGCGTCGGCGCGGAACACATGCCTGTCGTCGGGTCACACGTCCCGGCCACATGGCAGGCATCCCCCGCCGTGCACACCACCGGATTCGCACCAGTGCAGGCACCGGCCTGACACGAGTCGCTCTGAGTACAGGCATCACCATCATCACACGCAGTGCCGTCCATCACCGGCACGGGCGCGGAGCAGACACCCGTCGCCGCGTCGCACACGCCGGGCTGCAGGCACGAATTCGGAGCGGTGCAGACCACGGGGTCCGCGCCCATGCAGCTTCCCGCCCGGCAGGAGTCGCTCTGCGTGCACGCGCTGCCATCATCACAGGCGGTGCCGTCCGGCGCGGGCGTCGGCGCCGAGCACGCCCCCGTGGTTGGGTCGCACGTCCCCGGGACGTGGCATGCATCTCCGGCCGTACAGACCACCGGATTCGTACCGGTGCAGGCTCCCGCCCGACACGCGTCGCGCTGCGTGCAGGCATTTCCGTCATCACAAGCGGTGCCATCCGCGGCGGGCGTCGGCGCGGAGCACATGCCCGTCGATGGGTCGCACGTCCCGGCCACATGGCACGCATCCCCCGCCGAGCACACCACGGGGCTGCCACCGGTACACGCCCCCGCCCGACACGAATCGGCCTGCGTGCACGCATTGCCATCGTCGCACGCCGTGCCATCCGCCACCGGCTCGGGCGGAGAACACGCGCCCGTCGCCGGGTCACACACACCGGGACGCAGGCACGGATTCGGCGCCGTGCACACGAGAGGCTCCGCGCCGGCGCAGACGCCCGACTGACAGGCATCGGTCAGCGTGCACGCATTCCCGTCATCACACACCGTGCCGTCCGGCGCGAGCACATCCTCGGGACACGCCGCCGCTCGCCCGCCGCACGTCTCCGCGAGGTCACACGCATGCGCCGCGGGACGGCACTCCTCCCCCTCCGTGACGAAGCCATCCACCGGGCACTCCGCCGACGCCCCATCGCACGCCTCCGCCACGTCACACACGCCCGCCGCCGCGCGGCACTCCTCCCCTTGCGCGACGAGGCCATCCGCCGGGCACTCCGGGCCGGCACCGTCGCACGTCTCCGCCACGTCGCAGGCACCGCCCGCCGGCCGGCACACCTTCGCCACCTCGGCCCGCACGGCGCCGCACGTCCCATCCACCGCGCCACCCGCCGCCACGGCGCACGCCTGGCAGTCCGTGTCCGCGCCTCCGCCACACGCGCCGTCACAGCACACCCCGTCGACGCAGAAGCCACTCGCGCACTGCGCCCCACTCGTGCAGCGCTCACCGTTCGGGAAGGGGTCCGAGACGAGCCGCGCCCGGACACGCGAAAACTGCCGGAAGTCGTTGTAGGCGACGAGGAAGCGCCCCGGCCCCGAGGACGCGGCCACGATGCGGCTCGACCACACGTCCACGTTCTCGGAGATGGGAAACGCCGCCGCGTCCACGGGCGTCATCAGGGGCGTGTACCGCCGTCCCAGGAGGGTGCCCGCGCGGTTCCACGTCAGCAGGTACTGCGTCCCGTCGAACGCCAGGGCCGGCTGCGCCTGCTCCACGAAGTCAGTGGCGAATGCAATCCGGGCCGGCTCCTGTGCCACGCCATCCGAGGCGCGCACCCGCCGGCCGTAGATGTGGGCGCCTACCACGTAGCGCTGGTCCTGCCAGGCCACCAGGAAGTGGCTCCCGTCGAACGCCACCGTGGGATTCAGCTCCTGCCAGGTCTCCAAGGCCACCGGAATGCCCGAGGGTTCGCGCACCGACCCATCCGACGCCCGCACCCGCACCGCGTAGAGGTTGGGGAGGTTGGAGCTTCGCCGGTCCTGCCAGACCGCCAGGAAGTAGCCCCCTCCGTAGGCGACCACCGACATGTCCTGCGCCCCGGCAGTGCTCAACACGAGCCCCCCCGGCTCCATGACCCTGCCATCCGAGGCCCGCACCCGCGCGCCGTAGATACCCGTGTACGTGGAGCTGGTACGCGAGTCGGTCCACGTCACCAGGAAGTAGCCATCTCCAAAGGCCACCGCCGGGTCCTTCTGGTCGGCGGTCGCCGTGGAGATGGCCAGGGGTGTGCCATCGAGCACCGCTCCATCCGACGCCCGAATCCGGACGCCCAGGATGTCGCTGCTCCCGAAGACATTCGGGTCCCGGCTCTCGAACACCACCAGGAACTGGCTCCCATCCGACGCCACGCCCGGCTGGTCCTCCAGGCGCGACGTGGTCGCGATGCGCATCGCGGGGTCGTCGAGCACCGTCCCGTCCGAGGCCCTGACCCGAGCCGCGAAGATGTCAGAAGCGTTGCTCTGCGCACGGTCGTCCTTCCACACCACCAGGTAGGTGCCCGCCGCGTGCGCCACCGCGGGAGTCAGCTCCCGGCTGACGTCCGTCGAGAGGACCTGCTCCGGGTCCAGCAGCGTCCCGTCCGGCGCCGCCCGCGCGCCGGCGACCAGGAGGTGTCCCGTGCTCCGGTTCTCGTACCAGGCGACGAAGTAGCGGCTCCCATCGCTGGCCAGGGCGGGAAGCCGCTCCTGGTGGGTCGCCGACGCGGCCTCGCCCAGGGCAATGACGGGTCCGACCACGCCATCGCGCCCCACCGGCGCGCCATGGAGGTCGTAGACGTTCTGGGCCGTCGGGTGCTCCCACGCCACCAGGAAGCCGTCCCCGTTCGAGGCGACGGAAGGGCCCGCCTGGTTCCCCGCGGCCACCATGACGGGAATCCCGGCGGGGTCCAGGACCGAGCCGTCCGTCCCCACCCGCGCACAGTAGATATCCGAGTTGTTGAAGCCGTTGCGCTGGTCCGACCACACCACCAGGAACTGGCTCCCGTCGAACGCGGCGCGCCCCACCGACATCCCCGAGGCCCGGGAAATGGCGAACCCGTTGCCATCCAGGAGGGCCATGTCCGAGGCCCTCACCCGCGCGCCGTAGAGGCCCCCCGCGTTGAAGGTCACCAGGTAGTTGCCTCCACCGAAGGCCACCTCGGGGTAGCCCTCATCGGCGGACGAGGTGGCGATGGCCATGCCCGCCGTGTCGAGCACCGCGCCGTCCGAGGCCCGCACCCGCGTCCCGTAGAGGTCCGCGCTGCTGCCGTTCCGGTAGTCGTGCCAGACGACGAAGTAGTCCGTGCCGTCGGAGCCGATGGCGGGCCAGAGCTGGTCCCTCGGGGCGGCCGAGATGCTCAGGTTGTCCAGCACCCGGCCATCCGACCCGCGCACGCGAGCCCCCCGGATGTTCACGTACGGCCCCGTGGTGCTGCTGACCTGGTGATCCTCCCACGCCACGAGGAAGTCCCGCCCGTTGGAGGCGACGGCGACCTCGTTCTGGTCCCCCGTC
>NZ_JABBJJ010000045.1 GCF_012933655.1 Pyxidicoccus fallax | reverse complement strand
GCCCCCGGCCCCGGAGGCGCCTCAGAAGCCGGCCCCCCGGCGCACCTACAGCCTGCACGAGTTCGTCGGATGGGAGCGGCGTGACGACCGCCGCGTCCATGTGAAGCTGCGCGTCACCATCGACAGCGTGAGCCTGTTCACCCGGGAAGCGGCGAACATCTCCAATGGCGGCGTGTTTCTCGCCATGGAGGAGCTCTTGCCGCTGGGCGAGCGGCTCGAGATGACCCTTCACTTCGACACCCCCGAGCGTCACATCTCGGCCCGCGGCGTGGTGGTCTGGCAGAACGAGCGGGCCGACATGCGGCACCCGCGCGGGGTGGGCGTGAAGTTCACCGCCCTGGAGGACGAGGCCCGCCGCTTCATCACGTACTACGTGAAGAAGGCGCAGATGCGTACGGGCTGAGCGGCCGAGGGAGTGCTCCGCACCGCCATGGGGAGGAGCCAGGCTGCATCGACATGGGACGTCCTTCCGCCGCGGAGGGAGCGGAGCGGCCCCCGCGGGCCATGCTCACGCTCCCTCCGGAGAGACTCACTTCCGCGCCGCCTCCAACAAGTCGCGAATCGCGCCGGCGTGCTTGCCATCGGCCGGTGCCCAGTCCGCGGGCATGCGGCCGGCTCGGTCGCGGATGAACGGGTCGGCACCGGCTTCGAGCAGTGCCTGCACGAGCGCGGGTATCGCATGCGTCAACGCGCGTTGCAGGGGACGCTGTCCCTCATTGTCAGGCGCATTGGGGTCGGCCCCCGCCGCCAGCAGGCTGCGAACAATGGGGCCGTGCACGCGCGCCGATGGCTTGAACAGCGCCATGTGCAGCGCGGTGAGCCCCTTGTCCGTCCGATGATTCACCTTGGCGTGGCGCGCGAGCAGGAGTTCCACCACGTCGAGCGCTCCGCTGAGCGCGGCCTGCATCAGGCCCGTCGGGTTGCCCTTGAACTGCGTCCAGTCCGGGTCAAGGCCGGCATCCAGCATCCGCCTGACCAGGTCGACATTGCCTGACGCGGCGACCGAGGGGAAGTCCTGGGTCACCCATTGGCTCTTCGCAATGCCGCCGGAGAACGTCCACTCGGGTTCGGCCGCGGCACTGGCGCTCTGGCCCGTGGCCGCGTTGATGACCTGGGTGCGCCGCTCCTTCGCCGCGTCCCGCGCGCGCTTCTTGCTGCCACGCCAGAAGGAGTGCGTCGAAGGAAGGCTCGTTGGCTCGCTCAGGTACTTCGACAGCGCGGCGTGGCCATTCTCCAGTGCCACGATGGCAGGCAGCTTGCCGTCGTTGTCCGCCTGCTCGCGATTCGCGCCAGCTTCCACGAGACATCGCGCGATGTCGGCGAATCCATTCGCGGCGGCCGTCCACAACGCGCTGGCCCCCGTTTCGTCCGCCACATTCACGTCGGCGCCGGCCTTCACGAGGAGGGTCACGAGGTTGGCGAAGCCGTGCTTCGTGGCCGCGACCAGGGGTGGCTCGAAGGCGGCTGCATTCAAATCAGCCTTCGCGTCCAGCAGCACTCGGACGGCCGCCTCGTCGCCGTGACTGCACGCATACGCCAGTGGCGTCGATTGGTAGCCGTGGACATCGACCTCGTTCGGGTCGGCCCCCTTCGCCAGCAGGTTCTCAACCTCGACGACATTGCACTGCTCGATGGCGGCGAACAGGTTTTCAGGCGTGTCGATTTCCATTGGACTCATCCCGGCGTCGAATCCCTCATCGCGGAGCGGATGCTCAGATCGAGCTGGCTCTGCAGCTCGCGCATCAGGCTGCCGAGCGCGGGGGTGTCCACGCCGATGCGCGCCGCGAGCCGGGTGCGCACCTCCGCGCGCAACCCTTCACGGGCCTGCGCGAGCCAGCGCTTCACCGTGGAACGGTCCACGCGGTAGGCCCGGGCAAGCTCCGCCGTGCCCAGTCCCTCCACCAGATGCAGCCGCAACAGCGTCCGGGCCCGGGGCGCCAGCGCCTTGAGTGCTTCCTGGAAGGCCCGGGTGAAGTCGTCGCGGTAGCGGTCCTTGATGTAGCGCCGGTCGGCATCATCAACCGGAGACGCCACCTCCTCGAGCCGGGAGTCGTCCACCTCGAGCGGAACCTTCCGCTCCCGGATGAGGTTCAGCGCGGTGCGCAGCGCGGCCACGCGAAGCCAGGCAAGCAAGGGGCCCTGCCCTTCGTAGTCCGCGATTCGGGGCGGGCGGTCTCCGCTGCGGACGAAAAGCTTCACTCTCAGGAGCTGGAGGGCTTCCTCCGTGGTCGGAATGTTCATTCCCCGCTGGAGCAGCGCCTTGCGGAGCTGGGGGACGAGACGCGCCTCGAAGCTGGCGAGGGCCTCCGCGTCACCGCGCGCACACGCCTGGGCGAAGGCCAGGTCTTCCCGAGGGTCCGTGCCGTCCATCGTCGTGTCCTCCCCGTCGGCTATCGTGTCCTCGTCATGGACTGTTTCGACACCCGACAGCTCTTCGCCTTCGCACGAGGTGAGCTGGACGCGGAGGCAGCCGGGTCGGTGGAACAGCATCTGGATTCCTGCGCCATCTGTCGAGCGCTCCTCGCGGAAGCAGCACGTGGAGAGGGCGACTCCCGTCCCCCCTCTGTGGACGGAATGACAGCCCATCCGTGGCTCCAGCGAGGCACCCTCCTGGGACGCTACGTGGTGCTGGAGCCCATCGGCGCGGGAGGAATGGGCGTCGTTCATGCGGCGTACGACCCGGAGCTGGACCGGAGGGTCGCGCTCAAGCTCATCCGCATCGACGCCGTGAGTTTGGCGAAGCGGGAGCAGGCACAGGCCCGGCTGCTGCGCGAGGCGCAGGCCGCCGCTCGCGTCGTCCACCCCAACGTCATCACGATTCACGACGTGGGCCGCTTCGGCGAGCACGTCTTCCTGGCCATGGAGCTGGTGGAGGGCACCACCCTCCGCGAGCACCTGCGCCGTCCGGACAGGGACTGGCGCGCGCTGCTGGAGCTCTTCCTCCACGCGGGACGTGGGCTGGCGGCGGCGCACGCGCAGGGGCTCGTCCACCGGGACTTCAAGCCGGACAACGTCCTGGTGGGCCGCGACGGCCGTGTCCGCATCACCGACTTCGGGCTCGCGCGCATCGTCCGCTGCCTGGACGCGACCCGGGAGCCGGCGCCCGGGCAGGACGCGGGCGCACCGATGCCAGGACTGCTCACGCGCTCGGACCAGGTGCTGGGCACGCCCGCGTACATGTCCCCCGAGCAGCGGCGGGGAGAGCCCTCGGATGCGCGCGGCGACCAGTACAGCTACTGCGTCGCGCTCCACGAAGCGCTGTATGGGACGCGGCCGTCGCGGCAGGGCACCGGCGAGGACGAAGCGAAGCGGCCACCTCGCGAGTCCGGCGTGCCGGCGTGGGTGCATCGAGCCGTGCAGCAGGGGTTGTCGGAGGCGCCGGAGCAGCGACACGCCTCCATGGACGCGCTGCTCCGGCGGCTCAGCGAGGCGCCGGGTGCGAAGTGGCGCCGGGCGGGCCTGGCGGCGACGGCGGGGCTGGTGCTCCTCGCCGGTGGCGCGGCCCTGCACGGGGCCACGTTGGGAGACCCGTGCGAAGGCAGTGAGCAGGCGCTCGTCGGCGTCTGGGACGCGCCCCGGAAGCGCGCGGTACAGGCCGTCTTCGAGGCCAGTCCCCTCCCCTACGCGGCGAGCGCCTGGCGCGAGGTGGAGCGGACGCTGGATGGCTACTCGCGCGACTGGGTGGCGGCGAGTCACGAGGCCTGTGTCGCCACGCGGGTGACGGGCCATACTCCGGAGCGGCTGCTGGACCGGCGGGTCATCTGCCTGGACCAGCGGCTCAAGGATCTGGCGGCCGTCGTGGAGACGCTGGCGGCGGCGGATGCCCAGGTCATCCAGAACGCGGCGCGCGCGGCCCATGGGCTGGAGCGCCTGGCCCCTTGCGCGGACATCGCGACGCTCGCCTCGCCGGAGCCTCCGCCCCTGGATGAACTGACGCGCCGGCGGATGGAGAGCCTCCGCGTCCAACGCGCGGCGGTGCGGGCGAAGCTCCATGCGGGCCAGGTGCTGCCCGCGCTGGAGCTGGCGACGGCGGTGGCCCGGGAAGCCCACGAGGTGGGCCATGGCCCGCTGGAGGCGGAGGTCCTCGACCTGCTCGCGGAGACGCAGGGACAGGCTCGCCAGTACCGCGAGGCCATCAAGACGTTGCACCGGGCCATCCAGGTGGCGGAGTCGAGCCGTCACGACAGGCAGGCCGCGGAGTCCTGGGCCGGGCTGGTGCGGCTGCTCAGCTTCGTGGGCGCGGAGCTGGACCCGGACGAGGAGACGCCCCGCCACGCGGCGGCGGCCCTGAAGCGCCTGGGCGGAGACGCCCACATCGAGGCCACGCTCTCCCGGAACCTCGTCAGCCTCCACCGCGCCCGGGGCCGGGTGACGGAGGCCCTGAAGGAGGGCCAGCGGGCGCTGGAGCTGGCGCGGAAGCTCTACACGGCGGAGGACCCGGAGCTCGCCACGGCGCTGCTCGGCGTGGGCCAGACGCTCGGGATGCTGGGGCGCCACGAGGAGGGGCTCCCCTTCCTCTGGGAGGCGGAGGCCATCTACCGGAGGACGTATGGGCCGGAGCATCCGAACCTGGCCGTCGTCCTGGATGTCATCGCCGTGCACGAGGTGCGAGCGGACAACCCCGCGAGCGCGCTGGAGTACGGGCGCCAGGCCCTGGCCATCTTTCAGAAGGTGCACGGCGACGAGCACCTGATGGCCGCGAGCACCTACCACAACCTCGGAGGCTTCCTGCTCGAGCTGGGCCGGCCGGAGGAGTCGCTCCAGGCCTTCGCGCACGCCGCGCGAGTCCGGGAGAAGGAGCTGGGGCCGGGAGACGCGAAGCTCGCGGCCTCGCTGTCCGGGATGGGGCGAGCGCTCGCGAAGCTGGGGCGCTACCGGGAGGCGGCGGAGCACCACCAGCGGGCACTGGGGATTCGCGAGAAGGCCCTGGGCCCGGAGAGCCCGCAGGTGGGCATCGACCTGTTGGGGCTGGGCGGGGACCTCCTGGAGCTGAAGGCACCGGGCAAGGCGCGCGTGTACCTGGAGCGCGCGGTCGCCATCTTCGAGCGTCAGCCCGAGGGAACCGCGGAGGACGACCTGGCGGATGCGCGGTTCGCGCTCGCCCGGGCGCTCACGGGCGAGGCACGCGAGCCGGAGAAGGCGCGGCGGCTCGTTGACGCGGCGCATGAGTACAACCAGCGGAGCCCACGCAAGCGCGCGTTGGAGCTCGCGGAGACCGGACGCTGGCGGGCCTCACGGCCGAGGTGACGGGCTCGGATTTCAAGCAGTTGCGCGGGTGCCCGCGGAAATCTCTCGCGCCGGATGCGCCACCTCGCACCGGCGCGTGTCTTCGAAATGAGCCGCGCATGCCGCGAGCTCTGAACGCGAAGAGAAAGGGCAACCCACATGAAGACCCTCAAGGCGATGAGCGACCGCATCCTGAAGCTGTTCCTGTCCGAGGTCTCCGCTGGCGCGTGCATCCCGGAGCACGGTCAGTGCTGCTCCACCAAGGGCAAGCGTTTCAACTGCTACGGCTCCTGTGTCACCACGACCGGCTGTCGGTAACACCTGTTCCATGACCATGGCCGGACATGCCGTCCCGGTGTCCGGCCGTGGTTCCCGGAGAGAACCGTGTCGAGCGCTATCGATTTCGGCTGCCGGCTGATGCTTGTCGTCGTGCTCACGCTGGCGTTCGTCAGCAAGCTGCACGGCCGCGTGGCGTTCCAGGACTTCATCCAGACCCTCGGGCGCTTCGGATTTCCCAAGCCCTGGGTGGGCGCACCGCTGGCGGCCGCCGTGGTGCTCGCGGAGGCGGCTTCCGCGCTCCTGCTGCTCCTGGCTCCCCTGGCCGGGTACGTGCTGGCGCTCGCGCTCTTCACGGGCTTCACCCTGGGCATCGCGCGGGTGTTGCGCCGGGGGGAGCGGGTGCGCTGCCGATGCTTCGGCGCGAGTGACACGCCGATGGGGGCGTCCCATCTGGTCCGCAATGGCCTCCTGCTCGCGGTGACCCTCGTGGGCGCGGCGGGCCACGAGCCGGGCTCGCCGTCTTCTCCGGTGGCCGTGGTGGCGTGGGGCGCGGGGGCCCTTGGAGTCCTCTCCGGGCTCTTCATCACGCGCTGGGATGATCTCGTGTTTCTCCTGCGTGGCCCGGAGCCGATGGCCGGAACTCCGGCGGCCGCGAGAAAGCAGAGGGGATGATGGAGCTGCTCGTGTTGGGCGGCGCGGTGCTGGCCGTGATGGTGGTGCTGAACCTGCTGCTGACCTTCGCGCTCGTCCGCCGCGTCCGGGCGCTGCAGGACAGGGTCTCCAATGTTCCCGCGAGGGATCCGGCGCTGCCCCAGCCGGGGGATGCCGTGGGCGCATTCCAGGCCGCCACCCCCGAGGGCGGACTCCTCACCGACGAGGCCCTGCGCTCCGGCGTGAACCTGGTCGGCTTCTTCACCACGGGCTGCCATCCCTGCGCGACCCTCCGGGCGCAGTTGCTGGAGTCACCGCCGAGGCTTCCCTTGATGGCCTTCGTCGAGGGCCACGAGGATGACCCCGCCGCGCGTGAGCTCGGTGCCGCCCTGGGTGCCATCGCCCGCGTGGCCTTCATCACCGAGACCGACTCCGTGACCAAGGCGTTCCGGCCCGCGGGCTATCCCACGTTGATTCGGGTGGAGAACGGCACTGTCGCCGCCTCGGGGCATCAGCTGCGTGACGTGCTGTCATGAAGGATGCCTTGCGAACCGTGCGCGCGGCCGTGGCGCTCCAGTGGCGCTCGGCCCCTGTCGCCTCGGCCACCGTGCTCGCGCTCACGGCGTGCACCGGGGCCGTCGCCGCGATGGGAGGCTGGCTGACCAAGCTGTTGCTCGATGAGCTCGGCCGCGGCGCCCAGGTCGACTCCCAGCGCGCCCTCGGGCTGGCGGTGGGCGCTGCCGCCGTGGCCGGAGGCGCCATGGCGGTGCTGAACCTCACCGAGTACCTCAACGGGGTCATCCGCTGGCGTGTCACCCTCGAGGTCGAGCGCGCGCTCTTCACGAAGGTCAGCGCGTTGGAGAGCCTGCGATACTTCGAGGAGCCCGCCTTTCACGGCCAGCTCCGGCTGGCGGAACAGGCGGCCCAGGAGGCGCCGCAGCAGCTCTCGGAGCTCGTGCTCGCCGTCATCCGCGCGGCCATCTCGGTGGTGACCTTGAGCGCCGTGGTGCTGTCGGTGTCACCGCCCATGGCGCTGCTGCTCCTGCTGGCGGGAGCGGTGGGGCTTGGCGCGCAGCTCGTCCGCAGCCGCTGGTCGGCGCGGCTCTCCGAGGCCCTGGTCCAGACGTATCGCTGGCGCGACTTCTATCACTCG
This sequence comes from Pyxidicoccus fallax, assembly GCF_012933655.1. Taxonomy (GTDB): domain Bacteria; phylum Myxococcota; class Myxococcia; order Myxococcales; family Myxococcaceae; genus Myxococcus; species Myxococcus fallax. Next base: position 45,011 of record NZ_JABBJJ010000045.1, on the reverse strand, counting down.
CTCCTCGTGGACGTCCGGGCAGCGAGGGAGAGCCGGCTGTTCGGGCTCGGGGAGCTGCTCCGGGACCGGATGGTGACGACGTTGGGAAGGGCCTCGGCGCGGGAGCTCGCCCTGGCGCGCAAGGGCGCCGCGATGCAGGCCTCGCTGTCCCTGCTGACCGCCGGAGTCACCGCGCTCGGCGCGTTCATCGTCGTCCGGGGAGCCGTCGAGGGCCGGCACGCCATAGGCGATGTGGCGCTCTTCCTCGCGGCGGTGGCGGGCATCCAGAGTGCCTTCACCGGTCTGGTCGTGCAGATGCAGGAGGCGGGACGGAGTGTGCTGACCTTCGGCAACTACCTCCAGCTCCTCGCCCTCCCCGGCCGCACGGCGGGCCCCTCGCGAGCCGTGGAGCCGCTGCGGCGCGGAGTGGAGTTCCGGGACGCGTGGTTTCGCTATGACACCCGCGGCCCCTGGGTGCTGCGCGGGGTGAACCTGTTCATTCCCGCGGGCGGCTCGGTGGGGCTCGTGGGCATCAATGGCGCGGGCAAGAGCACCCTGGTGAAGCTCCTGTGCCGCTTCTACGAGCTGGAGCGTGGTCAGATTCTCTGGGACGGAGTGGACGTGCGTGAGTTCGAGCCGCGCGCGCTGTGGCAGCGGATGGCGGCGACGTTCCAGGACTTCATGACCTACGACCTCACCGCCGCCGAGAACATCGGCCTGGGCGATGTGGCCCACCTGAAGGACGAGGCACGCATCCGTGCCGCGGCGCGGCTGGCCGACATCGATGACAAGCTCGCCGCGCTCCCCGCCGGCTACGAGACGCTGCTGAGCCGGACCCTGGAGGGTGAGGATGGCGACGGAGCGCCGGGAGTCTCGCTGTCCGGAGGACAGTGGCAGCGCGTGGCGCTGGCCCGGGCCCTGATGCGCGAGGACGTGGACCTGTGGGTGCTCGATGAGCCGAGCTCCGGCCTGGATGCCGAGGCGGAGTTCGGGATCCACCAGACGCTGCAGCGCCATGGCGCGGGGCGGGCGCGGTTGCTCGTCTCCCATCGGCTCAGCGCGCTGCGGAGCGCGGACACCATCGCCGTGCTCTCACGGGGCCAGGTGGTCGAGCAGGGCACGCATGAGGAGCTGATGGCGGCCGGAGGCGAGTACGCGCGGCTGTTCTCGCTGCAGGCCCGTGGCTACCAGGATCCGCGCCTCGTCTCGCGGACTCCGGAGGAGGAAGCGGCATGAGTCTCGTGCTCGGAGTGGGACTGGGAGCCCTCGTGGCTGGCGCCGCGCTGGTCCTCTGGACGCGGCGCCGCTGGCTTGTCGTCACCGTGCAGGGCTACAGCATGGAGCCCACGCTGCGCGACGGCCAACGGCTCATCGCGCGGCGGCGGAGCGGCGCTGATGCTGGGGCTCCCGGGTACGGTCGCTCGGACATCGTCGTCTTCCTCCTCCCCTCCTCGCAGCTCGAGGCGATGGAGTCCGCCGACCTGCCCTACCGGATCAAACGGGTGGCCGCCGTCCCTGGAGATCCGGTGCCGGACTGGGCCATGGAGTCGCTGTCCGCGGACGCACGGACCCGTGTGCCGCCCGGCAAGGTGGTGGTGTCCGGAGACAACCCACGCAGCCAGGACTCACGGCAGCTGGGCTACATCGACTCACGCGCCATCATCGCCGTCGTGCGGCGCTGAGCGTTCCCGGCCGGATGGAGCCCTCATGAGCCCTGCGACGGGCGGCGCTCCTTCCTCCCTGCCTCACGGGCCTGCTGGAACTCCTGACGCAGCCGGTGGATCTCGTAGGGCACGAGCATGATGCCCAACGCCCCCAGCGTGATGAAGACCAGGGCCCCCCACCACAGCACCGGCGAGGCAATGAAGCGCTGCCAGACGGCGATGACGATGGCGAGCCCGAGCAGATTGAAGGCCAGCCCGGGAAGCCAGGAGACCCCGCGCTGGGGGAACAAGTAGAGCGAGAGAGGTTCCCGGTCTGTCTGCCCCGTCGCTGAGTACAGGCGTGGTTGGAGCTCCAGGTACTTGTAGCGAAGCAGCGGCAGAAGCTCCATCCACAGGTTGCTCGTCCAGAGCGCCGTCAGCATGGTGATTGCCACGAAGGCGAAGGCGATGTCCTCGGAGCGCAGGCCCCTCTCCTCTGCCCCGCTGCTCGTGAAGGTGAAGATCGCGATCGCCAGGGGCAGCACGGTGCCGAACAGGGTGTGGATGCCCTTGAGGAGTTCCTCGATGTGGGTCTGGACGTGGGTGAGCTCGTACTGGAGCGCGGCGATGAGGGTCGCGTCGTCACCCGCGGGATGCTGGGGAGTGGTCATCACCCTGCTCAGGGCAGGCTGGCGGACCAGCCACCGTCCACGGTGTACGTGCCGCCGGTGCAGTAGCTGCTGTCCCCGCTGGCGAGGAAGAGGTTCAGCTTCGCGACCTCCTCGTTGGAGCCGAAGCGCTTGAGGGGCACGCGCCCGGCGACCCACGCCCGGACCTGGGCTTCGTTGCCGGCCCCCAGGGTCCGCTCCACGTTGGTCATCATGTCGTTGTCGACGGGGCCCGGGCACACCGCGTTGACCCGGATGCCGTGAGGCGCGCCGTCGATGGCGCCCGCGCGCGCGAGCCCCACGACGGCGTGCTTGCTGGCCACGTACGGCGAGGAGATCCCCATCCCATTGAGGCCGCCCGCCGAGGCGGTGAGGATGATGCTCCCGCCGCCGCGCTTGCGCAGCTCGGGGAACGCGTACTTGATGGCCAGCCACGTCCCGCGCACGTTGATGGCCATCACCGAGTCGAAGGCCTCCACGGAGATGTCGGAGATGGGGCCGAACTCCCCCTGGATGCCCGCGTTGCTCACCACGATGTCGAGCCCACCGTGGCGCTCCACCGTCTCACGCAGGTAGCGCTGCGTGTCCTCGACCTGGGAGACATCCGCCACGGTGTAGCTGACGTTCTCGTGGTTGATGGCCTGCATCGTCTTGCGGAGCTTCTCTTCGTTCCGGCCCACCACCACCACCCGGGCGCCCTCCTGGACGAAGAGCGCGGCCGTCGCCGCTCCGATACCACTGCCACCGCCGGTGATGACCGCGACCTTGTCCTGCAACCGCTTCATGATGTGCCCCCACTCGAGGGCGGCTGGTGTGTTCCAGCCGCCCCGCGAATCTTAGAGAGTGCACGTCAGTGGCACTAGTAGCCGAGTGCCTTCCTGAAGGCATCGATGCTGGCCCGCTCCTCGGCCGGCGCCTTCTCCCGGGCCCGATCGAGCAGGTGGCCCCAGTTCTCCTTCTGCTTGACGTGATGGCCCTCCTGCTGGGCGGTCGCCACCAGGGTGGAGAGCGCCGTGACGGGGTCCTTGGCATTGCTCACCAACGCATCGAGCGCCTTGTACGCGGCGTCACCCTTGAGGCCGTGGTCCTTGAGCATCCGGGTGAACTGCGTCATGTCGGCGAAGGGCCCGGCCTCGGCGCCCACCACCAGCAAGGGGGCCTTGGTGGCCAGCGTCTGGAGCTGCTCCGCCGACAGGCCCAGCTCGTCCGTGAGCAGCTTCGCCTGCTTGCTCCCCGTGAGGACCAATGCTTCGCGGAGCGCCTTGTCCTTGATGCCCGCCTTCTCCAGGAACTCCCGCTTCTGCTGCTGCTGCTCCTTCGTGTCGAGGTAGTTGGTCACCAGCTCTCCACCCGCCGAGATGACGGCTCCAGCGCCACTGATGACGGCGCCGACAAGCGCGGCAGGTCCGGCCAGTTCGAGACTGCCGCCCAGCACCCCCAACGTGTCACCGATGATGGAGATGTACTTTCCCGCATCCGGATCATCGCGGGCGCTCTTGACCCGGAGGACCAGCGAGGTCGTGCTGGCCGCCAGGCCGAGCACGGGGGACAGCCTGCCCGCGAATGAAGCGAACTTCGCGGCCTTCGTGCCAGTGGCCGCCGCGTCCCTGCCGGCGCCGGTCAACGTGGCCGTGAGCTGCGCGGTCAGGTCCAGGCCCCCCTTGCTCGCCGAGGCGATGTCCTTGAGCGCCTTGCCATAGCTCTCCAAGGCGGGGACGCCCTCCTCGCCGGCATTCCGGGCGGACTCGGCCGCCGAAGCTCCGGCGAACATGAGCCCCACGACGGCGATGCTCTTGAAGAGGGGGCTCTTCGCCTCCCACTGCAGCGCGTACTTCTGGAGGTCCGAGTACTTGTCGAACTCCACGGCGTTCTCGAACTGGCTCGCCGCGAACTTCGCCTGGTCGTAGCCGCCCGCCGCATCGAGGAGCGGCTTGAACTTGTCCATTCCCTCCACGAACTTGGCGAAGGCGTCCTTGGGGTCCTCGGCCCCCGCGAGGTACTCGGCCGCCGACTTCTCCATGGCCTTCGCGGCCAGGTCCTTGACGAAGTTCGGGTCCCCACCCGTCAGGGCCCGAGCGGCGGGAGACGCCGGGTCCTTGAGGATCTCGTTGGCGACCTCGGCGGCGGTCAGTCCCTTCGGCGAGTCCGCCAGGAGGTTGAGGGCCTTGCGGATGTCCGCCACATTCCCCGTTCCCGAGGCCAGCGCGTTCTTGAGCGCCTCCGGGTCCTTCTGGAGGGTCTGCGCCAGCTTCTCCGCGGCCTGCGCCTTCTTCTCGTAGGCCTTCTTGTAGTCGGGGTGCTCCTGGAACGCCTTGATGTAGGCCTTCTTCTGCTCCTCCGTCAGCGTGTTGCCGAGGCTGGAGAGCTGCTTGAAGAGCTCCTCGTCCTTCTTCTTCGCGGCGGCGGCGGCGTCCTCGTACTCCTGGGTGGCGCCCTTCACGTCGCCGACGAGGTCGCCCGCCTTGTCCGTGCGGTCCGTCTTCTGGACGTTGAGCTGCTCGGCGATGTCGGACCAGGGCGAGCTGGAGGCGACTCCCGTGTTGCGGTACGAGTTCAGGTCGACATCGGAGAAGGTGCCCGCCTCACGCGCCGTCTTCAGCGCGTCCACCAGCAGCCTCCGCTCCGCCTCGGTGCCCCGGTAGCTTCCCGCCTGGTGCTGATAGCTGAAGAGCTTCTCGCCCAGCCGCTGGAGCAACCCGTTGTCGCCTTCCTTCCGCGCCAGGTCGACGAGCTGGGCCGTGTAGTCCGGGTCCTGGGCATGCTGCTGGAGCAGCTCCTTCATGCGATGGACCTGCCCCTCGGGGGGAAGCTTCTTGAGCTGCTTGTAGTCGTCCGTGGCCTGCGTGGCGGACTTGAGGTTCAGCAGACGCGGGAAGGGCGGCTCCAGCCCCGCCTGGGAGGCCGCGACGTTGGCCGCCTTCTCCGCCTCCTCCGCCTTCGCGGCCGCCTCCTTCGCGGCTTCCTTGTTGGGGGGAGACGGGACGCGCTGTGCCTCCCCGGCCAGCGCGTTGGCCGTCTCCCGGAGCTCGTTCGCGGCGTTCTTGAGGTCCGTCGCGTGCTTCACAGGGTCCGCCGAGCCGCTCTCCGGACGCCCCGGGTCCGCCACCATCATCGCCTGGAGCTCGGGGGACACCTTCGCCTTCTCGATGGCCCTCGCCCGCTCGGGTGAGCCCGGAGGGGCGTCGAGGATCTTCTTGGCCTGGCCTCCCGGAATGGAGCCCACCGGCTGGTAGTGGGGCTGCTCCTTCTGGAACGCCTCCATGGAGTCGTAGCTCTTCTTCGTCGTGGGGTCGTAGACCTTCGAGCCCTGGCGGATGACGACGTGACCAGACTGGCCCTCGGTGTCGGGGCGGTTGTCCTTGAGGAAGACCAGCTCCGAGCGGCCCCGGATCTCTGGCGACGCGAGGTCCAGCCACTCCGCGGCCACGTCCAGGCAGTTCTCCTGCCCGTCACGGGTGTTCTCGGTGAGCAGGTTGCTGGCCGCGGGCGTGTTCGCGTCGAGCCGTGGGGCCTTCGGCTGGGGCGCGGCGGCGTCGAAGGACGAGCGGAAGCGCTGCTGAGACTGCTGGGCCTGCTGGGCCTGTTGGGCCAGCGCGGCCTGTCGCGCCAGCTCCGCCTGCCGGGCGGCCTCGGCGGCGCGGCGGGCCTCCTCCGCCCGCCGGGCGGCAATGGAGGGGTCGACTCCGGAACCAGGACCTTCGGGGATTCGCATGATGGGAGCCTCGGGAGCAGACGTCGTTCACTGGCTACGAGCGCCGCACCGGCTCCCACGTCCCAACAAAATCGAAGCGGAGCGAGGCGCGGGAGCCTACCTGCGCGCACACGACGCCTCCCCCTTTCGAGGGATCCCGATCTTCCGGGCCGGGGATATGTGGAACACCTCGTCTCGCGGAGGCACGCGGAACGGATGAAGGAAGTCATGAGGCACCAGGGCACACGGTCATGGCAGCGGTGGGTCCTGGCGTGCTTCTGCGCGTTGCTGTCCGCGGGCGCGGCGCCCCCAGTCCAACCCGAGGGCCGCGACCGCAACATCGCCCAGTTCTACCACTCGCGTTGGACCATCAAGGACGGTGCCCCCGGGCAGCTCACCGCGCTCGCGCAGACGCCGGATGGCGTGCTCTGGCTCGGCGCCGCGTCGACGCTGTACAGCTTCGACGGCGTCCGCTTCGAGCGGTTCGAGCCTCCGGACGGCTCCCCCATCACCACCATCCAGACGCTGTACGCCTCACCGGATGGCGGCTTGTGGATGGGGTTCCAGTATGGCGGCGCGGCTTTGCTGAAGGACGGGCGCCTCACCCGGTATGGCGCCGAGCAGGGACTGCCGCGCAACCAGCTGTCGTCCTTCGCGGTCGACGCGGATGGAACGGTCTGGGCCTGTGGAAGAACCGCCGGGCTCCTCCGGCTCCGGGACGGGCGCTGGCACCCGGTGGGCGAGGACTGGAGCTTTCTTGGAGCGTATGCCACGGCGCTCTTCGTCGACCGCGACGGCACACTGTGGGCCGCGACGGACTCCCAGCTCGTGTTCCTCCCGAAGGGAAGCCGGGCGTTTCGCGAGACGGGCGCCCGCGTGCAGTGGGTGGGCAGGATGGCCCAGGCGCCCAATGGCGACATCTGGGTCACCGAGCTGTTTGGCGGCGTGGGGCCCCTGGTGCGTCCGAATGGAGAGCGCATCGATGCGCCGCCGAGAATCGACGTGAAGTCGGCGGGGATGCTCTTCGACCCCGAGGGCAGCCTGTGGCTCGCCACGCTCGGAGAGGGAATGCTCCGCGTGCCTCATCCCGAGCGGCTGGAGGGCCGGCAGCTGGGCCGGCTCGAGCCGGGCCTGGAGTCCTTCACGGAGAAGGAGGGCCTCAGCGCGGACTACGTCTGGCCGTTGATCCAGGACCGCGAGGGCAACATCTGGGCCGGCACCAGCGGCGGCCTGGACTGCTTCCGGCACAGCACCCTGGTGCTCGCGGAGTTCCCGCGGGGCTCGCACGACTTCTCACTGGCCGCCGGCGACGACGGCGCCATCTGGGCGGGCAGCACCAACCGGCCCCTGATGCGACTCCATGACAAGCAGGTCCACTTCAGCGGGCTCACGTCCGTCGTCAGCTGCCTGTACCGGGACCGGGATGGCAACGTGTGGGCGGGAGCCGAGGACGGCATCTGGCGCATCGAGGACGGCGTTCCGGTACACGTCACCGCGTTTCCGTTTCCCCCGGGCTCGAGGATACGACAGCTCCAGTCGCTGATGAGGGACGGGAGCGGCGCGCTGTGGGCGGTGCCGGTGGGAGACGGGCTGATGCGCTGGAAGGATGGCGTGTGGACGAGCATGGACGCGCTGCTCGGTCCGCCCCCGTTCAAGCGCATCAACATCGCGACGATTGACGCGGGGGACCGCCTCTTCCTGGGGCACGAGGACAGCAGGCTGAGCGTGGTCGAGAACGGTGTCGCGCGGCGCTATGGCCCCGCGGACGGTCTCGACCTGGGCGTGGTGACCGCGCTCGGCGTTGGACGGCGGACGTGGGTCGGTGGACAGCTCGGCCTCGCCTGGTTCGACGGGCAACGGCTCCAGCCTTTCCGCGTCGAGGGCAGCGAACCCCTGCGCGGCATCGCCGGCATCGTGGAGATGCCCGATGGCGCCCTGTGGCTCCACGCCGTGACGGGCATCTACCACCTCGGAGCGGACGAGGTGGAGCGTGCCGTCGCCGACCCGAACCACCTCGCCCGGGGCGACCGCTTCGACTTCCTCGATGGACTGCCCGCGCGCCCCACCCTGCTGCGTCCCCTGCCCTCCCTCGTGCAGGGCACCGATGGCAGGCTGTGGTTCGCGACCACCAACGGCGTGGTGTGGGTGGACCCGACGCGCATCTTCCGCAACCCGCTGCCCCCGCCGGTGAAGATCCGCTCGGTGCGGGTGGATGGCCGTCAGCTCGCCCCGGGGGCGTCGCTCGTGCTGCCGGAGCGGGCGACGAACCTCGAAATCGACTACACGGCGCTGAGCCTCACCGTCCCCCAGCGCGTGCGCTTCCGCTACCGCCTCGAAGGGGTGGACGCGACCTGGCAGGACGTCGGCACGCGGCGCGAGGCGTACTACACGCACCTGGCTCCCGGGCGGTACCGCTTCCAGGTCATCGCCGCCAACAACGACGGCGTCTGGAACGAAACGGGAGCGAGCGTCGAGCTCGTCCTGCCGCCCGCCTTCTTCCAGACGTGGTGGTTCCGGGCCCTGTGCGTCGCCGCGGTCCTGGCCGCGCTGTGGGCGGTGTACCTGCTGCGCCTGCGCCAGGTCCGGGCGCGCATGCGACGCCTGCTGGAGGAGCGGCACCTCGAGCGCGAGCGCATCGCCCGCGAGCTGCACGACACGCTGCTGCAGGGCATCCAGGGGCTGATTCTCCGCTTCCAGTCGGTGGTGGAGAAGCTCCCGGAAGGCGAGCACGCGCGCACCTCACTGGAGAAGGCGCTGGACCGCGCCGACGCGGTCCTCGTGGAGGGCAGGAACCGGGTGCGGGATTTGCGCGCCACCGCGGAGAGCACGGGCGAGCTGTCCCGGGCCTTCGCCAAGGTCCGGGAGGAGTTGGAGCTGGACGCAGCCACGGGCTTCCACGTGGTGGTGGAGGGCCACCCCACATCACTGGACCCGCTCGTGCGCGATGAGGTCTTCCGCATCGGCCGCGAGGCGCTGGTGAATGCGTTCCAGCATGCTCGGGCGCGGCGAATCGAGGTGGAGCTGACCTATGCCCGCGACGAGCTCCGCCTGCGCATCCGGGACGATGGCCGGGGGGTCGACGCGGAGCTCCTCCAGGCCGGCGGGCGGCCCGGACACTGGGGGCTGTCCGGCATGCGCGAGCGCGCGCGGAAGATTGGCGCGACGCTCGACATCTGGAGCCGCGAGGACGCCGGGACGGAGGTGGAGCTTCGCGTGCCGGCCTCGGCCGCGTACCGCGGAGACCCGAAGCACTCCTGGCGCCACCGGCTCCGGCGCATGGCCACCGGAGGCCGATAGGCCCCGGCCTCAGATGTCGATGATGCCCCGCTTCAGGGCGACGACCACCGCGTGCGTCCTGTCCCGGGCGCCGAGCTTGGTCAGGACGTTCTTCATGTGCGTCTTGACCGTCTCCTCGGAGATACCCATCCGGGCGGCGACTTCCTTGTTGGCGTTGCCGACGGCGACGAGGGCGAGGACGTCACGCTCGCGGACGGTCAGCTCGTCATCCGCCACGTGCTCCGCCAGCTCGCTGGCGATGTCCGCGGCGATGCGGCGCCGTCCCGCATGGACGCTGCGGATGGTCTCCACCAGCTCCTTGCGGAGCATGCTCTTGAGCAGGTACCCGGCCGCGCCGGCCTTGATGGCGCGCAGTGCCTGGGCGTCCCCCTCGTAGGTGGTGAGGACGATGATTCGCGCCGCCGGGAACTCCGCGCGAATCGCGGTGATGGCGTCGATGCCTCCCATCGTGGGCATCCGCACGTCCATCAGCGTGATGTCGGGCTGGTGCGCGCGGAAGGCGCTCAAGGCCTGCTCGCCGTTCTCCGCCTCGGCGACCAGGGCCATGTCCGCCTGCCCGGCAATCATCGCGCCGAGGCCTTCCCGCAGGAGCGGATGATCGTCGACCACCAGGATTCGGATGGTGGAGCCTGTGGGAGTCATCACGGTCGTTGGATACCCGCCGCGACTCCCGGCGGCATCCCCCGAAAGAGGGAGCGGCCTCCCTTATCCCAGGTTCGGTCAGGCGGTACCAGCCACCCGCCGTCACTCCCGGGATGGAAGCGGGGACGTCCCCGAGGCGGGCTTTCGCTTCCCGCGCAGCACCTCGACCACGAGCTCCCGGATGGCATCGTAGGACGGCTCGCCATCGAAGAATCCGAACGTCTGGTGGGCGCCGTCCGGGAAGTAGCCATCCAGGTGGAAGATACGCACCCCGGGTGTCCGGTTCTCCGTGATGGCCTTGTTGGTGAACTCGTAGGAGCCGAGGCTGAGCGTGCGCTGAACGGATTCCCCATCGGGGGTGAGCACCTCGAAGCGGTAGCGCACCGCCCGCTCGCCCTCGAGCTCGAAGTGCTCGAACACCATCACCTTGTGTCCCGACTCCTCGAACTGCTCGCGCACGAAGAAGGGGCTGTCCACCGCGCCGCGCTGCTTCAGCTCGCGCAGGGCCGTGAGCTGCGCGTCGCGCTCGGCGAGCTGACCGAGCGCCTGGTGCTCCTGGATGAGCTTGGCGCGGGCCCTCCAGTCGTCCGGTGCCGCCGCGATGACGGCACGGAAGTGTTCGAGCGCCTGCTCGTGCTTCCCCGCGAGCTGGTAGTGCTGGCCGAGGTTGTACCGCAGCGACAGGTCGTCCGACGTGCCCAGGGCCGCGGCCTTCTCCAGCAACGCCACGCCTTCGTCCACCCTGCCCTGCGCCATCAGCACCTGCCCCCTGCCGCGCAGGGACTCCGCATCCTCGGGGGCAATGGCCAGCGCCGCCTCGTAGGCCGCCAGGGCGCGGGGCAGTTCCTTCCTCGCCTCCAGGGTGGCGCCGAGCTGTCTCCAGTGCTTCGCCTTGCCCGGGTCCAGCTCGGCGGCCCGGGTGAGCTCCGCCTCGGAGCCGGCGAGGTCTCCCTGGAAGCGCAGGTAGAAGCCCCGCATGAAGTGGTACTCGGCGACGTCCGGCGCCAGCCGCAGCGCTTCATCGAAGGCGCGACCGGCCTCGGCATCGCGCTCGAGATAGAACGCGGTGCGCCCGAGGAGGTAGTGCAGGTGCGGGTTCTCCGGCTCGAAGCGCAGGGCGTCCCGCAGCTCCAGGGCGAGCATCTCCAGGCCCTGGCGTTGCCGCGGGCCGTCGGGTCCCAGGCGGAGCTCGTCGAGGCGTGCCTCCAGGTGCCTGGCGTCCCCCCGCGGGCCAGCGGGAGACTGACGCGCCGGAGGTGTCACGGTCCTGCACGCCGGAGTCATGCCCCCCAGCAGGAGGGTCATCAGGGCAACACGGTAGAGGGGACTTCCGGACACGGGGCGGGCTCCTTCGGATTCCGACTGCGAGGGACGCGCGAAGAAGACCTCGCGAGCCCCGCGTCCTGCATCACGGAATCCTCATTCCTTCCGCATCTGCGCCGCATGGCGGACCGGGTCAAGCAACACAACCCCGCGTCAGCAAGGACCAGAGGCGGCGTACATGGCCTTCGAGCCCCCACGTCCCGGGTTCGGGGAAGGTGTACTGCTCGAACGCGGAGAAGATGCGCAACCTGGGGCATTCGCGCCGGAGCCACGCGACGCCCTCCTCCGTCACCTGGGTGCCGCGCAGGTGCACGGCCTTGAGGCGCAGGCGGGACAGGTGCTTCAGCCCCCGGTCGCTGACCCGCGTCTTGTCCAGCTCGAGGTAACGGAGGGCCGGGAGCTTCCGCAGGTGCGCGAGCCCCGCGTCGCTCACGGCGGTCTCGTTCAATCCGAGCGTCCCCAGCCGGGTGAGCCCCACCAGCGCACGCAGGTCTTCGTCCTCCACCGCGGTCCTCTGGAGCTGGAGGGTGTCCAGCCGCCGGAACCGGGTGAGCCCCTCCAGCGACTTGACCGACGAGCCGGCCAGGTCGAGCCCCTCGAGCGAATCGAGGGAGCTCAGCGCGCCGAGGTCCGCGAAGGCCGGCACGCGGAGGTGGAGCGACCTCAAGCCCCGCGGCACGGAGAACGTGGAGCCCCCTCCGAGGGGCGAGGACTGGACCTCCACTTCGAGCTCCTCCAGCCGGGAGAACCGCTCGAGGACCCGGAGGTCGATGGGCAGCCCGGGGTCCGCTTGCCAGGAGAGAGAGCTCAGCGGCAGGTCCGCGAAGGGGCGGAGCCCCGGTCCCTGGACGCGGGTCTTCTCCAGCCGGAGATGGCGCAGTGCCGGCAGCGGCGCGCGAGCGAACGCCTCCAGGGCCTCGTCATCCAGGTCGGAGCCGGACAGCGCCAGGATCTCCACGTGCATGGACCGCTCCCGGACCGTGGCCAGCTCCCGCTGGCTGCTGACCCGCGAGTGCCAGTACAGGCTGAATCGCCCTCCCTTCTCATCTTCGTACGACGAAGGCAGGGGTGGGCTGAGGGCCTGGAAGGGCGGATATCCCTGGTGCTTGTGATAGAGGAGCTGCTCGTTGGCGGTGAAGCGGCCGCAGCAGGCCAGGTCGATGAGGGTGTGCTCACCGCCCTCCCGCGTCACGTTGAGGTTGATCCACCGGGGGACCGCGCCCTCGCGCCACAACAGCTCGACGACCTCCTCTCTCGTGAGCCGCGAGCGGGAGGAGGCCGGGATGCGCTCGGGGTCCTCCGGGTAGACCCGCTCATCCGGGTGCAGCGGTTTGCCGTCGTGGGAGCAGTTGAGCTCGACGTCGAAGCGGATGGAGTCCGGCAGCGGCTCGACGATGAGCATGCGCGCGTAGTCCCGGGCCCGCTCGGCGGCGCGCCCCAACCGCTCGGCGAAGACACTCTTGTCCATGACCAGGAGTCTACCGGAGGACCTCCTGGCGTTCATGCGCGGAATGTCACATCTCATGCGCCCGGGCGAGCACACGCCCGAGCCAGCTCGCGATGCCGCGCCAGCTCTCATGGCGCGTGAGGTGGCTGTTGTAGCAATGCCCGATGTTCTCGAGCCGCTGCACCGTCACCTCCGGCGCGGCGCTCCAGAGGGCCGCCTCGCCGTCAGCGTAGGCGCTTCCGAACAGGACGTCGTGGTCCGCGAGCTGGACGAGGACCGGGACATTCACGGCGTCGACCTTGGTGGCCGCGGGCTCGAAGGTGCGGGCCATGGCGGTGAGGAAGATGCCGCGCGAGATGGGATGGGTGAAGCGCGCGTTGTCGTAGGCCACCATGTCCGGGTCCACCTCGGGCGCGTGGAAGAACGAGGCGGTGCGCTCCGCGGGCGTCATGTGCCAGTAGGGCGCGTCGAGGGCACGGTCCACGAGCTCCTCGGGGAGCGGGAGTTCGTGCGCCACGTGTCCGAGCCCGGTCGACACCAGCGCGTCCACGGGCGTGCGCAGCGAGCCCTGGGCGTGGATGGACACGTTGCTGCCGAGCGAATGGCCCACGAGGGCGATGCGCTCGAAGGAGAGCCCCAGCGCGTTCTGGCCACCGCGCATGGCGCGGACCACCTGGTCCACCGCGGCGCTCGCCACGTCCACGGTGAGCGCGTCACCGTCGGGGCGGCTGCTCTCCCCGGCGCCGAGCTGATCGATGGCGAGCACCGTGTACTGCCGGCGCACCATGTAGCGCGCGTAGGAGTAGGCGCGACCGTTGAGTTCGAGCAGGTCCCAGTACTGGTGGTCATAGGTTCCGCCGTGGACGAGCACCTGGAGCGGTCGGCCGGAGGGGGTTCCATCGTGGTAGAGGTACCCCACCACCTTGCACCCGCCCGCGCAGGGACCGGGGACCGGGAACGTGAGCCGCTCGACCTGGGTGCGGTCCGGAGACTGCGCGTGGGCAACGCCTGTCGCGACACCGGTGAGCACGGCGAGGGCGAGGACTGCCTGCTCGAGCAGCAGCGTCATCGAACGAGATGTGATGGCCATGGACTTCCTCCTGGGTGGGCCGCACGCGGCCAGTGATGGGGCCAACGTGCCTCTGGAGGTGTTGTTGCGTCCAACGCATTGATGGCATCCAAGTTCATGACGTAGCTTCATGACATGTCCCAGGAGAGCACCCTCGAGGCGAGAGACCTCCGCCTCATCCAGGCCATCGCGGAGCAGGGAGGCGTGACGCGCGCGGCGCACCGGCTGCACCTGAGTCAGTCGGCGGTGAGCCACCAGCTGGCGGGGCTCGAGGAGCGGCTCGGAGTCACCCTCTTCGAGCGCGTGCGCAAGCGGATGGTCATCACGCCCGCGGGCCAGCGGCTGGCGGCGCTGGCCGCCGAGGTGCTGCCGAGGCTCGCGCGGGAACAAGCCCAGCTGCGCGCCGCCCTGACACCCACGCCGCCGCGCCCCTTGCGCATCGCCGCGCAGTGCTACACCTGCTACCCGTGGCTTCCGCGCGTGCTGACGGGGCTGTCCACCGCGCACCCGGAGGTGGACCTGCGGATGGACGTGGAGGCCACGCGCTCGGTGGAAGAGGCCCTTCTCGAGGACCGGCTGGACGTGGCGCTGTGCTGCTATCCCGTGAGCGCTCCCGGGCTCGTCTCCACGCCCCTCTTCCGCGACGAGCTCGTGGCCGTGCTGCCCGTGGGCCACCCGCTCACCGCGCGCCCCTTCGTCACAGGCGCGGACCTGGTCGAGCAGACCGTCTACTTCTACCCGCTCCCCGCGGAGGACGAGGAGCGCTTCCGCCACGAGCTCCTGCCCCGGAAGCCCGGTGCCCTGCGCATCCGCACGCTCCCACTCACCGAGGGCATGGTGGAGCTGGTGCGGACCGGGCACGGGATATGCCTCCTCGCGCGCTGGTCACTCGGTCCGCATCTGGCGCAAGGAGGGCTCGTCACGCGAAGCCTCGGTCGCAGGGGCTACTGGCGGCAGTGGAGCGCGGTGCACAAGCGCCACGGCCCGCTCGCCCCGGCGCTCGCCACCCTCGTGGACCTGCTGCGAAGCGCGGTGCTCTCCGCCTGAACAGGCCTCGTCACACCTGGGCCTGACCGCCATCGGCGAAGAGCTCGGCGCCGTTGACGAAGCTCGAATCGTCGGAGGCCAGGAAGACCGCCGCCTTGGCGATCTCATCGGCCTCCCCCACCCGGCCCATCGGAATCCTCGAGGCGAGCATGTCGAGCAGTCCCTGCTGCCGCGCGGCGTCGGGCCCGGCGAGTTCGACCAGTCCTGGCGTGCGGGTGGAGCCAGGGCTCAGCACGTTGACGCGGATGTTCCGGCCCTTGAGGTCCAGGATCCAATTGCGCGCGAAGCTGCGGACCGCCGCCTTGGACGCGGCGTAGACGCTGAAGGCCTGGGTCCCCTCGGTGCCCGCGGTCGAGCCGGTCAGGATGACCGATGCGCCCTCGGCCAGCAGCGGCAGCGCCTTCTGGACCGTGAAGAGCACGCCCTTCACGTTGCGGCCGAACGTGTCGTCGAACTGCTCCTCGGTGATGGCGCCGAGCGGCAGCATCGAGCCGCCGCCCGCGTTGGCGAAGAGCACGTCGATGCGGCCCTTCTCCTCGCGCACCCGGGCGAACAGCCGATCCAGGTCGGCCAGGCTCGATGCGTCGGCGCGCACGCCGGTGGCGCTCCTACCCAGCGCCGCGACGGCCGCGTCGAGCTCCGCCTGGCGGCGGCCCGTGATGTAGACGTGCGCGCCCTCGGCCACGAACCGCCGGGCGGACGCGAGGCCGATACCGCTGGTGGCTCCGGTGATGACTGCGACTTTTCCTTCGAGCTTGCGGGACATGGTGCGTCTCCTGTGGGGCGGGCCGTGCGCCGGGGCGCATCGGCTGTCGCCCGGGGTGTGGAGACACATGTACCGGGACGCGCATGGCGCCGAAACAGCAAGGACCGCAAACCATCGTTGCAGGAATGCAGAGGTCGACGGTGCCGTGTCAGCGAGGCCAGCGCCACGTGGGCTTGGAGAGGTGGTCCGCGAGGAAGGCGGCGAGCGCCTCGACCTTGGCCGGGCGCACGCCCGTGGTGGGGGTGACGAAGTAGAGGCCGCCGGTGGGCAGCGGCCAATCCTTCAGGAGCACCTCCATCCTTCCGTCCCGGAGGTACTCGCTCGCGATGAACTCGGGCAGCTCGGCGATGGCGAGCCCCGCGAGCACGGTGGGCACCAGGGCATCCGCGTTGGTGACGCGAAGCCGGCCGGCGGGGGTGACGGTCTCCTCCTGGCCCGCGGCATTGGCGAACCGCCAGACGTCGCTCCGCGCACGGTAGGCGTAGCCCAGGCAGTCCCGGTCAATCAGGTCGCGAGGGTGCTTCGGCCGGCCATGCCGCTCCAGGTAGCGCGGCGCCGCGACGATGAAGCGTGAGACGGGACAGAGCCGCCGCGCGACCAGCGACGAATCCAGCTGCACCTGGATGCGCAGCGCCGCGTCGAAGCCCTGCCCTACCAGGTCCACGGCCACGTCCGAGAGGTGGAGGTCCACCGACACCTCCGGATAGGCGCGGAAGAACTTCGGCATCAGCGGCGCCACCCAGCGCAGCCCGAAGGACATGGGCACTGCGAGGCGGATGAGGCCGCGCGGCTGGGCGGACTGTTCCCGCGCTGCGTGCTCCAGGGCCTCGGCGTCGTGATAGAGGCGGCTGGCGCTCTCCGCCAACGTCCGCCCGAACGCCGTCAGCGCGAGCCGGCGCGAGGTGCGGTTGAAGAGCCGTGCACCCAGCCGTTCCTCCAGCCGGCTGACGCCACGCGATACGGTCGCGACGGACACGCCCATGGCCCGCGCGGCCGCCGCGAACGAGCGCTCCTCGGCCACCTTGGCGAACATCGCCAGTCCCTCGAAGTCCGGCAGTTTCGACATCGGCAATCCTCTGTCCATCCTTCCATGGCCTCTTCTCCGGCGCTACGAAAGGACCTGAGCGCTGCGTGCGCGTAGGAAGGACAGCCATGACGAGGAAGCCGGACATCACCACGCTCGACTCACGCGAGGTCTACTCGAACCGGTGGATGCGGGTTCGAGAGGACAGGGTCCTCCGCGCCGATGGGTCTTCGGGCATCTACGGAGTGGTCGAGAAGCCCGACTTCGTCGTGGTCGTGCCCGTCGAGGGTGACTGCGTGCACCTCGTCGAGCAGTTCCGGTACCCGTCACAGGCGCGCTTCTGGGAGTTTCCACAAGGCGCGTGGGAGCAGGCGCCAGACACCGCCCCGGCCGAGGTCGCGCGCGCGGAGCTCCGGGAGGAGACGGGCCTGGAGGCCGCGGAGCTCGTTCACGCGGGGAGCCTGCTGCTCGCTCCCGGTTATTCGACCCAGAGCTACCATGTGTTCCTGGCGCGCGGGCTGATTCGAGGGGAAGCCCAGCTCGAGCGCGAGGAACAGGACCTCGTCACCGCGAGGTTCAAGCTCGCGGAGGTCGAGGAGAGGGTTCGCGACGGCCGCATCCGGGACGCCACGACGGTCGCCGCGCTCGGGCTGTTGAGGTTGCGAGGGCTGCTCTGAGCCCTCAGGACACCTGCGCCTCCGCGATGGCGGCGCGAAGCTCGTTCGCCAGCGCCTGCACGTGCGGCTCGGTCAGCAGCGAGACATGGTTGCCCGGAACCATGCGCAGGCGCAGCGGCTGCGTCGAGACGTCCTCCCAGCCCTCGGTGAGCGTCTCGCAGAACTTGCTGTCGATGGCGCGCAGGAAGGTGATGGGCCCCTGGAAGCGCTCGGCGGGCTCATAACCGGAATAGCTCGCGGCTCGATAGAGCGCCAGGATGCGCTCGATGCGCTCGTCGGGCTCGTCCGGCGGATAGGCACCGTGCTTCCGGGCGAGGTCCATGAAGTGCTTGATTCGCTGTCGCGCATCGAGGGCGTGCATCTCATCGCTCTTCAGCCCGATGTCCACCTCGAACCAGTACCGGAAGCCAGCCCCGACGATGGAGTAGAACTCGACGAGGTCGACCAGGAAGGTCTCGTTCGGCAATCGGAGGCGGATGTTCGCGGGCGACCAGGCGTCGCACACGGCGAGCACGGCCACTCGCTCTCCCTGGCGTTGCAGCTGCAGGGCCATCTCCAGCGCGACCATGCCGCCGGAGCAATGGCCTCCCAGGAGATAGGGGCCGCGTGGCTGCACGGCGCGCATGGACTGGATGTGGTCCGCCGCCATCTCCTCGACGCGCTCGAACGGCTTGCGGTCGCCGTAGAGGCCTCGGGTCTGGAGGCCGTAGAGGGGCTGCTCCGGCCCCATCCAGCGCGCCAGCGCATGGGAGTTGAGCGTGGTCCCCTCTCCTCCCGGCAGGAAGAAGAAGGGGCGCTTCGAGCCATGCGGCTGGAGTGGGACGACCGGGTCCTCGTTGAGCCTCCTGGAGCGCGCGCGGAGCTGACAGGCGATGCGCTCGATGGTCGGCTCCTTCAGGAAGGCCTCCATCGAGAGCGGGACATCGAATCGCGCAGCGGTCGCGGCCAGGAGGACCTCCGCGCTGGCGGGGTCGCCACCAAGGCCGAAGAAGTCATCCTGCATCCCGATTCCGCTGGCGTCTCTGCGCAGGGTGTCCGCCCAGATTCGCGAAACTCGCAGCTCGTAGGCGTCTCGTGGGGGGATGAAACGCTGGGGCATCATCGTTCTCACATGCATCATTGGAAATCACACCTGCGCTTCCGCGATGACGGCCCGGAGCTCGCGCGCCAGGCGGTCCACGTAGGGTTCGGTGACGAGCGTGACGTGGTTGCCCGGGAGGTCCCGGACGCGTGGAGGCTGAGTCGAGACTTCCTCCCAGCCTCCCGTGGGCGTGACGCACAACAGGGAGTCGAGGCCGCGGAAGAAGGCCAGCGTGCCCGTGAAGCGGTCCGCCGGCACATACCTCGCGCGACAGATGCGACGGCCGAGGTCCAGTACCCGGTTCGCGCGTTCATCGGGCGCGTCCGGGGTGTAGATGCCGTGCTTCCTGGCGAGGTCCATGAAGCGCGCGGCCTGCCGCTCCAGGTCGAGCCCCACCAGCGCCTCGCGCTCCAGCGGCACGTCCTCGCCGAACCAGTACTTGAAGCCCTTCGAGAGGAAGACGAAGTAGTCGGTGGGATCATCCACGAAGGTGACGACCTCATCGGCATAGAAGGGAGCGGGCGCCAGCGCATCGATGGAGGCCAGCAGGGCCACTCGCTCTCCCTGGCGTTGCAGCTGCAGGGCCATCTCCAACGCGACCATGGCGCCGATGCAGTGGCCCCCCAGGAGATAGGGGCCGCGCGGCTGCACGGCACGCATGGACTGGATGTGGTCCGCCGCCATGTCCTCGACGCGGTCGAACGGCGGGGGCTCGCCATGGAGCCCCCGGGTCTGGAGGCCGTAGACGGGCTGGTCCGGCGCCATCCGGCGCGCGAGCGCGTGGAAGTTGAAGACGTTCCCCTCCCCGCTCGGCAGGAAGAAGAAGGGGCGCTTCGAACCGTGTGGCTGGAGCGGAACGACGGGCTCCTCGTTGAGCTTCCTCGAACGCGCGCGCAGGTGGCACGCAATGCGCTCGATGGTCGGCTCCTTCAGGAACGTCTCCATCGAGAGCGGGACATCGAAGCGCGTCGCGATCACGGACAGGACGGCCTCCGCCCGGGTGCGGTTGCCTCCAAGGACGAAGAAGTCATCCTTCATCCCAATCTCGGTGGCGTCCCTGTGCAGGATGCCTGACCAGATCTGCCAGAGCCGCAGCTCATAGAAGTCTCGGGGTACCACGGGATGCTGGGGCATGACCTTCCTCACTCGTGCTCGACCAGCCGCATCCCATCGTGGCGATGGCGGCGGGGGGATGGCGGTTGGAGCGCACCGAACGGCTCGCGGAGCACCGAGAGTTCCTGGTCGCGCACCCGCCGTTTGACCTGGATGGGCAATGCGCCGGAGCCCGCCTCGCGCGCGAGCACGCTCGCGATGAGATGCGCGACACGCGACCAGTCGCAGTACCCGTTGATCGCCGCCCGCTGGCGCAGCTGGACGGCGGGGTCCACCGCGCGGCGCAGCGTGGCCAGCGCCCGCTCCGGGTTGTCGCCGAGCGTGTCGACGAGGACCGGCAGCGGCGAATCCCGGTGCGTGGCGCACTGGGTGGCATACAGCCGCTCGAGCTGGAACGCGTAGACCGCGCGCTCCATGGCCACCTCCGCGGTGATGGCGTCCACGGCGCCTTCCGGCCACTCCAGTGGGTCAGGCGTCATGAGGAGCGGAGGAATGCCGTTCACGAGCGCCGCGCCGATGCTGCTCAGGCCCGGGCGACAGACGAAGGTCGCCCGCGGCTTCGCGACGAGGGCCCGGAGGAACGTGCTCCAGTGCTCGTCGATCCATCCGAGCAGCGTCACGTTCGGGAGCCGGGAGCGCTCCAGCTCGAGCGACAGCCACGCGCGATCCTCCACACTCCCGCCCGCGAACAGGAACTGCGTCTCCTCCATCCGTGCCGCCAGCCCCAGCATCGCGCGCCAGTGCCGGCGGCTGCAGGCGGAGAAGCCATTGCCCTGCGACACGAGCACGACGCCGCGCGGATCCTCCGGGGTGAAGAGGTGCTGGAGCCCCGGCGAGCGCTGGGCCAGGAAGGCTCCGGCCCGCTCCGCGGCCTGCTCCGGGGAGAGCGCGCTGGCCTGACCGAGCGGCGGGATGACCACGTAGGGCTGCTTGCCCGACTCCAGCGACAGCCACTCACGCCAGTTGACGGCCTGGTACCAGATTGTTCCGCTCTCCGGCACGCCAGCCATGAGCGCCCGGCTCGAAGCCTCGAAGTCGACCGAGGGATTGAGCCGTGGATCGATCCCCGACGCGAGCAGCGCGTCCCTGAGCTCGCGCCGCGTGTGGATTGCCGGCGCGGACGCGGCCAGGAGCTCGGCGACGCCCGAGGCCACCTTCGTCGACCGGGGAGTGCGCGCCAGCTGCCGGAGCCACTCGAACTCCTCGAACGCATAGCGCACGGCATGCAGTGGGACTTCCTCCTGCCGCGCATGCTCGGCGAGCTGGTGCAGGATCCAGGTCTCCGGCCGGCAGTCGTTCACGATGGCCGCCGCGCCCATGCTGGCCCGGGCGAGTTCGCGATTGTCCGCGAGCCACAACAGGGCGGCCTCGCGGTTCATGAGCGCCGGGCGCGAGGTGTTGGCGACATCGGCGGGGGTGATCGTCGCCGACTCCGAGTCGCTGTAATGGAGGGGGACGACGTGGATGCCCGCCGAGCGCTCGGCCTTCCGGCGCGCGTAGGCCGCGTCCTCCTGTCGCCGGATCGCCGCGGTGAATGGCACCGGCTCCGGGAGCCTGTCGAGGGCGCCGTGCACCGCCGGTACCCAGCCCGTCGTGTGCCCGAAGGCTTGCGCGACGTACAATACGCCCGTGGAGGCCGCCCCACCATGGGACGTCACGCGGAACTGGCCCGCCTGTCCGGAATCCGGCTCCGTGACATAGAGCGGAGCCTGGGCCTCCAGCAGCGACGCGCCGTCGCGTGGAATGAGCATCGCCACGCCAGCATCCCGGTCCGAGACCAGGATGCTGTCGGAGCCGGCGGCCAGGGCGAACGCCGCCGTACCCTGGGCCGGCGGCGCGTCATCGATCGACAACGGCTGCCCGGCGACGGAGATGCGCGGCGACTCCCCGGGTACGCGGTACGTCACCTCGATCCGCCCGAGGGAGAGCTCGACGGCATCGCCGCGCAGCACCCAGGACGGTGCATCCCGCGGCGGAACCACGAACATCGAAGAGGCTCTCATCGGGAGACCTCGTTCGCGTAGAGGTCCCGGTCGACCATGTCTTCGTAGGTCTCCGCGCGACGGACGAGCGTCTCACGGCCCTGCTCCAGGACCACGATGCCCGGCTGCGGAAAGCAGAAGGAGTTCGAGAAGGAGACCAGATAGGCGCCCGCGTCCATGATGGCGAGCGTGTCCCCAAGCCGGAGTCGGGGGAGCTCGATGGACGCCCGCAGGGAGTCCATGGGGCTGCAGGTGGGACCGTCGAGGGTGTACGGCTCGCTCGGGGATTCACCCCACCGCTCGGCGTGGAAGATCTCGTGATACTCGCGGTGCAGGATGTGGGCGATGTTCTCGCCGGCATCCAGGATGGCGTGCGCGGGCCCCTTCCCTGCCGCATTGAGGCTGTTGACCCGGCAGAGGAGCATCTGGGTATTGCCGGTCAGCGCACGTCCGGGCTCCAGCAGGATGCGGGGCGTGGGACGGCCGGCGCGGCGGAAGTGGTCCTCGACCGACTCGACGAGCAGCTCGAGGTAGCGCTCGATGGAGAGCCTGCGGCGGACCCGCTCGGCGAGCGGGAGCGGCGAGTCGTCCAGCGGCAGCACCGTTGGGACCGCCAGGCTGCCGCCGAGGTCGAGGAACTCCAGGTCGAGGCCGAGCCGGGCGTGGAGCGTGTCGCAGAACTCCAGCACCTCGCGAAGGAAGCGCTCCAGCGTGTCGGCATCCTGGATGGCCACGCCACGGTGCGCGTGCAGCCCGACGACCCGCAGCGAGGGATGTGACAGCGCCTCCTCGTAGGCCGCCAGCGCCTGGCCTCCGGCGATCGGCACGCCGAACTTGCCGGACCAGCTATCGGAGGTGGCCAGACGGATGCCCACGTTGGGTCGCTTGCCGAGCTCCGTGGCGGCCTGTGCGAGGAGCGCAATCTCCTCGCGGTGGTTCAGATGGGTGAGCAGGAGCTCGCTCTGGACGAGCTTGCGCGCGAAATCCGGCGTCTTGCCCGGGCCGTTGTAGATGATGTTTCCGGGCGCGACCCCGAGCCGCATGGCGAGCCACAGCTCGTACGGAGACACCACCTCGGCTCCAACGCCGAGCCGCGACAGCTTCTGGAGCACGGCCGGAATCGGATTGGTCTTGTAGGAATAGTAGACCTCGACACCGCGCGACTGGCCTCGCGGCACCTGCTGGAAGCGCCGGACGTTCTCGGCGAGCCGGGCGGCGTGGACGACGAAGAGCGGGCTGCCCCAGCGCTCCGTCAGGCCCGCGAGCGGCTTGCCTTCCAGGCACAACCCGCCTTCGGCTCGCGTCAGGCCCCAGGTCTCGGGAGGAAGAGACCGCGAGACGTCGGTCGCTTGATTCGTGCTCCCCTCGGGAGCAACGACGGAGTGCGCGGACAAGTTCAAACCCTCGATGCGGGTTGTGGTGTCTGTCGAGTTGGAAGTGCGGGATGTGGACACGAGCGTTCACCCGGAAAGGCTGGAGACGGATTCCAGCGTGCGGGTCCGCCGAACAGCACGGCTCGTGCCAGCTTCGGGAGTGTCGGGGCTCCTCTGGAGCTCCCGCGGTGCACTCGGACTGACATGTCACTGACGTGGCCGTGACATGTCAGCGCTCGCGAAGCTGAAGGGCGTGCGCCTCATGCGCTGGGCTCGCCAGAACCTGAGCACACGCGCTACCGCTCGCCGTCCCTTCGAACCGGAGGTCCCCGGGTGCTGAAAAGTGAACGGCCCGGCCTCCTTCCCATGCCTGCCAAGGGGATTGAGCCCGGTGCTGCTTCACGGGGAATGTCAGTAACCACGCACCCCAGGTCCGCCCAGGGCCTCTCTTCGGGGTCCTCGGGGCGAGCGGACTCTTCATGCCGCAGCGGGTCGAACCTTTGCGCGCCCGCGCATGCAACTTTTAAAAGGCTGGCCCCATAATCAAGCAATCCAAGAAGTAGAAACTGCCCGAGGACTTCCCATGAAGGTCGGTGATCGTTCACCCCCGGTCTCCACCCGCAAGGTCGAGAGCACCCAGAGCCCCCAGACGTCCCAGCCGACGAAGGCCACGGAGCTGGCGTTCCTGGACACCCTGCGGGCCACCATGGCGACGCCGGCCGTGGGGGCCACCACGCGGACCACCGCCACGACGGCCGTCTTCACGCCCCCGGCGGCGCAGCAGAAGGCGCCCACGCAGGCGATGCTCCCGCCCTCTTCCTCCCTGCTGACTCCGGAACGGATGGCGCGCGCCGTCGACAACGCCATCCGCGCCGCGGCCGCGGGGGGCGAGCCGCTTCCCGGCGGGGCCGGGCGGAACGATCTCTACCAGTACGCGCTGAGGCTGCAGAAGGACGGCTGCAACGACGCCGCGAAGATGGAAACCGCGCTCAAGGACATGGTGTCCGAGCTGCGCCGCGGCCCGCTCTTCCCCAAGACCGACGCCGACTTCAACGCGCTGACGGACCTGGCCTTCAAGCGCGCCTACGACAACAACCAGTACCCGACGAACTCCGAGGAGTACGGCCGCTACCGCGAGATGGCCAGGCAGATGGCCGCCGATGGCAAGACCTTCATGGAGATCAGCTATGCCATCTCCGACAAGGCCATGAACGTCCGGTTCTACGGGGGCGAGCCGGATTCGGACACCGCCATCGGGAACGCCATCGACAAGGCGTTCAAGCGCGCCAACGAGAATCCCAACTACAGGACGACCGAGGGCGACTACCAGAAGTACTGGGACATGGCCAAGCAGATGGCTGCCGATGGCAAGGACTCCGAAGCCATCATGTATGCCATCAAGGACAAGATCGCCAACGTCCTCGCCTTCGGAGGCGATCCGGATTCGCCCACCGCCATCCGGAACGCCATCGACAAGGCGGCCAGGCGCGCCTACGAGAATCCCAACCACAGGACGAGCGACGCCGACTTCAAGAAGTACGATGCCGTCGCGAAGCAGATGGCCGCCGAGGGCAAGAACTCCGCGGAGATCATGTACGCCATCGCGGAGAAGATCACCGACGTCCTCGCCTTCGGAGGCGATCCGGATTCGCCCACCGCCATCCGGAACGCCATCGACAAGGCGGCCAAGCGCGCCTACGAGAATCCCAACCACAGGACGAGCGACGCCGACTTCAGGAAGTACGAGGCCATCGCCAAGAAGATGGCGGCCGAGGGCAAGAGCTCCTCGGCCATCAGCTATGCCATCTCCGACAGGATCACCAACGTCCTCGTCTACGGAGGTGATCCGGATTCGACCCCCGCCATCCGGACCGCCATCGACAAGGCGTTCAAGCGCGCCAACGAGAATCCCAACTACAGGACGACCGAAGCCGACTACCAGTGGTACGATGCCATGGCCAGGAAGCTGGCCGCCGAGGGCAAGGACTCCGAAGCCATCAGTTATGCCATCTCGGACAGGGTGACGGACCGGAACAAGTACGGCGGCGACCACACCGACCGGCACGTGCAGGACGGCATCCTCGAGCGCTCGTTCCGCGCGGTGCTCGGGAGCGCCTACCGGCCGCCCCTGCCGAAGGAGGAAGAGGTGTGGCGGGCCCTCATCGACCAGTTGGGGCAGGAGGGCAAGCTGTGCAGTGAAATCGAGGCGATGCTCCGCGCGGACCTGCAGGTCTCCTACTACAACCTCTGAGTCGCCTGTGAATCGCCCGGGGCGTCAGAAGCTCCCGTCCACCGCGAGCATCGCGCCGCCCCGGGTCGGCACCACGGATACCCGGGGCAGTCGCCGCACGTCCGGGTCCGTGGCCCACTGATGCAAGAGGTGCTCGGTGGCGCTCTCCGTGGACCGGGCGCGCAGCAGGTACGAGACGCCACCGACCAACGCAGCCAGGCCCGCGAGTTCCCGATTCACCACCTCCTCGTGGCTGGCACCGGTCAAACGCCCGTGCTCGGCCTGAGCCACGGTCACCACCCCCGAGGCCAGGTAGAGCCAGCCCAGCGTCTCCAGCTGGCGCCGCACCTTCCGCTCCTGAGCAAGGAAGCGGTTGAGGCGGTAGTCCACCCGAGCGACGGTGCGGCCCGGGTCCGCCGCCGGGTCCGCCTCGGCGGCGTGGAACTCCTGGAGGAGGGCATCGGGGTCCTCCTTGCGCAGGTGCTGCACGAGGTCCGCGCCATTGATGAACACGCCCAGCCCCAGCGTGGTGTAGCCCTGCAGGCGCGAGGTGGAGTCTCCCTGGGCCACCAGGAGCAGGCTGGAACCTATCGACGTCACCAGGGATGAGCCGAAGAGGATGGTCTGCGTCCGGCTCCGGTCCCGCTCCACCGCGGAGAAGGTCTCCAGCTGCTGCCGCATCCGCTCCCGGTCCGCCAGGGAGATGCCGTACACGGGCGGCTGCTCCGAGCTCCGGGCCTGCTCGTAGGCGGCCAGCGCCCTGGGGCCGAACGGCGTCGCGAAGAGCTGGCGCAGCTGCTCCCGCACGCCGCGCGCGGCCGCCGGCACGGGGCCCGGCGCGAAGCCCGCCAGCTCCACCGACGTGTCGGGCGCGACACCCTCCAGCGTCCAGGCCCACGCGGCGTCGGGTCCGCCCAGGCGCTCCACCTCCATGCCTCGCGCCACCCCGGAGGGCAGCCGCAGCGCCAGCGGGACACCGGCTTCCTTGTTCACGTCCGCCCACCGCAGGCCCTGGGCGTCGCGCAGCGTGAGGCGCACCGGGGGCGCGGCGTCCAGCTTCAGCGTCACCGCCGAGCGCGCCGCGCGCAGGTCCAGCAGCGTCGCCTGCGTGCTGCGCCCCGGACCGAGCGCGAAGAGGCGGGGACGGAACAGCGGGTTGGGAATCTCCTGAGCGGCGATGCTCGCGAAGGCCTCCATCTCCGCGTAGGTGATGCGCCCGTCCGCGTCCGCGTCCGCCGCCCCCATCAGCCCCGCGCGCACCACGTGGCTGAAGACGCCGGACTGCAGCTCGGACCACTCGTACACCTCGGCCTCGGCGCTGGTGGACAGCAGCACGCCCACCGCGGGCAGTCGCTCGGCCAGTTGCTGCGTCATGTCCGCCGGGGTGGCGTAGCGCCGCCCACCCGCCTTGCGGGGACTCACCACGAAGAAGGAGTTGCAGCTGTCCAGCAGCACGTGGGCGCGCGTGGCGTCCACCTGCCGCAGCAGCGCCCGCAGGTCCTCCGAGTCGAAGGCCCGGTCGGCGAGCTCCAGGAAGCCGCGCCCCTTATCCACATCGCCGTGGCCGGCGAAGACGAAGTAGAAGTCCGCCTCGCGCCCGGAGCGCTTCACCTCGGCGATGCGCTCGGCCAGCGTCCGGGCCGCGTCCGTCACGTTCGCGAAGGTGGAAGCGCGCGCCACCGGCACCAGCGCCGGGAAGAGCCGGCGGGTGTCGGTGTCCAGCACGGTGAGCAGCACCGTGCCCCCGGGCTCCGCCAGCATGGAGAAGACCTCGTGGTACTTCGCCCCGTCGTCGTCCGCGTACTGCAGCGCGGCCCGGCCCGGCGCGTAGCTGTGGTTGTTGGACACCACCAGCGCGAACACCACCGGCGGAGAGGACGGAAGCCCC
The DNA here is from genome assembly GCF_012933655.1 of Pyxidicoccus fallax. GTDB lineage: Bacteria > Myxococcota > Myxococcia > Myxococcales > Myxococcaceae > Myxococcus > Myxococcus fallax. The sequence continues at coordinate 18,071 of NZ_JABBJJ010000045.1, read as the reverse complement.
TCCGCGGCGGTGGTGGACAGCGTGAGCGCGAGGGCGAGCGGCAGCAGGGACATCAAGGTCGAGGCTCCGCCAGCACCACGGACACCGACTCCACCGACGCCTCCGGCCACCGCTGCTGCAGCGCCTCGGGGGTACGTGCCTCCGCCGCGAGCGACTCGATGTCCTTCACTCCCAGCGGCGCGCGGGTGACGACGGACACGAGCCGCAGTGGCCCCGGCGCGGGCTCCTCCAGCACCACCACCTCCTCCAGCACGCGCGGCTCCGAGGCCGCCTCCAGCCGCACCGATGGCTCGTTCGCGTCCTCGCTCAGGTGGGCCGGATAGAGCCAGTGCACCTCGCCTCGCGCGTCCTGGGCGAAGGCCAGCAGGTACACCGGCCCGCGCGTATCGACGTTGCGGTAGCGCACCCCGAAGCCCGACTCCGCCGGCACCACCGCGCCGGACGTCAGCGGCGTGGTGCCGGTGCCCGCCGTGTGGAAGGTGATGCCCACGCCGCGTCCCAGCGACGCCACCGCCGCGGAGCCACGCGCCGTCGCCGTCTCCTCTCCGGGCGGACGCACGGGCATGGGCCGCAGGACGAGCACCGCGATTCCCGCGGCGAGCGCGGCGGCCACGGCCCCTCCCGCCCAGGGGCGGCTCCACCGGGCCTGGGCGCGCCGCTCGGCGGGGCCCGGGCGCACCCGGAGCATCACCCGCGCCACCGCTTCATCCGTGGAGGCGGCCGGCTCCAGCGGCGCGGCGATGCGGGCAGCCAGGGACTCGGTGTCCCGCAGCTCGGCCTGACAGCGCGAGCAACCGCTGGCATGGGCCCGCAGGGACTGCGCCATCTCCTCGGGGAGCTGCCGGTCGATGAGCCGCGACCAGACCGACGGCTCGGGGCATGGCGACGTCACGGACGACCTCCAGACACACTGGCACGGAGCTTCTTCAAGCCATGGAACACGCGCGAGCGCAGCGTGGCCTCGCTGCGCCCGACGACGCGGGCAATCTCCGCGTAGTCGAGCCCCTGGTCGAAGCGCAGCAGCAGCACCTCGCGGAACTTCTCCGGCAGCGCCATCATCGCCTCGCGCACGCGCCGCTCCTGCTCGCGCGCCAGCAACTGGTCCACCACGTCCGCCGAGGCCGGCGAGGCCACCGACTCCAGCCCGGCCTGGGGGGCCTCCTCCTGCCACCGGCCGCGCCGGCCCGAGTCCCGCAGACGCTTGCGGCACAGGTTCCGGGCGAAGGTGAGCATGAAGACGACGAAGGGCGCGCGCGGCTGGTAGTCGCGGCGCGCTTCCCACAGGCGCACCAGGGTCTCCTGCGCCAGCTCGTCACCCTCGGCGGCGCTGCCCACGGACTTGCCGCAGTAGCGCGCCAGGCGCGCGTGATGCCGGCGCACGAGCTGCTCGAAGGCCTCTTCCGAGCCGCCGGCGGCCAGGAGCATCAGCTCCTCATCCGTGCGCGAGTCGAGCCGTCGCCGGGCGTCCCCGGGAAAGGGGACCACCCTGGGTGCATCACTGGTGGAATCCGTCATGGCGGGGCGCGCGGCAGACTACTGGAACCGCCTAGAAAACGGAAAAGCCGCCCGAGATGCCCAGCACCACGCCCCCAGGACGGGCGAAGCGCAGCACCTGCTCCTCCATCTCGGTCAGCGGGCGCTCGCCGCCCGTCTGGAACCGCGGGGTGTCCAGGCGGAAGGCCCAGCCCGCCTCGAAGACCAGCCACCCACGGGAGCCCAGGTCCTTGCGCCAGCCCAGCGAGGCGTTGGCGGTGGTGACGTCGGAGCGGGTGACGTGGACGCCCCCGTCCTCCTCATCATCGCCGCCGACCCAGTTGTTGCGCCCGAGGTTGTGCGCCAGCGCGCCCTGGAGGAAGAACGAGCGCGACACACCCAGCGGGTAGATGCGCGAGTGCGCGGTGAAGCGCGGGCCCCACAGCCCTCCGCCCACCCCGGCGCCCACGGAGAGGGAGTCCACCAGCCGCAGGTCGGCCGCCAGACCGAAGCCGGTGAAGAAGCCAATCCCTCCGGCGTTGTTGAGGCCGAAGCTGCCGCCCACGTCGAGCCGGTGACCGTACGAGGGCGTATCGAGGACGGAGCCCGGGGGACCGGAGGGCATGCGCTCCGCGGCATGGGCAAGCGTGGGCAGGGTGAGCGAGGCGAACAGCGCGGCAGCCGCGGCGTGGGCGGTCTTCATGGAAAGGGCTCCGAGGGCCCGGTGAGCGGGCCCGTGTGCGTCGTGAATGCCCGGAGAATCCCCAGGAGCCTCCCGCGTTTAAAAAATCGATTTCGGCCCCATTTTCCACGGTGGGACGCCCGGCCCGCCGGAGCTCACGTGATGCCGGGGGTGTCCGCTCAGCCCAGGAGCTTGTCTCCGACCAGGAAGCCGACGGTCATCGCCACCACCAGCAGCGCGCCTTGCAGCTTCGGCGGCGCCGGCAACGGGATGTCGAGCAGGCGGCAGCCGGCACCGATGGCCAACGCCAGGACAGGACCGACCATGAGCTGCATCATGTGAGCTTCTCCTGGGTGTCGCCGCTGGGCCCACCGCAGTTCTGGCGATGACGCGCGGGGTGCGCCGCGAGGAACTTGTCGGCCAGCAGGTAGCCGCTCGTCATGGCGACCACGAGCGAGGCACCCACCAGCACCGGCGGCGCGGGTACGGGAATGCCCAGCCAGCGGCAACCCAGGCCGATGGCGAAGCCGAGCAGCAGGCCAACGCAGAATTTCCAGTTCACGAGACGTTCTCCAAGACGACAGCGTGGGGGCTCGACGGCGTGGCCCCGACGAAGTGGCGCACGGACGGCGGTTGTGCGTCGCGATGCAGGGCGCGAATCCTGTCCTGCAAGCGCTGCTCCTCGTGGGTGACACGCTCATGCTGGCGGAGGTGCTCCAGCCAGGAATCGACGATGAAGTATTCGAGGAAGCGGCCCGGCTGCGCGGCGTCCTCCATCACGCCCCACTGCACCGCGCCGTCGCGCCGGCGGGTGCCTCCGAGCTGGTGGAGGTGATGCAGGAACTCCTCCCGGTCCGCTGGCTCGATGAGGTACTCCACCGTCACGAGCACCGGCCCCCGGGCATGGTCGATTCCTTCGGCCACGGCCGGCCGCGCCCAATGGGCGGACGGGGTGTTGTCCCGCGCCATGGCGGCGCTCAGACGGAACCGCAGCGAGAAGACACCCGCGAGCACCGCCAGGATCGCCGCCACCGTCAACGCGATGCCGGTGCCCGCCTGCTGCGCGACCGTGCCCCAGATGAGGCTGCCTCCCGCCATGCCCGCCGAGAAGACGACGATGTAGAGCGACAGCGCCCGGGCACGGACCCACGCGGGGACCGAGACATGCGCGGCGGTCTGCAGCGAGGACAGCACGGTGAGCCACGAAGCGCCGTTGGCCAGCATCGCCACGCAGAGCAGCCGCACGTCGCGGATGCCCGCCAGGACCAGCATGGAGCAGGCGTAGATCAGGGTCGCCGCTGGCACGAGCGTGTCCGCATCGAACCGCTCGCGCAGCTTCGGCAGGGCGATGGCCCCCCCGATGGCTCCCGCGCCGATGAATCCCAGCAACAATCCATAGGTGCCCGCCCCGGCGGAGAGCTCCTGCCGGACCACGATGGGCATCAGCGCGGGGAGCGCGCTGGCGAACACGAAGAAGCAGGCCGACTTGATGAGCACCGACCGGAACTCGCCGGCCTGCAGCGCGTAGCGCAACCCCGCGCGCAGTGCGCCGCCGAAGGACTCGACGGGCAGCGTCGAGACGGACTTCGCCGGCTTCCACCGCCACAGCACGAACACCACGGCCAGGAACGACAGCGCATTCAGTGAGAACGCCCAGGCCGCTCCGAATCGCGCCACGACCAACCCGCCCAGGGCCGGGCCGAGGGAGCGCGCGATGTTCACACCGATGGAGCTCAACGCCACCGCGGGCGCCAGCATCGGGCGCGGGACCAGGTCAGCGGTGGTCGCCGCCTGGGCGGGCATTGCCATCGCCGCACCCGTGCCGAGCGCGAACGTCAGGCACAGCAGGGACCAGGCCTCGAGCCGGCCAGCATGGGCCTGCAGGGCCACCATCGTGGCCATGAAGAGCATCCACAGTTGCGCCACGAGCAGGTACCGCCGGCGGTCGACGATGTCCGCCAGCGTGCCGGCGACGAGCGCGAACGCCACGACCGGCAGCGTCGTCGCGGACTGCACCGCGGCGACCATCAGCGGTGAACTCGTGCGCTCCGACATGAACCAGGAGGCGGCGACATCCTGGACCCAGGTCCCTACGTTGCTGGCCAGGACGGCCAGCCAGAGCGCGCGAAACGGGGGATGGCGAAGCGGGGCCCAGGCCCCAGCCGACGGAGCGTCAGAAGGCATGGCACAAGCATCCCCAGGCGCCCCAGAAGTCGAGCAGCCCGCCACCCCGCGCCGGAGCGTGCGTTGCATGAGCCTTGCCGCCGCCATGCGCCGCGCACGACGTTCCGGGTGCGTGCGAATGCCGTTGCGCCTGGGCGAACTGGGCCCGGACCTGCGCCGGGGTGCCGCCCTGGTAGCCACCGAACCGGTTCACCGGAGACCAGTCCGGCATGGGCCTGGGCAGCACGGGCGCGAGCGGGCCGAAGTCCCCACTGCCGTGCACCACCCTGCCCCCCATCACCGTCAGCACGCTGGTGATGTCCTTGATGGCCTCTTCCGGCACGTGGAGGAAGTCCGAGGACAGCAGCGCGAAGTCGGCATACTGGCCGGCCTTCAGCACGCCCTTGCGATCCTGCTCATGGGAGAACCAGGCGCTGCCGTGCGTGTACAGGCGCAGCGCCTCTTCCCGCTCCAGCAGGTTGTCATCGCCATACATCGCCAGCCCGCCCACGGTGCGGCCGGTGACGAGCCAGTACAGCGACACCCACGGGTTGTAGCTGGCCACGCGCGTGGCATCGGTGCCGGCGCCGACCGGCAGGCCCGCGGCCAGCATCTTGCGCACGGGCGGCGTGTTCCGGGTCGCCGCGGCGCCGTAGCGCTCCGCGAAGTACTCGCCCTGGTACGCCATGCGATGCTGGATGGCGATACCGCCGCCCAGCGCGCGCACGCGCTCGATGTTGCGCTCGGAGATCGTCTCCGCGTGGTCGATGAACCAGTGCAGCCCGTCGAAGGGCACCTCGCGGTTCACCTTCTCGTAGACATCGAGCACGCGGCTGATGCTCTCGTCATAGGTGGCATGGATGCGGAACGGCCAGCGGCGCTGCGCCAGCAGGCGCACCACGTCCTCCAGCTCGCCCTCCATGCCCTTCGGAAGCTCCGGGCGCGGCTCGCGGAAGTCCTCGAAGTCCGCCGCCGAGAAGACCAGCATCTCGCCAGCGCCGTTGTGGCGCAGCATGCCGTCGCCCTGGAGCGGCTTCAGCATCTTCGACCACCTGTCGAAGTCCGCGAGCTCCCCACCCTTCTTCTGGGTGAACAGGTTGTAGGCGATGCGCACCGTCAGCTCGCCGTCGGCATGCAGCTTCTGGATGATCTCGTAGTCTTCCGGGTAGTTCTGGAAGCCTCCGCCGGCATCGATGACCGAGGTGATGCCCAGGCGGTTCAGCTCGCGCATGAAGTGACGGGTGGAGTTGAGCTGGAACTCCGGCGGCAGCTTCGGCCCCATCGCCAGCGTCGCGTACAGGATGAGCGCATTGGGTTTGGCCAGCAGCAGGCCGGTGGGGTTGCCGGCCGCGTCGCGCTCGATCCGCCCACCGAGCGGCTCGGGGCTGTCCTTGGTGTAGCCGACCGCGTGCAAGGCGGCGCGGTTGAGGAGTGCCCGGTCGTACAGGTGCAGGATGAAGACCGGCGTCTCTGGCGCGGCCTCGTTGAGCTCGCGCAGCGTCGGCAGCCGCTTCTCGGCGAACTGGTGCTCGCTGAAGCCGCCCACCACCCTCACCCACTGCGGCGCCGGCGTCCGCGCCACCTGCTCCTTCAGCATGGCCATCGCGTCGGCCAGCGTGCGCACGCCGTCCCAGCGCAGCTCCATGTTGTAGTTCAGGCCACCGCGAATCAGATGCAGGTGGCTGTCATTGAGGCCGGGAATCAGGCGCCGGCCCCCGGCATCGATGACGCGAGTCCCGGCGGTGGCATGCGCCATCACCGAGGCCTCGTCGCCGACCACCAGCACGTTGCCACCGGCGACAGCCAGCGCCGTTGCCGATGGGTTGTCCCGGTCCAGGGTGGTGATCCGGGCATTTCTGACGATCATGTCGGCCATCGGTACAGTCCTTCCCATTCCGGCGATCCGCGCCGGAGACAATCGTTATCGCTTGAGACGTCCGATGGCCGCATGGCCATCAATCAGTGACCGCCTTCGGAGGCTCCGAACATCGTCTTGGCGTACTGGATGCCGATGCCGTAGCCGCCGCCGTGGATCTTGGCGATGCCGGTGGTCAGGCCATACGTGGCCTCACGTGCCCAGTCGCGCTGCAGCTCGAGCAGGTACTGGAGGCTGGTCATCGGAGCCGCGCCGGCCTGGACCATCCGCGCCACCGCGCGCTCGTGGGCCTCGTCGGAAACGTCACCGCAGGCATCGGTGATGACGAACGTCTTGAAGCCCTGGTCGATGGCCGACAGGACGGGCCCCACGATGCACACGCCCGTCCACAGGCCCGCGAACACCAGCCGCTCCTTCTCGAACGCGTTGACCTGGGCAATCACCTGCTTGTCTTCCCAGGCGTTCATGCTGGTGCGGTCGTAGACCTTCGCCTCGGGGAACGCCTCGGTGATCTCCGGGAACAGCGGCCCCGAGAAGCTCTTCTCCGCGACCGTGGTCAGCAGGGTCGGAACGCGGAAGCCGGCGGCGGCCTTGGAGATCAACGCGGTGTTGTTGCGCAGCGTCGCGATATCAATCGAGTGCGTCGCGAAGGTCATCTGCGACTGGTGATCGATCAGGATCAGGGCGTGGTCGGTGGGCGTCAGCAGGCCCTTTCCGGGCGTAGGGGTAGCCTTGGGCAGCATGAGAGTGTTTCCTCTTTCGGTGGGGGTGATGTCAGACACAGTAGAGCGTCTGAAATTGACGTGAAACACCCGAAAGCGCATGTCTCGACTCCCCCAAAAGAGGGAGCGAAGTCCCGCCGGCCCGCTACTCTCCGACGCCTTGATTCTTGCGCGGCGGCACGGTGATGACGCGTCTTCCGAACAACCGCGCGTCCAGCGAGAGCGCTCCGGGACCGAGGAGCGCCAACGCGCCCGTGATGAGGAACCGGATGCCCGTCTCGGGAAGGGTCGCGCCGCCGACGACGAGGAAGTCGTGGAAGGAGAACAGGAAGCACACGGTCGCGAGGAGCGGTGTCAGGACTCCGAGGCAGAGTCCAATCGCGGGGAGCGCGAGCATCGCCTGCATCAGAGGTCCGCCGGAGGGGTGGAGCAGCAGGGACAGGGCAACCGCCAGACGCAGCAACAGCAACCCGGCCCCGGGACCGCCAGCGGGAAACATCGAGAAGAGGCGTTGCACCGGTCCCACCCTATTCGCTGATGTAACGCGCTTGTATCGCGGATAAGGGGCGCGCGGCCTCCCTCATTCGGGGGAGTCCGACGAGTTGGAAACAGCGCGTCAGGAGACGGTGCGTGCCCGAGCACGCGGCGCTGGCTGGGCGTCGAGGAAGGAGCGCAAGGCGACCGCGAAGGTCTCCGGCCGCTCGAAGAACGGGAAGTGCGCGCCCCCCTCCTCCGCGGTGAAGACATGCAGCCGGGCTCCGGGAATGTGCTCGGCGCTCCACTTCTGCGACGCCGGATTGACGTGGCTGACCTCGCCCGCGAGCACCAGCGTCGGCACGTCGATGCGTGGCAGCACGTCGCGCCAGTCCTGCATGAGGTGGTCCAGCAGCAGCCGTGAGCCGAAGCCGCCGTCGAGCTTGAGGTTCTCCTGGTAGAGCCACGCCAGGTCCTCGGCGGGAATCCGCCGGGTGAGCATGGAGGCGAGGAACTGGTGCCGCACGCTCGCCGCGTCGGGCCCCATGAAGCCCTTGCAGAAGGCCTCGGCACCGGAAAAGTCCACGATGGCCCCCACCTCGGACGCACTGGCCTTGTCGAGCCAGGGAAGGAGGGTGCAGGCACTGGGCTGATCGATGATGACCAGCGAGCTCACCTTCGCGGAGCCGAACAGGTCGAGGTAGCTCCACAGCACCGAGGCGCCCATGGAGTGGCCCGCGAAGTCCGCCTGCTCGATTTGAAGGTGCGTCAGGAGCTCGTCGAGGTCACGCGCGAGCCGGGCGATGCGAGCGCCGTGCGGCGGGCGGCCGGATTCCCCGTGGCCTCGCTGGTCGTAGCTGACGACACGGTAGTGCCGGGCCAGCATGGGAATCACTCGATCGAACATCGCGCGCGACTGCGACCAGCCGTGCAGCAGGACCAGGGTGCGCTCGCTCGTGATGGAGCCCGCGAGGTGGTAGTCCAGCCTGCAGCCATCCGCCGTGGTGAAGGTGCTCATCAGGTCTTCCTTCGGGTGCCCCGGCTCGATGCCAGGGATGCCAGGTCCACGCGCGGCACAGTTGGCTGCACCGCGCAGGTCCCGTTCGCGCACTCACGGTAGTGCGCCAGGCATGAGGGGAGATCCCCCGAAGGAGGGAGCGAACGCTCCAGCGTGATGGTGTTCGACCCGCGGATGCCCCGCGGCTCAGTCGCCGCAGGACAGCGTCAGCTTCGTCACGGTCGTCGTCTTGCCGTCCTTCGTCACCGTGAGCTTCGCCGCCTTGCTCGTGACCATCGCGACCTCGACGGTGAGCCCCACGCTGGCGTCGGAGTACTGGAAGGTGTCGCCCTTCTTCTCGAGCTGGGACAGGTTGCTGTCCGCCTTGGCTGGCTTGAGCTCGATGACCTTCCCATCCACCCGCACCACGCCCTTCTCGAGATCGTCGATGAGGTAGGTCGCCTTCCCCTTGTCCAGGGTGCAGCCCGCGCCCGCATGGTTCTCCAGGTCCTGCTGCGTGAGGGGCTTCACCGCGGGCCCGGCGGACTTGTCCGCGGCCAGCGCGGGCCCTCCGAACGTCACCAATGACAGCACAGCCAGACGCGCCACGATGTTTCGCATGATGTCTCCCGGGTCGAGGCCCATCGCGCCGCCGGAGGGCGACCGCCGACAGGCGCCGGGAATCATGCTGCGGGCGAGAAACACGCTCAACTCGTGAAGTCGGTGCCGCGCGTCACGGCCTCCCAAGCGTTCATCTCCTCGATGACGACGTCGAGCTTCTCCCGGGCCCGCCGCAGCGCATCCGAGCCCAGCAGCAGGTGCAGCGGTGGGTGCTCGGCGTCCACGGCCGCGAGGATGGCGGCGGCGCCCTTCTCCGGGTCCCCGAGCTGCTTTCCCGCCATGTCGTCGAACGCCTTCGTCGTCCGTCCCACCGTCGCGGCGTAGTCGCTCCCCGGCGCCTCGCTCTTGCGAATGGAATGCGCGGAGAGGAAGTCCGTGCGGAACGCGCCGGGTGCCACGGCCGTCACACGGATACCGAGCGATGCCACCTCCTGGGCGAGGCTGGCCGACAGCCCTTCCAGCGCGAACTTCGCCGCCGCGTACAGCGCCGAGCCCGTCCCCGGCGCCCGCCCCGCGATGGAGGTGATGTTGACGATGTGCCCGGAGCGCTGGGCCCTCAGGCGCGGCAGGGCGGCGCGGATGACGCGGAACGGGCCGAAGACGTCGACCGTGAACAGCCGCTCCACCTCCGCGTCCGTGGCCTGCTCCACCGTCCCGAGCAGGCCGTAGCCGGCGTTGTTGACGATGACGTCGATGCGTCCCGCCAGCTCGAAGGCCTTCGCCACGGTGGCCTCCACTGCGCGGGCGTCGGACAGCTCGAGCTCCAGCACATGCAGCCGTCCGGGGCCGGCCGGCAGCTTCGGCGCGCCACCGCGGACGGTGCCGATGACGGTGTCTCCCCGGGAAAGGGCCGCCCGCGCCAGCGCCAGGCCAAGGCCACGGGAAATGCCAGTGATGAACCAGGTCTTCATAGGGGGCTCCCTTGTGTGTGGGACCTCATATGACTCCCCTCTCCGCGCTGAACAATGGGGAGCAATGTCACAAGTCTTGTTAGTACAGTTAAAATATCCGCATGGATCCGCTCCTCTCCCCACGCGAGTTCAGTGAGCTGCGCGCCTTCGTGGCCGTGGCCGAGACCCGGAGCTTCAGCCGCGCCGCAGAGCGCCTCGGCGTCACTCCCTCGGCCCTCAGCCAGATGGTGCGCGGGCTGGAGGAGCGCGTTCGCGTGCGCCTGCTCAATCGCACCACGCGTAGCGTCGCCCTCACCGAAGCCGGAGAGACGCTGCTCGGCCGGCTGCGACCGGCCGTCGCCGAGCTGGGCGCGGCCGTGGGACAGGTGCGGCGCACGAACGGGCGGCCCTCGGGCACGGTGCGGGTGGTGTCCTTCCGCTCGGCGGTGGAGCAGTACGTGGAGCCCGTGCTCGCGAGCTTCCACGCCGCCTACCCGGAGGTCGTGCTGGACCTGACGGTCGACGACACGGTGAACGACTTCGTGGCCGGCGGCTTCGATGCCGCCATCCGCCTGGGCGAGGTCATCGAGCGAGACCTCGTCGCCGTGCGGCTGGGGCCGGAACTGCGCCAGATTGCCGTGGCCTCGCCCGACTACCTGGCACGCCGTGGCACGCCGCGCACGCCCCAGGACCTCACGGCGCACAGTTGCATCCGCTGGCGCTGGCCCGGCACGGCGACGCCCTACCACTGGGAGTTCTGGCAGGACGACGCGTGGTTCGAGGTGGCCGTCGATGGACCGCTCATCGTCAACAGCAAGGACTTCGCGCTCCGCGCCGCGCTCGCCGGCCTGGGCATCCACTTCGCCGTCGACCAGGTGGTCCGCCCCTACCTCGCGGACGGTCGGTTGGTTCCGTTGCTGGAGGCGTGGTCCGCGCCCTTCCCTGGCCTCTTCCTCTGCTACCCACGGCAGCGGCAGATGGCCCCGGCGCTGCGCGCGTTCATCGACCACCTCCGCTCCGCCACCCGCGACACGGCCTGAGCCGCGACCGCGCGGCGACACGGCCCAGCGGGACCCGAGTTTCCGCCGATCGGATCTGAATCCCCGCTCTCCCGCGAACCAGAGTCACGACGCATCCTTCCCTCCAGTCGCCCGCCTCCCGCGGGCATCACGAGGACACGTCATGGCTCACGAACACTCCACTCATTCCATCCACCATGTCGTGCCGGGCTTTGGCGCCGACCGCGCCGCCATCTACGACGCCCAGACGGCCATCAGCATGGCCGGCTTCCACATCGGGTATGAGCTCGGCGCCAGTGCGCTGGCCGCCCGGCTCGACGGCCAGGACGCGGCGTCGCTGCTCTTCGTGGGGCTGGGCACGGGCGCGGAGCTGCTGCCCTACCAGCGCTTCGACGTGCCGGGCTGGCGCTTCACCGGCGTGGACCCCTCCGAGCCCATGCTCGCCGTCGCCCGCAAGCGCCTGGAGGACGAGGGCCTGCTATCACGCACGCACCTGCACGTGGGCGAGCTGCACACGCTACCCGCGGGGCCCCTGTTCGATGGCGCGCAGATGATGGGGGTGCTGCACCACGTGGAGGGCGAGGAGGCCCGCGTCGAGCTGTTGCGGGAGGTGACCCGGCGGCTCAAGCCCGGAGCGCCCCTCGTCGTGGGCTGCCGCATCGGCCCGGACCCCGAACTGACGAACGTGGAGATGCGGCGGTGGCGGGCGTATGGAATCCCCTCGAAAGAGCTGGCTCACCGGCGCGAGCACCTCGCGGCGATGCGGCCCATCGAGTCCGATGCCGCCCTGTTCGCGATGCTCGCTCGGACCGGGCTCGTGGCGCCAAAGACGCTCTTCGTCTCGCTGCAGTTCAAGGTCTTCCTCGCGCGCTTCGAGCCCGGAGCCGTGGGCTGAGCCCCGTGGCGCGGTCCTACCCCTGGTGCCGCGGCAGGTCGTCCGTGATCTCGTAGTAATCGCCCTTGTGCGCCACGAAGAGGTGCTTCGCCAGTCGCGTGTCCGTGGGCTTGTCGAACGCGCCCATGGCGATGGCGATGATGTCCTTCTCGCTCTGGAGCGGGTCCCAGAAGAGGAAGGAGCCGCAGGTGGAGCAGAAACCGCGCCGCACCTTCTCGGAGGAGCGGAACCAGGTCAGCTTTTCCGCACCGTGGATCGTCACCGCGGAACGGGGAACGTCGGTGGACACCCAGAAATGCCCCGACTGCTTCCGGCATTGTGAGCAGTGACAGGCGGCAGGCGGGGGCAAGGCGCAGGTGACCTCGAAACGAACAGCCCCGCAGAGGCAGGAGCCCTCGTGCATGGCGCACTCCTTTCATCGGCGTGGAGGCGAACACTATAGAGTCACCTGCGATGCCCCGCCGACATACGACTGAAGCCGACTACCAGCGGCGGTTGCTGCGGGCCCAGCAGGTGCTGCAAGAGCGCCTGGACGAGCCCGTCGACCCCACCGCCCTGGCACGGGTGGCGAACTTCTCGCTGCACCACTTCCACCGCATCTTCCGCGCGCAGATGGGAGAGACCGTGATGGAGCACGTGCGCCGCCTGCGTCTGGAGCGGGCAGCGCGCAGGCTCCGCGCCGATGGCGACGTGCGCCTCCTCGAGGTCGCTCTCGATGCGGGCTACGAATCCCACGAGGCCTTCACCCGCGCCTTCATCGCGCGCTTCGGCGTGCCTCCGTCCGAGTTCCGTGAGCAGCCCGCGTCACGCGTCCTCGACTGGCAGCAGGCCCATGCCGGTGGACCCGGAGTGGAGGTCCGGGTTCGCACCCATCCGGCGCTGCGCGTGGCCTTCATGCGACACCGTGGCAGCTATGCGGACGTCGGCCAGCTCTGGCAGCGGTTGATGACGTGGGCCGCGCGTCACGGGTTTCTGGGCTCGGAGCCCGTGCTCTATGGCGTGTGCCCGGACGACCCCGCCGTCACACCGGAAGCCCTGCTGCGCTTCGACGCGTGTGTCGCCGTCGCCGAGGACTTCGCCGCCACGGACGAGGTCGAGGTCATGACCCTTCCCGGGGGCACATACGCCGTCGGGCTGCACCGCGGGTCCTACGCGCGGCTGGGCGAGACGTACCTCGAGGTCATCGGACGGTGGTTCCCCACCAGCGGGTATGAGCCGGCGCCGGACGCCGTCATCGAGCACTACCTCAACGACCCCGAGCGGACCCCGGAGGAGGACCTGCTCACCGAGGTCCGCGTCCGCATCGCGGATTAGGACAGGCCCACCCACACCTCCGCCTCGGTGGTTCCGCGGGCCATGGCGGACACGGCATGGCGCTCGAAGTCGGCGACATAGCGCCGCTCTCCGCGCCGCTCCCAGCCGTCCCACACGTGGGCCCAGGTGCGTACGACGGCCTGGGCCGGGTCGCCCCGGGTCATGAAGCGTGCATACTCCCCACGGGGGATGACCACCCTGCGCAGGCCTTCGGGCACCGGGGCGTCCGCGCTCACCCGCGTGCCGATGACCATCGTGTAGGGGCCCCGGTGGTCGCGCTCGTAGTCGCAATAGACCGCGTAGACGTCGTGCACGTCCTTCAGCGAGGGCAGATGCTCCCGCATGAAGCGCTGCCAGTGGAGGGGGATGTCCTGGCCGGCCTGCTCGGGTGAGGTCCGCAACGCCGGGCCGATGATGACGAGCTCTTCGTCCTGCCTCAGGTACTCCGCATGCATCTTCACGTCTCCGCGGTCTCGTGTGGAACGACGCGGAGGAAGGTAGCGGTGGCGTCCGGCGCCCGTTTGATGGCCCGTGCTCTTTTCGCGGCGGACGCGTTCCACGCGGAGGCCCGCGCCATCGCGGCTATCATGCGCCCCCGAGGTGAACGAGCACGTGATGGACTACCAGGCGGTACTCGATGAGGTGGCGACCGCGGTCCGGCCCCTCATCGGTCAGGGGCGTGTGGCCAACTACATTCCCGCGCTCGCGGCCGTGGACCCGGGCCGCTTCGGCATGGCGCTGGCCACCGTGGACGGCCAGCTCTTCGGCGTCGGCGACTGGCGCGTGCCCTTCTCCATCCAGAGCATCTCCAAGGTCTTCACCCTCGCCCTCACACTCGCCCGGGACGGTGACGCCGTCTGGCGCCGCGTGGGCAAGGAGCCCTCGGGCAATCCGTTCAACTCCCTCGTCCAGCTCGAGTACGAGCAGGGCATCCCGCGCAACCCGTTCATCAACGCGGGGGCGCTCGTCATCACCGACCGGCTGCTCCGGCTCACCGGTGATGCTCGGGGCGTGCTGCGCGAGTTCCTCCGCGTGGAGAGCGGCAACCCGGCGCTGGACTTCGACCCCGTCGTCGCCGCCTCCGAGGCCACGCACGGCCACCGCAATGCCGCCCTGGCACACTTCATGGCCAGCTACGGAAACATCGAGAACCCCGTCGCGGATGTGCTGGACCACTACTTCTGGCAGTGCTCCCTCTCGGCGAGCTGCGCGGACCTCGCTCGGGCCTGTGGCTTCCTGGCCCGGCATGGCCAGCGCGCCGGAGGAGAGCGGCTGCTCACGCGGAGCCAGGCCAAGCAGGTGAACGCGGTCATGCTCACCTGCGGCACCTACGACGCCGCGGGCGATTTCGCCTACCGCGTCGGCCTGCCCGGCAAGAGCGGCGTGGGCGGCGGCATCATCGCCGTCATCCCCAACCTCTGCGGCCTCTGTGTCTGGAGCCCCGGGCTCGATGCGCGGGGGAACTCGGTGGCGGGAGTGGAGGCGCTGGACCGGTTCACCACGCTCACCGGCCTCTCGGTCTTCTGAAACCCGCCACCGCTACGTCTTCACTCCGGCACGTGATGCGAGCTGCGTGAGGTGCAGCGCGCGAAGCTGCCGCTCCAGGGTGAGTCCCCGGTCAGCGAAGAACTCCACGCCGCCGCGCACGTCGGCGAGGGCGCCATCCAGGTCGCCCATCACATAGCGGAGCTGGGCGCGCAGGAAGAGCTGGGCGCCGTAGTCCAGCGCGTGCTGGTGCAGGAGCTTCGCGGGTCCATCCACCGCGTCGAGGAACGCGGCGGCGCGCCCCAGGGCCTCCGAGAGTCGCGCCGTCAGCACGGCCTCATCGGTATCCATGTCCACGTCCCACTCGGAGGGAGCGCCCGGGACGAGGTGCTCCATCCGCTCGCGGAAGTGACACTCGTGCTCCTTCGGTGCTTCCGGGATGGGCCGGTCCTCCAGCCGGTAGAGCGCGTCGAAGGAGAGGGCCACGTTCACGTAGCAGCGGGCCTCGCTCGCGGTGTTGCCATGAGAGCGCTGCACGTTGAGGACCTGGAGCGTCTCCCCATGGCGGCGGCGCCAGGTCAGGTCCTTCTTCGTGAAGCCGCCCGCCTTCGCGAGCGGCTTCATCGCGGCCGTGGCGATGGCGGTCAGCTTCTTGATGGCGTCCATTGCCCCCAGCGTAGGTCAATCCCGAGACGCAATGGGCGCGTGCCTACGTGCTCGCGGCTCGCACGAGCCGCAGCACCACCGCGAAGTGGAGCCCGGCCCCCACGAGCGTGAGCGCGTGGAAGAGCTCGTGGTACCCGAACACGCCGGGCCTCAAGTCCGGCCGCTTCAGGGCATACGCGAGCGCCCCCGTGGTGTAGGCGACGCCGCCCGCCAGGATGAGTGAGAGCTCCGCGGCACCAAGCGCCTGGCGCGCCTCATCCAGGTACGGCACCAGCGTCCAGCCCACCCCGACGGCCAGCGCCGCCGTCACCGCCTTCGGTGCGTGCACCCAGAACAGCGACTGCAACACGCCCACCAGCGCGCCGCACCAGATGGCGACGAGCAGGCTGTCACCGGCCGCACCGGACACGCCCAGCAGCGCGACGGGCGTATACGTGCCCGCGATGAGGATGAAGATGGACGCATGGTCCATGCGCCGCATCCACGCCCGCCCTCGTGGGGCCCAGTCCACCCGGTGGTACGTCGCGCTCACCGAGAACAACACCACCAGGCTGACGGCATACAGCGCCGCCGCCGTCGCGGCCCGAGGCGTGGGCGCCATCGACACGAGCACCCCACCCGCTCCGAGCGCGGCCACGGCGGCGAACTGGTGCAGCACGCCCCGCAGCTTCGGCTTCTCCACCGCCCGGGCGGTCAGGACCGGGCCTGCGCTTCCGTGGCCGACACGCCCGGCGGACGGGGGATGAGGTAATCCCGCTGGATGGTGGCGAGCCCCAGCTTCTCCAGCAGCACACAGGCGCCGTAGCCCAGGTCGATTTCGTGCCGGTGGTAGGAGAAGGACGCCGACCCCGGGTAGCGGTGGTGGTTGTTCTGGAAGCCCTCGCCGAAGATGAGCCACGCGGCCAGATGGTTGTTGCGCGAGTTGTCGGACGTGTCGAAGTTGCGCCCGCCCACCGCGTGCCCCAGCGAGTTGACGAGGCCGCCCTGCACCGGGTGGCTCATCATCCCCAGGAAGTACGCGGCCCCGAGCAGCCAGCCGATGCCGAGCCCCAGCGCCAGCCCGACGACGCCGTGCAGGACGTACGGCAGGTACCAGCGCCCCGTGCGGTTCAGCGTGTTGAGCGGGAAGTCGAGGTCCTTCGCATAGCGCGTGTACTCCGGCTCGTTCTTCAGCAGCCCCACGATGACGCGCTTGTAGCTGCGCAGCTGCTCCATCCCGATGCCGAGGATGCCCACGTTGACGGGCGAGTGCGGATCCAGCGGCGTGTCGGAGTGCTCGTGGTGGAGCCGGTGCATCACCACCCACGCCTTGGGATCCAACCCCGTCAGCCAGTTGCCCCCGGCAATCACCAGCCCGCGCAGGGCCGGGTGCAGGCGCACCGCCTTGTGCGCGAGCCCCCGGTGGTAACCCACTGTAATCGTGAGGATATTGAGCAGGTATGCGGCCAGGAAGACGGCTCCGCAGGTGGCGAGGTACATGGGGGGCTCCAGCCGCGCTGTATGGTTACTGTCCAGTAGGTTTCGGTTGGGTAAGTTACTCGCGAGTAGGTTGGAGATCAACTTGGCGAAGAAGAAACGGCTTTCCGCCGCCGACCGGCGGGTCCAGTTGATGGAGGTCGGGCGGGGGGTCTTCGCCTCGCATGGCTACGAGGCGACCTCCATCGAGGAGGTTGCCCAGCAGGCAGGCGTGTCGAAGCCCATCGTCTACGAGCACTTCGGCGCGAAGGAGGGCCTCTACGCCGCCATCGTGGACCGGGAGATGGACGACCTGGTGGCGCGCATGTCGGAGAGCATCTCCCAGGGCACGCCGCGCGAGCGCTTCGAGGCCGCGGTGCTGGCCTTCATGACGTACGCGAAGGAGGAGCCCGCGGGCTTCGCGGTGCTCACCCGCGACTCACCCCTGGCCACCGCGCGCCGGGGCCTGACGCGCGTCATCGACGACCTGGCGCAGCGCGTGGGCGACATCTTCCGCAGCGAGTTCGAGCGCGCCGGGTACAACCCCAAGGTCGCGCCCATCTACGCCAATGCGCTGGTGGGCATGGTGACGCAGGTGGGCCAGTGGTGGGCGGCCGAAGGCAAGGCCTTCTCCATCGACCACGTGGCGCGCCATGTCGCGGCGCTCGGCTGGATGGGGCTGAGACACCTGCCCCGGGAACCGGACTCTCCCGGGGCCCGCCTGGGCTCGAAGCGGCGCGGTTGAGCCCCTACCCCGCCGTCCGCTTGCGCAGCACGAGGTTGTTGAGCGACGGCGCGAACGCGGTGAGCGGCATGCGCAGCGCGGGCACCAGCGTCGCGTGGAGCAGCTTCTCCAGCTTCTGCCGCCGGGGCGAGCCCGCGTCCACGTAGCTCACCCGCTCGGAGTGTCCCGGGAGGAGGTTGATGCACTCCACCGCGTCCTCGCCGCCCAGATACCCGAGCAGCTCCGGGTACGTCGCTCCCCAGGCCCCCACCTGCTCCAGGCCCAGCGGTCCCGGCGCGCTGGTGGGCGAGTCCGCATGCCGCCCCAGCTTCACGGCCCGCCGGTACGCCCACGCGGAGCCCGGCTTCGTCCAGGGCACGAACCACAGCTGCGTGGAGTGCCCGTCGACGGGCCACAGCCGGTTGGGCGTGTCGTTGATGACGAGGTAGCCCCCGGGGCGCACCGCCGCCCACGCGCTCCGGAGGACGCGCTGGCGCAGGCCCGGCACGCTCAGGGGGATGTGCTCCACGACGCCATTCATGAGCACGAGGTCGAAGAGGCCCAGGCGTGGCGCGAACGGGTCGAAGCTCTCGCCATTCAGGATGGGCACCCGCC
>NZ_JABBJJ010000459.1 GCF_012933655.1 Pyxidicoccus fallax | reverse complement strand
GGCCCGCCCCCGCATCCGGAACTTGCCCCGGGAGGAGGAAGCGGGGAAAACCGATTCCCTCGTGTCGACGTCTTCCCCCCCGAGCACCTTCGATGACGCGCTGACGCGGGCGGTGGACGCCCAGCGGCGGAGCGTGCTCGGCGCGGGAGCGGCCGTCCGGCTGGTGGGCGCGGCCCTCTTCCTGGCCATCAGCACCGTGCTGTGGCTGTCCGGAGGCGAGGACTGGGCGCCCTACCCGGCCCTGCTGGGGCCGTACGTGGCGGTGGCGGCGGCCCTGTTCGCGCTGCGGCGGCGGCCCGTGGCCCGGTGGCTGGGCGTGGTGCAGTCGCCGGTGGACGTGGCGCTGGTGTACGGGCTCCAGCACCTGGCCCTGCCCATCTCCCCCTTCCCCGCCGGGGTGGCGGGCTTCAGCCTGGGGCTGTTCGCGCTGGTGGTGGCGCTGAGCGGGCTGACGCTGCGGCGCAGCGTCGTCTTCGGCACGGCGCTCCTGTCCGCGCTGGCGCAGGGCGCGCTGATGCGCCAGGCGGGCGTGGGCTGGGGCGCGGTGGTCATCGCCCTGGTGGTGCTGCTGATGGTGGCGGCGGTGAGCCACTACGGCCCCGGCCGGCTGCGGATGCTCGCGGTGGCCCTCAGCCGCGCCGAGGTGGACCGGGCGCTGGAGGCCCGGCGCTTCCAGGACGTGGAGGAGGCCCGGCGCACCATCGAGCGGATGCTGCGCGACGCGCAGGCGAAGAACGACGAGCTCCAGGCGCTGCAGGCCGACAAGGAGCAGCTCACGCAGTTCCTCGTCCACGATTTGCGCTCGCCCCTGTCGGCGCTGACGATGACGCTGTCCTGGATGGAGCAGGAGGTGCCGTCCACGGGCGTGCTGCGCGAGTCGGTGCACACGGGCCTGGCCGTCACCGCGCGGCTGGACCGGATGATTTCCGACCTGATGGACGTGCCGCGCCTGGAGCAGGGCCGCCTGGAGCCGCGCAAGGTGCCCTTCGTGGCCGCCAACCTGCTGAACGAGGTGCGCCGCTCGCTGGACGGCGTGGCCCGGGCCCGGCGGCTCACCCTGGACGTGGCGGCGCCCGCGGGGCTGGAGGTGGTGGGCGACTCGGAGCTGCTGGTGCGCGTGGTGGAGAACCTGGCCAACAATGCGCTGCGCTACGCCCCCACGGGCGGGCGGGTGCGGCTGGAGGCCGGCCAGGACGCGGACTGCCGCTGGCTGGCCGTGCGCAACGACGGCCCGCCCATTCCTCCGGAGACGCGCACGCGCATCTTCGACAAGTACATCCAGGGCGATGCCGAGAAGGACAGCCGCCGGGGCTACGGGCTGGGGCTGTACTTCTCCCGGCTCGCCGCCGAGGCACACGGCGGGCGCGTCGCCGTGGAGGACACGCCCGGCTGGTCCACGTCCTTCGTGGTGCGGCTGCCCGTCTGAGGGCCTCAGGCCCGGGCGCGCTTGCGCGGGCGGAGGATGCGCTCCACGTGCGCGTTGGCGTTGGCCGTCACCGTCCCCGCGTCCAGCGTGGTGAGCACGCCGTCCTTCAGCATGGGCTTGCCGTCGATGAAGACGTGCGTCACGTCACTGCCCCGGGCCGAGTAGACGAGCGAGGACAGCACGCTGTCCGGTGCGGGGCTGGCGTGCAGGCCGCTCGTGTCCACGACGGTGATGTCGGCGCGCTTGCCGGGCTCGAGCGAGCCCACCTCGTCCTCCAGGCCCAGCGCCCGGGCGCCGTTCACCGTGGCCATCTCCAACACCTCCATGGGTGCCAGGGCCCGGGGACCGTGGTCCGGGTTGACGTTCTGCAGCACGGAGGCGAGCCGCATCTCGTGGAAGATGTCGAGCGTGTTGCTGCAGGGCGCCCCGTCCGAGCCGAGCGCCACCGTCACGCCGGCATTCAGCAGCCTGCGCACGTCGGCGATGCCGGAGCCCAGCTTCAGGTTGGAGCCGGGGCAGTGGCACACCACGGTGCGCGACTCGCGCAGCTGGGTGCGCTCCTCCTCGGACAGCCACACGCAGTGGGCCATCGTCACGTGCGGCCCGCACAGGCCCACCGTGTGGAAGTAGGCGACGTTGTCCTGGCCCCCGGTGTAGCGGCGGACGGCCTCCGTCTCCTTGCGGTTCTCGCTGGCGTGGGTGTGGATGCGCACGCCGTGCTCACGGGAGAGCCGGGCCACCTCGCGCAGCAACTCGGGCGTGCAGGACAGCACGAAGCGCGGGGCGAAGGCGTAGCGCAGCCGGCCCTCGTGCTTGCCGTGCCAGCGCTCCAGCAGCGCCAGGCTCTCGGCCAGTGAGTCGGCGGTGCTCTCGCGCAGGCCCTGGGGCACGCCCTCGCCCGCGTCCATCATCGCCTTGCCGCCCACCAGCCGGAAGCCGCAGTCGCGCGCGGACTCGAAGACGGCGTCGTAGTGGTGCACGGTGCCCATGTCGAGCGCCGCCGTGGCGCCCGAGCGGATGAGCTCCGCGAAGGTCAGGTCCGCCGACGCGCGCAGCGACGCCGCGTCGTGCGACGCCTCGAAGGGCCAGATGCGCTCGCGCAGCCAGTCCAGGAGCTCCAGCCCGTCCGCGCGGCCGCGGAACAGCGTCTGGCAGGCGTGCAGGTGGCCGTGGATGAGGCCGGGCAGCACCACCTTCCCCGTCGCGTCCACCACCCGCCGCGAGCCCCGGGCCTTCAGGCCCCGGCCCACCTTCGCGACGCGCCCGTCCTGGACGAGCACGTCCGCCCCCACGAGCACTTCGCGCTCGCGGTTCATCGTCACCACGGTGCCACCGGTCAGGAGCAGATCCACAGGGGTGCTCGCCTCTCTCTTGGAGGGCTAGAAGAAAGCCTTCGTGAAGGCGTGGGGCAGCAGCTCGCCCAGGGTGTAGCGCGCCTCGGCGCCCTTGGGCGTCCGGCTGCGCACGGGCAGGTCGGACTCGCCGAACTCGGCCATCACCTGCCGGCACATGCCGCAGGGCGGGCACGGCTCGGGCGTGTCCACGACGATGGCCACCGCCACCGGCTTGCCATGGCCCTGGGCCACGCCGGCGGCGAAGGCATTGCGCTCGGCGCAGATGGTGAGGCCGTACGTGGCGTTCTCCACGTTGCAGCCGGGCACCACGGCGCCGTCGGAGTAGAGGATGGCGGCGCCCACGGGGAAGCGCGAGTACGGCACGTGCGCGCGCGAGCGCACCCGCGCGGCCTCTTCGAACAGGCGCTCCCAGGGAATGTCGTTCGCCATGACGTCCTCCTCCTCGAATCGCGGGTCGCACAGTAGACCCGACGAGGGGACCTACCGGCCGCCGCCCTGCCTCAGCACGTCATCCAGATGACGGGCGATGGCCAGCTCCGCCTCCACGGGCAGGTCCAGGAAGCGCACGTGCGCGGCCGGGCCCTTGGGGCCCTGGGTCACCTGGAGCACCTCGCCGGTGGCCTCGACCTCGTCGGGGAGGATGGGGAGATGGAAGCGCACCTCCACCTTCGTGCCCGGCTCCATCCCGGAGCCATGCCAGGCACAACCGCCCAGCGAGAGGTCTCCGTCCTGGGTCTCGAAGTCCCCCAGACCACCCGCCCGGCGCACCCTCAGCCGCATGGGGACCCGGGGAGAGTCGCGCCGGTCCTCGGCCTTGTCGCTCATCGCCTCACCTGTTCATCGAACCGCATTGCCGGCGCATCATACGCGCGCCTTCTGGGACTGGAGTCCCCGAAATTCACCGACTTCGTTCCCCAACCCCGGGCCGGAGCGTTACACCCGGAGTGTAGGAGAGCCGCGCCCACGGTCCGCCTTCAGCGGGGCACGTCCTTGTTCCGGGACTTCCACCAGTCCTCGCCGTAGCTGATGCAGATCTGCTCGCCGGGGTGGATGTCGCGCAGCGCGTAGAAGGAGAAGAGGTCGCGGTCCACGGCGCGGTAATACGCGGCGTTGGGCTCCTGGGAGTGGTTGTAGATCATCCCGTAGCCCATCACGAGGGCGACCCAGTCTCCCTCGCGGCGCTCCTCCTTCTCGCCCCACTTGATTTGAAAGACGTAGTCGTCGAGCGGCGGCATGCGCGCGTGCTTGTGGAGCACCTTGAGGTAGTGACACTCCTCGATGAGCTCCCCGGAGGGGATGAACTCGTCGGTGAAGACGCCGTAGCCCCACTCGCACGGCCGGACCTTCACGCCCGGATGGATGTACAGCGCTTCGCCCTGGTTCATGCGTCCCTGACCCGCTCCTCGTCAGGGCGAACATATGGCGCGTTCCCGCGTCCGGGTGAAGCGCCGAGCAAGGCTTCCGGGGCGGCCGGGACCCGTTTCCCTGCCTGGAGGCGCTGGGTAGGCTCGTCCCATGCAGCCCGAGCTTGCCGTCCCCGAGCCCCTCCCCGCGGCGGCCTGCGCCGAGCACCCCGACGCGCCGTCCCAGCGGACGTGCCCGCGCTGCGGCCGGTTCGCCTGCGAGCGCTGCCTGCTGCCCACCAGCGAGGTGTGCCTCGACTGCCAGCGGCGGCAGCTCCAGGCGCTTCCGTCCGCGGCGCCGCGGGCCCGCTGGGCGGAAAGGATGCTGTGGGTCCGCGCGGCCACGGCCGCCGCCTCGGTGATGATGGACGTGTGGCTCCACGCCCGACTCGAGGACGGCTTCTCCTCGGTGGAGGACGCCACGACCTACGACACGCTCGCCGCCCTGGTGGCGGTTCCGACGCTCCTGAGCATGGTGCTCAGCGCGGTCTTCTTCCTGCGCTGGCTCCGCCTGTCCATCCAGACCGCTGCCACGATGGGCCTGAGCCAGGAATCCATCTCCTGGGCGACGTGGTGCTGGTTCATTCCGTTGGCCAACTTCATCAAGCCGTACGAGGTGGTGCGCGACCTGCGGAGGAACCTGGGAGGCCCCGCGGGGACGGGACTGCTGCAGGGCTGGTGGGCGGCGTGGGTGGCCATGAACATCCTGAACCGCGTGAGCGACATGATGAGCCGGCGGGCGGAACAGGATGGCGCCGCGTTCTCCTCCTCGCTGGTCGCCGGCATCGCCCTGGAGCTCGTCGTGCTGGTGGCCGCGGTGCTCTGCATCCAGGTCATCCGCCAGGTGCAGGTCCTGCTCGACGACCGCGTGGCGGACTTCACCCGGGCCCCGGCCGAGGTCCGCCCCTGAGGTAGCCGGAGACCTGCTCCAGGTACGCCACGCTCCCAGGCGCCAGGACCCGTTCCCTGGCGAGCTGGAGGAGTGCCTTGACGAAGCCGTGCTGCCGGGGATGCCGCCACGGGTCGGGGCTCCACGCGGTGAACTTCCGGGTCCCCTGGGCCTCCGCGATGGAGCACTCCAGGGTGATGCCGTCGATGCCTCCGGCCGGAGTGTCGGGAATGCCCAGCGGATCGAGCGCCGCGATTTCGTCGAGGAACTCGATGCCCCGCTCCATGGGGACGGCGACCATCTCCGAGTGTGACCGGCTGATGAGGGTGAGACTGTCCCGGGTCTCGCCGAAGTGCAGGAAGAGGAAGCCCTCCTCGTGGAACGCGGGCTTGAACCGGACACTGTAGAGACTCAGCCGCGCGTCGGGGCGAGGCTCCCGTGGCGCCGGCCCTCCTTGCGGTACCACTTCCACCGGGAAGCCGCGTGCCTCCGCGGCGGCGCGGAGCCTCCGCATGTCGTCCTTGTTGAGGTCGTCCGACGTCCACTCCGGCATGCCTTCGAAGCGCCGGCGGACCTCGGGGATGGGCAGGTTCGCGAGCCCGGGGAGGAACTGCCGCAACAGGGCCGCCTCCCTGGGCGTCGGGGAGGCACCGGGCCAGCGGATGGTGACGCGATACGCGAGGGACTCGGCCCTCGGGAAGTAGCAGATGGGGGCCATCTGAACGTAGCCGCACGCGAGGCAGGGAACGGAGAAGCTCCCTCCGACGGTGGTGGCCTCACCGAACGGGCCACCACAGCGGGGACACCTCGGCGCGTCTTCCACGTCGCTTCCCACGAGAGCCCCCTTTCGAGCCATGCGCGCCAGGGACGCGGAGGCCCGAGGACATCTGACCACGCGCGATGACTGGAGGCCCCCTGACGGGCAGCCATGAGGCATGGGAGCATGGGCAGGTGAGCTGCTTCGGTCAGTCGGTAGAGCATTGGAGAGCGTTCTTGCGAACCCTCCTGGCGTGCGGCTTCCTGGCTTGCAGCATCCTGACGGGCTGCGGCACCACGGGTTCAGCGGTTCCCGCTCCTGGCCGATGGGAGGGCCCCTGGCTCGCGAGTCCTCAGGGACGCTTCAAGACGACCATCTATTACGGCCCCTGGCAGTGCAGGCAGGACGTCATGAGCTTCTGCCAACGGAGCGTCGTAGGTCCGGACAGGCCCTATGCGGACTGAGCCCCAAGCGATGCGGGAGCTCCTCGCGGAGATATCCCGCCACCATTTCCCGAATCCACCGGCGACGCCCGCCGAAATCGAGGCATTCGAGCAGCGGGTGGGTTGGCGTCTGGACCCGGACCTGCGCGCCTTCTATCTGCATTGCGATGGGGCCGAGCTGTTCAGGAAGCCCGACTCGCCTTTTCGCATCCGACCGCTATCCAAGATCATCCGCGCGCGCGTAGCCATTCGAGGCCTGGATGACGACTCCAGGGGACCGGCATCCTGGTACGCCCTCTGCGCACTGCATGACAGCAACTACGTGCTGCTGGACGTGGGAACGCAGGAGGATGGTCGCTATCCCATCCTCGATGGTTACCGAGAGGCATTCCCGAACCCGCATGAGTGCAAGCGAATCGCCGGCTCCTTCTCGGAGTTCCTGACGGGCGCGCTACGCAGTCATGGGCGCTGGTTCTGGTTGGCGGACGACGCCCCGGAATAATGCACACAGCCTTGGGGCGCCGCCCTGCGTCCGCAACTACTCCACCCGCTCGCGCACCAGCGGCCGCGCCTGGGGCGCCGCGTCCCCGAACCGGTACGCCGCCAGCAGACGCGCCTTCACGCCCTCCACCGGGCCGGCGTCGTTGTAGTGCACCCGCACCACCGGCTCGCCCTTCGTCACCTGCTCGCCGGTCTTCTTCAGCAGCGTGAAGCCCACCGCCGGATCGATCTTGCTGTCCACCCGCTGCCGGCCCGCACCCAGCGCCACGCCCGCGAGGCCCACGCCCTCCGTATCAATCCCCGTCACCCACCCGTCCCTCGGCGCCACCACGTCCACCGTGGACTTCGCCTGGGGCAGCAGCGAGTAGTCGTCAATCGAGCGCGGGTCTCCGCCCTGCACCTGGACGATCTCCTTCAGCTTGCGCACCGCGCTGCCGTCCTCCACTACCTTGCGCAGCTTCTCGCGCGCCTCCTCCACCGTCGCCGCCTTCTTGCCCAGCACCAGCATCTCCGCCGTCAGCGCGTAGGTGATCTCCGTGTAGTCCTCCGGAGCCTCGCCACGGAGCATGTCCACCGCCTCCATCACCTCCAGCGCGTTGCCCACCTTGCGGCCCAGCGGCTGGTCCATGTCCGTGAGGAGCGCCACCACCTTCTTCCCCATCTCCGCGCCCAGCCCAATCATCGTCCGCGCCAGCAGCCGCGCGTCCTCATCGCGCTTCATGAAGGCCCCGCTGCCCACCTTCACGTCCAGCACCAGCGCGTCGATGCCCTCCGCCAGCTTCTTGCTCATGATGGAGGACGCAATCAGCGGGATGCAGTCCACCGTCGCCGTCACGTCGCGCAGCGCGTAGAGCTTCTTGTCCGCCGGAGCCACCTGCGCCGTCTGCCCAATCAGGCAGCAGCCCACCTCGCGCACCAGCCGCCGGTACTCCGACGTCGGCAGGTTGACGTTGAAGCCCGGAATCGACTCCAGCTTGTCCAGCGTCCCGCCCGTGTGCCCCAACCCGCGGCCCGAAATCATCGGCACCGGCACGCCGCAGGCCGCCGCCAGGGGCGCCAGGCTCAGCGACACCTTGTCGCCCACCCCACCCGTCGAGTGCTTGTCCACCTTCACGCCCGGCGTGTCCGACAGGTCCAGCACCTCGCCGGACTCCAGCATCGCCCGCGCCCAGGCGCCCAGCTCCCGGGAGTCCAGCCCCTTGAAGAAGACGGCCATGCACATGGCGGCCATCTGGTAGTCCGCCACCGTCCCCGCCGTATACGCCTGGATGAACGCGCGGATGTCCGCCGGGTCCAGCCGGCCACCATCCCGCTTCGCCTTGATGAGCTCGTAGGGTTGCACGGAGAGAGGCCATAGCAGGAACACGGGCCCTCATGCACTCCGGGAAAGGCTCGGCTTCATCTGGTAGATAGGCGGGCCATGATGCTTCGCCTCCAGGTCCTCGCCCTCGCCGCCCTCCTGTGCGCGTGCTCCAAGAAGGAAGAGCCGCCCCCCGCCGGTGCCCAGGGC
>NZ_JABBJJ010000458.1 GCF_012933655.1 Pyxidicoccus fallax | reverse complement strand
GGGGCGGGGAGCGCGCTGGAGGACCGGGTGGCGGCGGCGCACGCGGGGGCATCGCTGTTCCTGCCGAGGCCGTTCACGTCGCAGGACTTCACGGCGGCGGCGGAGCGGATGGTGGCGGCGCGGAGGCCAGAGCGCTCGCGGGTGCTGGTGGTGGATGACGACCCGGAGGCGATCACGGCGCTGACGCACGCGCTGGCGAGCGACCACATCGAGGTGGTGGGGCTCAGTGATTCACATCGCTGACGCACGCGCTGGCGAGCGACCACATCGAGGTGGTGGGGCTCAGTGATTCACATGGATTGATGGAGGCGCTGGCGCAGCACCGACCGGACCTGCTGCTGTTGGACGTGCAGATGCCGGGGCCGAGCGGGTTCGACCTGTGCCGGATTCTGAGGTCGACGCCGGAGTGGCAGGAGCTGCCGGTGTTGCTGATTACGGCGCACCTGGGGCTGGAGTTCCGGCTGGCGGCGTTCCAGGCGGGAGCGGATGACTACCTGTCGAAGCCGGTGCTCCGTGAGGAGCTGCGGGCCCGCGTGCAGGCGAGGCTGGAGCGGTCGAGGCTGTCGAGGGAGCGGGCGGAGCGGGACGCGCTGACGGGGTTGCTGCTGCGGCGGCCGTTCATCGACGGGTTGAGGGCGAGGCTGGCGGAGTCGCAGCGGCAGGGACGGCCGCTGGCGCTGTGCTTCCTGGACGTGGACCACTTCAAGAAGGTGAACGACCAGTACGGGCACCTGGCGGGGGACAGGGTGCTGACGCGGCTGGGACGGCTGCTGGGCGCGAGGTTCCGCCGGGAGGACGTCCGCGGACGGTGGGGTGGGGAGGAGTTCGTCGTGGCGCTGCTGGGAGAGACGGCGGCGAGCGCGAAGGAGATTCTGTCGCGCACTGCGGCGGAGCTGTCGGGGATGACGTTCGAGGGCGACGCGGGAGAGACGTTCCGCATCACGTTCAGCGCGGGTATCGCTGTGTCACCAGCGGACGGTGACTCCGTGGAGGTGTTGTTGAAGACCGCGGATGCCCGGCTCTACCGGGCGAAGGCGAACGGGCGGAATCGGATTGAGACTTGAGCGGTGGGCAGGGTGAGCGACTCACGATTCCGTGAGTCGCTTGAATGCCTCGATGCGCTCTTGGGTTTCGGGACGGAAAAAGCGCAGGAGCCGGTTGGGCAGGCTGACGCTGACGAGAACCCGTGGGAGACACCAGTTCGCGCAGCCCAGGCAGGTGCGTGGGTTGGCGCCGGAGGCCTGCCATGAGGCTATCTCGTCGCCGCACGGCTCACACGGCGTCATGTCAGTATGGACGGGGAGACGGCCATCTCCGAGTGTCTCCCCCCTTAGCGACCAGGGGAAAGGGATGGTGCGCCCGGAGAAGTTCCTTAGTCCAGGAGGCTCTATAACGTGGCGTGGCTTAACCCACCGCCTATTCCTCTGAGTAGGGACCGAGGAATCGTTCCCCATTGAAGTGGATCAGATGGTCTGGGGCATCCGCTGTCCACACCTCCGTCTCATAGGAGATGGTGGTGAGGTACTCCGCCATCGCTTTCCGGCTCTCAAAGGCAGTGACATAGACGAGGCCAGCACGGGATCCCTTGAAGAGTTCTCGGAGTTCCTTACGGCGCTTAGCGTCGACCGGACCGTGCGAAGTAACGGCCTCAATGAGGAGAAGCCAGTCCTTCTCCAAGTAATGCACTACCAAGTCCGGCATTTTGCCGTGTTCGTTCACCTTCACGCCCAGCGCCTCCAGTGACTGAGCGTCGTAGTGTGCATACTTCTTCTGGGTGTCCCCGACGTAGAGTAGGACGCCGCCTTTCGCGAAGCGTGGGCAAAACTCCTCGACGATGTCCTTGATGAGGTTGTTCTGCCCACCCGGCGAGAGATGGAGAATGTCGCCCGTCGATAAACTCACCGGCAGTTTCCTCAACGAGCGCGCCTGCGCGTACTGCTCCCTAAGGGAGCCCACCTTGGCCAAGTATTTATGGACGCGCTCCGCCCACCCCTTCGTGCCGAAGGTACGGAGCAGAGCCAACACGACAGGGCGGACCTGATAAACCGTCTTCCCGCTGTTGGTGGCACGGCCCGGGGCATCTGGATTGATGTCCACCAATCCGGCGTCCAGGAACTGGTGCAGCGTCTGGCGGCGCACCACCTCTCGGGTATTGGGCGCGTACTTCTTGCCATACGCCTCGGCGAAGAAGTCCATCATCTCAGTCACGCCGCGCAACGGCTCGGACGCCTCGCTCCAGGGGGTTGTCGGGCGCAGGTCCAACAATGCCAGGAGCGTCAGGGCGGACCGCTCATTACTCTGCGCCTTGGGCATCCCAAGTTCCTTGAGAATGTCCATTGCCTGTTGGACTTTCTGCATCGCCAGGAGAGGGTTGGGGCTCTGTTGGTCCGCCATGGAGAACAGCTCCTTCTCAAGTAGAGCGTCGAGCTCGTCTTGGGGCGGGAATGCATCCGGGATATGCCGCCCCAGAGCCTCAAGCTGCTGGCGGCTAGGATATTTGAGGTTGCGCAAATCTCCTGCGTTGACCTGGGTGTGACCGCTGAGCTGCCGGAAGTAGGCATCCAGAAGTGTTGAGTTGAGGAAAGCTGCCAGCCCACGTGCCAGCTCGTCCGCTAACCCGCAACCCTCTTGGTGGAAGTAGTTGAGGTGGTTCTCGAAGCCGACGCGCACACACGGCACATGGGCTGTATCGAACACCGCCGCCACCACTCGCCGCTTCTCCTCCTTCGAGGAAAAACGCTTCACCAGAACGTAAGTGCCCGCTGGCACCATGGCGGCTTCAGTCTCCGGAGCGGTCACCAACGCGTTCGGCTTCTTGAAGTCCCTGGGCCAAGCCACGAATCCCTTAGAAAAGTGACCCGGCCAGATGAGAGGCACCGTGTTCGACTCAGGGGTGGGTCGCAGGTATTCGCGCATTCGGAAGTCGACCACGCGCCCGGTGGACACCGTCAAACCCAGGTCAGCCAGCGAGTGAGTCAACGACGCAAGGCGAGTCGCTACGTGGTCATCGAGCTCATCTGTGGCCAGCCGGATGAACTGCTCAGGGTCCTCGGGACGTACCACCTGCGTGAAGGGGATCTCACGGTGCGTGGTGTCGCCCTCAACCTCGCCGGAACTGGATGACACGACTACTCGCAGGCTCTGGCGACCTTTGACGGCGTGGATGATGACGTTCTCCTGGAGGACGTCATCGCCCGCGAAGGCAGCCTTTCGCGAGTCGAATACGTGGAGTTCCTGGAGGGCCATGGCGGAGAGGAAGTTCGCCCGGAAAGGTTTGAAGTAGGGGCCATTGCAGAAACTCCGCGGGGTGATGGCCACCATTTCCCCTCCTTGGGCCAAGAGGCGCACGACCAGCGAGAGGAAGCCCGTGTAGAGATTGCTTGTGCCCGCATCGACCGACTCGAGGAGGAGTCGCTCCCGAGAGTTCGTGTTGATCTTTCGGTAGGGGGGGTTGAGGATGGCGCAGTCAAACTCAGGGCGAGTTGTGGCGAACAATCCCCCCCGCAGTAAAGAAACGCCTGCTTCGATGAAATCCTCATGCAGCACGGTGCTCTCGAAGCGCACGCCATATCGCTCGCAGGCGCGCCTGCAGAGGTCCATGGTGTGCCGTAGCGACTTCACCAGCGTCGCGTCCACTTCATATGCGGTGATGGAAAGCGACTCAGGGCGGCGGGAACGGGAAAGAAGCTCTGCAACCCAGGCCGCAGATAGAGATCCGACCCCCGCCCCGGCATCCAGAAGGCGATAGCGAGGACGGCTGGCCTGGAAGAAGGACGCCATGCGCCTGGCCACCTGCGCCGGAGTCATGAACTGCCCTAGCGACGCGCGATGGTCTGGATTGAGCGCATGGTTGGCCTCGACTCGAAGGCGCTCCACCTCGGCCACGAGAGCGGCCGGCTCAAGGCCCGGCACCTCGAAGGCGTCCAGCAACTTCACTGAGGGCATGATGCGCACGGCCAACTCCTGCTTCGAGTATGCAAGTGTAGGCATATGTTGCACCAAAGTGCATGTCGGTCCACATTTTGGCCGTACTGCTCAGGCGTTCACCCCTGTACCATAGGGATAGGTTCCCGCATAGGCCCCTAACCCCATGAATCACCTGCTTTGCTGAAGCTGAGGGTGACGGTCACCCGGCAGGGAATTGACCTCCAGGGTAGGCGGCCGCACGCTGGTCCCATGAAGTACGATTCGGAGAAGCGCAGAGACGATCACCCCCGTGCCCCCTCCCAGTCGGAGTGGGACGCGATGACGCCCGAGGAGCAGGCTCGGGTGTACGCATCCCTTCCGGGGGAGGTGACGGACGCGGAACTGGCTCTACCGGAGGGAGATCGGCACTTCCTGCCCAAGGTCCGCGCATTCGACACGCTCACGGGCCACTTCGAACGCGAGCGTCGGCGCATCTACCTGGCCTGCGAACTGCCGGTCTACTACCCCGCCGAGCGCCGCTTCGCGCCGGATCTCCTTGCGGTCGTGGACGCCGAGCCGGGTGAGCGCGACAAGTGGGTGGTGAGTGCCGAGGGAAGAGGGTTGGACCTGGTGCTGGAAGTCCACGTGGGCGGCGACCGCAAGAAGGACGCGGAGCGGAACGTGGCACGCTACGCCCGCTTGGGAATCCCCGAGTACTTCATCTACGACGGTGGCAAGCGGACGCTGTACGGCTACAGGCTGACGGGTTCCAGGACGCGGAAATACGTCCCCATCAAGCCCGTGCAGGGCCGCCTTCCCTCGAAGCGGCTCGGGCTGGCGCTCCAAGTGGAGGACGGTCGACTCCGCTTCTACGAGAACGACGTTCAGCTTCTGGAGTCGGCCGAGTTCATCGGTGAGCTACAGAAGGTGAATGAGAAGCTCCGGCGCAGCGTGAGGAGCAAGTCGCGAAGCTTGAAGAAGGAGGCCCAGCTTCGCGAGGAGGCCCAGCAGCGATTGGCCGAGGAGACCCGGCTCCGCGAAGAGGCACAGCGACAACTTGCCGAGGAGACCCGACGTCGCGAAGAAACCCAGCGCGAACTCAAGCAACTCCAAGCCGAGTTCGCCCGCCTCAAGAACCACAGGGGCTGACCCACTCAGCACCGAGCAGGCCAGCCCCAGCAAGCACAGCTACAGCTCCGGGAAGATCAACAACCCGCGCACATCATCCACGACGTACACGAACCCATCCCCCGGCACGCGGATGCCAATGGCCCCCTCGTACAGTCCCTCGCGGCTGCGCGGGTCCGTATCGTGGAACGTGTTGAAGTGCGCCACCTGCTTCGGCTTCGTGGGGTTGGACACATCCAGCACGCGCACGCCTTCGTGGTACCACGCGATGTACAGGCGCGTGCCCACGAGCAGGATGTTGTGAATCGACGTCACGTCCCGCAGCGAGAACTCGCCCACCTTCACGATGTTCGTCGGGTCATCCACCTTGAGCACGCGCAGGTGCGCGCCCATGCGCTCGCCGCCCTCGAACGCGAGCGTGTGCTCCCCGAACCTCCCCACCGCACTGTGGTGGGCCATCGTCCCCGGGAACGCGTAGCTCCCCAGGTTCCGCACCTTCGCCGGGTCCTTCACGTCCAGCACCTGGTACCCGCCCTGCAGGTGGCTCACATAGAGCCGGTCCCCGAAGACGAACGCGTCATGCGGATACCCGGGCACGTTGAGGACATGCCGCGTGAGCAGCACCGGCTGCCGGGGCGTGGTGACATCGAAGATGAGCGTCTCCCGGTTGGGCGACGGCGACATGGCGTACAGCCGGTCGCCATCCACCAGCACCGTGTGCACGTCGATGGGGCCACCGGTCGGCATGCTGCGCAGGAAGACGGGATTCCCCGGGTCCGAGATGTCGAACACGAGCAGGCCCGTGTCCGCACTCGCCACGTAGAGCGCATCCCCCTTGGCCCACACGCCATTCCAGTAGCTGTCCCCCGGGAACTGGATGGACGTCTTGAACACGGGGTGCGCCCGGTCCTTCACGTCGAACACGGTGAGCCCACCCGTCTCGCCGTACCGGTTGATGGACACCACGTACGCGTGGTCCTTCGCCACGTAGATGTCCACCGGCGAGCCCAGCTCCACGTAGGACTCGGAGACGGGCTTCAGGCCACCCGAGGACTCAGGCTCGGAGCGGCCCCACGTCATCCGCTCGGCGTGGAAGGTGCCCACGTAGTCGAGCTGGCCGTTGGTGCAGGTGGCGAAGCAGCCCGTGAGCTCCCGGGGCGACGGAGCCGCGCAGCCCATCAGCGTGTAATCGGTGACCAGGCGCTCCGTTCCAACATCCCGGACCCACCGCCCGGTGGCGGAGAACAGCCGCGGGTCTCCACTCCAGCTGACGAGGGGAAGGCCCTGAACGAGGTCGGGCGTGCCGCCGGAGAACCGGAGGCTTCCGCTCCCCTCGGCGGCGTACGGCGGAGTGACCTCGTTCCCGGGAAGCTCGTAGCGCATCTTCAGCCGGTAGATGCCCTCACGCTCCAGCGCAGCGAGCGTGGAGTTCCGGCAGGCCGACACGTTGAAGGACGCCGGGCTGTTGGAGCACGGGTCCGTCCCCGTGTTCACCTTGCACGCCGCATAGGGGCCGGTGTCCTTCCAGTCCGCCGTCTCCGCCAGGGGCGTGACCTTCCCGTCCCAGGGCTTCTCCTCTTCATCCGAGCCGCAGCCAGCAAGAGCCAACAGCGAAGCCGCCACCGCGGCCCGCGTCCCACGCCACATCCAGGACATGTGCTTCCCCCTCCATCGACTCGCATCCCCCGGCCAAGGCGCGCGAAGTCCCTTTGCTATACCCGCGGCAGCCGCGCCAAGGCAAAGCGGCCATGTCCGTCACGGCTCGTCGAAGATGAGCAACCCGCGTGAAGTGTCCACGAGGTAGACACGACCATCGCCGGGCACGCGGATGCCACTGGCGCCATCCTGCGCACGGTCCGTGCGGCCGGGGTCCGTCTCGCGGAAGGTGTTGTAGTGGGCCACCTGCTTCGGCTGCGTGGGGTTGCTCACGTCCAGCACGCGCAGGCCCTCCTGGTACCACGCGACGTACAGCCGCGTGCCCCGGAGGACGAAGTCGTGGATGGACGCGTGCGGGCGCAGCCGGAACTCGCCCATCTTCACGATGTGCTCCGGGTCGGTGACGTCCAGCACGCGCAGGTGCGAGCGGTGCCCGTCGCCTCCCTCGAAGGCGACGGTGCGGCCCGCCATCGTGGCCAGCGCGGTGGCGTGGCTGCCGTGCAGGGGCACCGAGTAGCGGCCCAGCTCGACGATGTTGGAGGGGACGCGCACGTCGAACACCACGTAGCCCAGCACCGCATGACAGACATACGCCCGGCCCTCGGACGCGAACACGGCCTGCGGTGCCTCGACGACGGACGGGTTCTGGGACTGCGGCAGGCTGAACGTGTTGAGCAGCACGGGCTCGAGCGGGCGGGAGATGTCGAAGAGCAGCGTCGTCCCGGGCTTCTGCTGCGTGGCGTAGAGCTGGTTTCCCTCGACGAACAGCGTGTGCACGTTGACCGGACCGCCGCCGGGCACGCTGCGCACGAGGACGGGCCGCGCGGGATTCGAGATGTCGAACACGACGACGCCCGTGTCCGCGCTGGCCACGTAGAGGGCATCGTCCTTGGACCCCACTCCGTTCCACGCGTTGTCCGCGGGCAGGCTCATGGACGTCGTCAGCACGGGCTGGTCCGGGTTGCTCACGTCGAAGACGGCGAGGCCTCCGGGCTCGCCATTCCAGCCGAGGGAGACGACGTAGGCATGGCCTCGGGTGACCCAGACATCCACCGCGAGCCGGTTCGGCACCGGCGTCTCCGAGCGCAGGCGCAGGCCGCCGGAGGACTCCGCCTCGCCATCCCGCCACTTCATGCGCGCGGCGTCGAACGTGCCCCGGCTGTTGACGCGACCATTGAGGCAGCGGACGTAGCAGCCGTCCACGCGGTTCGCGTCGGGCGCCCGGCAGCCGACGAAGTACTGACTCTCCACGGCGCCGTTGGGGTAGCGGAGGGTGTACTCGAGGAAGAAGCGCCCCGGCTCCACCGTCGCCGTGGTGAGGGGGCGGCCACTCAGCGTCGGCGTGCGCCCGTCGAGGAAGAGCTGGAAGCCCGCCTCGGACGGAGTCGGCGTGACACCTCCGTCCTGCAGGCGTGTCTCGTTGCGCAGCTCCACCTGATAGATGCCCTCGGGCTCCAGCCTGCCGAGCGAGGCCGTGTCGCACCCGGACAGGTCGTAGTTCGCCAGGTCCGAGCACTCGGTGACGGTGGAGGGCGCGGGCAGGAAGGCGCACGCGGAATACGGCCCGGTGTCCGTCCACTCGCCCGGGTCCTCCAGCGCCGTGTAGCCCCCGTCCCACC
>NZ_JABBJJ010000457.1 GCF_012933655.1 Pyxidicoccus fallax | reverse complement strand
CCCCGGTGCCCCCGCGCTGGAGGCCGCCACCGCCATCCTCGAGGCCGGTGCTCCCTACGCGTACTCGCAGAAGATCCACCTCCAGGACGCCACCGGCATCTCCCCCGCGGACGCCCCACGCCTCATGCAGGAGATGCGCGAGCGCGCCACCCGGGGCGAGCGCGTGGTCGTCGTCATCGACTCGCTGCTCACCCGCCCCGCCAGCCTGCCCCTGGCGCTCGGCGCCGACGGCGTCCTGCTGTGCGTGACGCTCGGCGAGACGAACTTCGCGGACGCCCGGAAGACCATCGACTACATCGGCCACGAGCGCTTCGTGGGCAGCGTCACCTTCCCCCGGCAGCAGAAGAAGGACCGGGGCAAGCAGGACAAGAAGAAGAAGCCATGAGCACCGCGCCCACACCCCGCCTCAGCGTCGTCATCGCCACCTACAACCGGCTGCCCCTCATCACGCGCCTCTTGTGGCAGTTCGCCGGCCAGACGCTTCCGCCCGAGCAGTTCGAGGTGGTGGTCGTCGACGACGGCTCGAAGGAGCCCGTGCGCGAGCCGCTGCTCGCCCAGAAGCTGCCGTACACCCTGCGCGTGGAGGTGCAGCAGAACGCCGGCGCCGCCGCCGCGCGCCACCGCGGTGTCATCGCCGCCCGGGGCGACATCGTCCTCGTCACCGACGACGACATGCAGGTGGCCCCGGACTTCCTGGAGCGCCACCTGGCGCACCACCCGCCCGGCTCGCGCCACGTGGTGCTCGGCCGCATCCGCCCGGACCCGTCCATCGGCGACATGCCCCTGTTCGAGCGCTGGTACGCGTACCTCAACAACCGCATGGCCGAGGAGCTGTCCGTCCCCGGCGCCCGCGCGCGCGGCAACCACCTGTACACGGGCAACGTGTCCTTCCACCGCGCCGACTACGTGGGCGTGGGCGGCTTCGACAAGTCGCTGGGCCAGTCCGAGGACGTGGAGCTGGGCCTGCGCCTGGAGAAGTCCGGCTGCACCTTCGTCTTCTCGCGTGACGCGTACGTGCTGCACGGCAGCGACCACGTGTCCTTCGAGCGCTGGCTGAAGCGCGCCCACCGCTACGGCATGTTCGACACGCAGGTGGCGCGCAAGCACCCCGAGGTGCGCGGCGTGAATCCCTGGCGCCTGCTCTTCGAGACCAACCCGCTCACCCGCCCGCTGCTGGCCGCCACCGTCGTCGCGCCGGAGGCCACGCGCCTCCTGACGAACACGGTGATGAACGTGGCGAAGACGGCGGACAAACTGGGCCTGGAGAAGGCCGCGTTCGCGGGCACCTCCGTGGCGTACGGCATGGAGTACCTGCGCGGCGCGCGCAACGAGGCCGGTGGCTGGACGGGCGTGGCCCGCGAGGTCGCCCGCTATCTGCAGGGGCGGAAGGAGTAGGTGGACACCATGACCCGGAGGACCTCGATGATTGGCTCGCTCGTCACGGACGCGCTGGAATTGGCGAAGGCGGCCAATGGCACGAAGGACGCGAAGTCCATCGCCAAGGTGGTGCTCACCAGCGACTCGTACCGCATCACCGCGCTCAACCGCGCGCGCGAGGCGGCGCTCGCGTACCGGATTCCGCTCGTCAACCACGTGCTGCGCGTGGCGCAGACGGCGGTGATGGGCATCGAGATTGGCAAGGACGTCACGCTCGGCAAGGGCGTGTACTTCGTGCACAGCCTGGGCGTGGTCATCGGCGGCGACGCGAAGATTGGCGACCGCGTGCGCTTCTACGGAAACAACACCGTGGGCACCGCCAAGGACAACGGCTACCCCGTCATCGAGGATGACGTGTGGATTGGCGCCGGGGCGCGCATCCTCGGGCCGGTGCGCATCGGCGCGCGCTCGCGCATCGGTGCGAATGCCGTGGTGCTGCAGGACGTCCCTCCGGACAGCGTGGCCGTGGGCATTCCCGCCCGCATCTTCCCGCGCAAGGACAAGGACGACGTCGTCCTCTGAAGTCACAGGCGGTATGTCGCGCGGGCCCACTGGGGGAGAGAGAAGCACATGGAGGACGGAGTGAAGCGAGCACGGAGGAAGGCGGGCGCGGCCGTGCTGTCGTGCGCCCTGCTCGCGGGCGGGACGGTGGCGGTGGCGCGGGCAACGGGCGCGGGCACGGGTGGCTCCGGCGACGCGGGGCAGGACGCCGCGGCGGCGCAGAAGGCTCCCGCGCAGACGACGCCGGTGATGCTCTACGACGGCGGCCTGAGCGCCGAATGGAAGGACATCGGCTGGGCGCCTCGCGAGCTGCCGAAGGGCGCTCCGGCGCGCATGCGCCTGTTCAACCACGGCGGGTGGATTCTCTACCGGCCGAAGCTGGAGGGCTCCTTCGGGGCGCTGTCGTTCCGCTTCAGCGCGCCGGACTCCTTCGGCGAGTTCCTGGAAGCCCGCCTGGACGCGCAGGGGGCCATCGCCTTCCCGCGCATCGCGATTACCCCCGAGCTCAAGGTCCGCAAGGACGGTGAGTGGACGGAGGTCGTCATCCCCATGGAGCTGCTCAACCCGCGCGGCGAGGCGTTCGACCGCGTGGTGCTGCGCGCCTCCAAGGGCGTGGGCCGCGACTGGGTGCTCTTCGACAAGGTGGCGCTGGTGGCGCTGCCGCCCGAGCTGGCCGCGGCGAGGGCCGCGGGCGGCGGACGCTCCAGCAAGGGCAGCGGCCGCGAGGCGAGCATGGTCATCGACTGCACCGCGCCCGGCCACCGCATCAGCCCGCTCATCTACGGCATCGCCCTGGACGGCAACCGCGACAAGCTGGACACGCACCAGTACCGCCTGGGCGCCACCACGCGCCGGTGGGGCGGCAACCCCGCGTCCCGCTACAACTGGAAGCTGGGCGGCACGTGGAACAGCGCCAACGACTGGTACTACAGGAACGTCGACATCGGCGTCAGCTACGAGGACTTCCTCGAGTCCAACCGGAAGCACGGCATGCAGTCCGCGCTCACGCTGCCCATGCTGGGCTGGGTGGCCAAGGACAAGACGTCCGCCGGCTTCCCGGTGTCGCAGTTCGGCGCGCAGCAGTCGGAAGACAACGGCGCGGGCAACGGCAAGTCGCGCGACGGCACGCTGCTGAAGCCCGGCTCGCCCACGCTCACCAGCGTGGAGGCCCCGCCCGAGTTCATCGCCGAGTGGGTGAAGACGATTCGCGAGAAGGACAAGGCTCGCGGCTCGCGCAGCGTCCAGATGTACATCCTGGACAACGAGCCCATGCTCTGGAACTCCACGCACCGCGACGTGCACCCGGAGCCGCTCACCTACGACGCGCTGCTCAAGCGCACGATTGACTACGGCACGGCGGTGCGGAAGGCGGACCCCGAGGCCGTCATCGCCGGCCCGGCCGAGTGGGGCTGGACGAACTACTACTGGTCCGCCGCGGATGTGGCGAAGGGCCGGCTGCAGCACGCGGACCGGCGCGCGCACGACAACCTGCCGCTCATCGTGTGGTACCTGCGCCAGCTGCGCGAGCACGAGAAGAAGACGGGCGTGCGCATCCTCGACGTGGTGGACCTGCACTTCTACCCGCAGAGCGACGTGGGCGTGGGCACCGAAGGCGCCACGGACCCGGAGACGAACGCGCGCCGCATCCGCTCCGTGCGCGGGCTGTGGGACCCGACCTACAAGGACGAGTCCTGGATTGACGAGCCCGTGCGGCTGATTCCGCGCATGAAGGAGTGGATCGCCGAGAACTACCCGGGCCGGGCCATCTCCATCGGCGAGTACAACTTCGGGGCCTTCCGGCACATGAGCGGCGGCCTCGCGCAGGCCGAGGCGCTGGGCCGCTTCGCGCAGGAGAACATCCTTTCCGCGTTCTTCTGGCAGTACCCCACCGACGGCTCGCCGGCGTACTGGGCGTTCCGCGCGTACCGGGACTTCGACGGCAAGGGTGGGCGCTTCCAGGACAACTGGGTGCCGGCGAAGGCGCCCGAGGGCACCAGCCTCTTCGCGTCGCGGGATGACTCGGGGAAGAAGCTGGTGGCCATTGCCCTCAACCTGGACCCGGACCAGGCCGCGCAGGCGCAAGTCGAGCTGAAAGGCTGCGGGACGCTCGACAGCGTGCGCGTGCTGGGCTACGCGGGCGCGCCTGGGGGGTTCACCGAGCAGACTCCCGGCTCGAAGGGCGCCGGCTCCGTGAGCCAGCGCCTTCCGCCCTATTCCATGACCGTGTTCGAACTGACGGTGAAGAAGCCATGAGCGCTGCCACTCCCTCGACGTCCACCTTCTCCACGGGCCGGCCGCGGCTGCGCATCGGCCAGCTCACCATCGACCAGCTCACGTTCGACGATGCGGTCCAGCAGATCGGGCGGCTGGTGGACCAGCGTGAGGGCGGCTACGTGTTCACCGCCAACGTGGACCACGTGGTGCTGGCCGAGGACAACGTGCCGTTCCGCGACGCGTACTCGCGCGCCACGATTTCGGTGGTGGATGGGATGCCCATCGTGTGGGCGTCCAAGGCGATGGACGTGCCGCTGCCGGAGCGCATCGCCGGGTCGGACCTCATCCTGCCGCTGATGAAGATGGGCGCCGAGCGCAAGTGGCGCGTGTACCTGCTGGGGGCGGGCCCGGGCGTGGCGGAGAAGGTGGCCGGCATCGTCCGCGAGAAGTACGGCGTGGAGGTGGTGGGCTGGGACTCGCCGATGGTGCGCACGGACGCCGGGGACGCGCAGAACGACCCGATTGTCGCGAAGATTCGCGAGAAGGACCCGCACCTGCTCTTCGTGGCGCTGGGCAGCCCGAAGCAGGAGGTGTGGATTTCGCAGGTGGCGGGCAAGCTGGGGCCCACGGTGGCCATCGGCATTGGCGCGGGGTTCGACTTCATCGCCGGCACCGCGAAGCGCGCGCCGCAGTGGATTTCCCGCGCGGGCTTCGAGTGGCTGTACCGCCTGGCGAACGAGCCGAAGCGCCTGTGGCGGCGGTACATCCTGAATGACTCGCGCTTCGCCACGATTCTGCTGCGGGAGTTCTGGCAGCGGACGGGCGGGAAGCCGGAGTAGGCACGGCCGCGACAGACCGCCGAGAACCGCACGCCTGTGACCTTCACGCATTCGCGGAGGAGCGGTCCATGAGTTCCTCGCGCAAGCGCACGTCGGGACCGAAGAGGCCGTCCTCTTCGGCGCGAGCAGCACGTCACTCAGTCGCGAAGAGGCGCGCTGCCGAGACTGCATCTCTGGAACCGGTTGCTGGGACCGACACGCTCGTCCACGACATCGGGCGGATGATCGAAACAGCGCGGCACCAGGTCGCGCAGGTCGCCCAGAACGCATTGGCGGCGCTGTACTGGCAGATTGGCACACGCATCCGGCAGGACATCCTGAAGGAACGACGCGCTGACTACGGCACGGCGCTTGTCTCCGCACTGGGAAGGCACCTGGAACGTCGGTTCGGGCGTGGCTTCTCCGAGAAGTCACTGCGCCACATGCTGCGCTTCGCCGAAGCCTTCCCCAACCCCGAAATTGTCTCCGCGCTGCGGAGACAATTGTCGTGGACGCACTTCAAGCAACTCATCTACCTGGATGACGAACTGAAGCGCGACTTCTATGCGGAGATGTGCCGCATCGAAGGCTGGAGCACTCGAACGTTGCAGCAGAAGATCGACAGCATGCTCTACGAGCGCACCGCGCTCTCGAAGAAGCCCGACCAGCTCATCCGGAAGGAACTCACCTCCCTTCGACAAAGTGACCAGCTCACACCCGACCTCGTGTTCCAGGACCCCTATCTGCTCGACTTCCTGGGCCTGCGGGACACGTTCAGTGAGAAGGACCTTGAGGCCGCGCTGCTGCGGGACATCGAGCGGTTCCTCCTCGAGCTCGGCGCGGGCTTCGCCTTCGTGGAACGGCAGAAACGCATCACACTCGACGGCGATGACTACTACATCGACCTCTTGTTCTTTCACCGGCGCCTGCGCCGGCTGGTAGTCATCGAACTCAAGATTGGTGACTTCAAGCCATCCGACTCCGGACAGGTGGAGCTCTACCTACGTTGGCTCGACCGCCACGAGCGACAGCCTGGAGAAGAACCACCTGTTGCCATCATCCTGTGCGCGGGAAAGAAGCGCGAAACCGTCGAATACCTCAACCTGGATCGAAGCGGGATTCACGTGGCCGAGTATCTGACCGAGCTCCCTCCACGCGAGGTCCTTCGCGAGCGCTTCCATCAAGCCCTTGCGCTGGCACGCAGCCGCTTCGAGCATCGCGCCTCGACACGTTGAATCCCCTGCCAACCGCTGAAGCAAGCTGCCCTGGCCTGTGTCCGCGCAGGCGCCACACGGGGTCGCCTCCCAGGTAGGCAAGGAGGTCATCAGCGTCGCCAAGCCCTTGCGCACCGGATCCGGCAGCGGGCGGAGAAACCAAAGTAGTCCTCTCCCGCGCCTACAGACGCTCACGCGGACATGGTGGCCAGCGGACGCTTGGCGTCCCTGTGCCTTGCCAATGTGAGAACCGGCCCTCCGGGACTGCTACGCTGGAAATGCCAGGGTTCCCGGGAAAGCCATGTCGATGCACCGTCACAGGCAGGGGAAGAGCAGATGAGGGGCGCAGCCGGTCATCATGAGGATCCGCTGCTGTCGATGCAAGTTGGCGAGTTCGTCATCCAGGAGCGCATCGGCGCGGGGGGCATGGGCGTCGTCTACCGTGCCAGCCATCCCCTCATCGGGAAGCAGGTCGCCATCAAGGTCCTGAGGCCGGAGCTCGTCTCGGAACAGCAAGTGGAGCGGCTGCTCATCGAGGCACGCGCGGTCAATGCCATCCAGCATCCGGGCATCATCGACATCTTCGGCTTCGGCAAGCTCCCAGATGGGCGCCCCTACATCACCATGGAACTCCTCCAGGGAGCGACCCTTGGAGACCTCATCCGCCAGCAGAAGCGGCTGGATGTCGGGACGACGGTGTGGATTCTCGACCAGATGCTCGCCGCGCTCGGAGCCGCGCATCGGGCCGGCGTGGTCCACCGGGACCTGAAGCCCGGCAACGTGTTCCTCGCGGGCGTGGCGGAAGGCACCCACTCCATCAAGCTGGTCGACTTCGGCATCGCCAAGATTCTGGAGTCCCATGACGGTCCGACCACCGTCGATGGCGCCATCCTCGGGACACCGGAGTACATGTCCCCGGAGCAGATCCGCGGCAAGCCCGCGGGCCCGGCGGCGGACCTCTACGCGGTGGGCATCATCGCCTTCCAGATGCTGACCGGAGCACGCCCTTTCAACGGCGAGCCCCTGCAAATCCTCTTCGCCCATGTCGAGCAGCCTCCACCGCGGCCCTCGTCGCGGGCGCTGGAGATTCCTCCAGAGCTGGACACGCTGATCCTCCATCTGCTCGCGAAGGACCCCGCCCGGCGTCCCGAGTCCGCGGAGGCCGTGCGCCATGCCCTGAAGCGAATCCCTGTCTCCCAGGCAGCACTCACGCAGCCCATGGAGCGGGGACCCGAAACTACGCTCACCCTCCCGAGCTCCTCGGAGAGCACGACCCGGACGACCCGGTCCCTGGAGGTATCGGTATCCCGGTCGCCTCAGGCTTCCAGTCATTGGCGACGAAGAGCGATTGGGGCAGCGTTACTCGTGGTCTCGAGCGGCGGGGCTCTGGCTCTCTGGCTCACGAAAGCTCCGAGCCCTACCCCAGAGCCGATATCCGCCGTACTGGTAGCGAACGCGCCCACTCCCGAAAAGACGAACGCCGAGAAGCCATCACCTGCTGTGAGGGGAGGCCGTCCCGCGGTCACCCAGGAGTCTTCCATCCAGAACACCCCACCCATGCCCCAGGCTCCTGTCTTGAAGTCCCAAGGACAGGGCCAGGCCCCGGACAGCAGCGGGCAACACCCATCCGCGAGTGTGCAGGCCCAAGCGACGCAGGGAGGTTCCAAGCCGCCTGGAAGTGCCCCGCTCTCCAGCACGGCTGTGGTTCCAACAAAGCACGTGAGCGACGCACCCGCACAATCCCAGGAGCGTCGAGTCGCGCAGCGGTTGCATCAGTCCCCTGGTAAAGCTTCCCGCGTTCCTGATGCGCCCAAGAAAGCATCTACTCCTGTTGCTACTTCCCTCGACAAGGCACTCCAACAAAGAGTCCTCAGGGATATCGCCGATGCCGAGCAATGGCTGCGCGCCAAGGTGGGCGATATTGCGAACGGCTCACCGGTCCTGCAGGACCTCCTGGACCTCCGAAGCCGGGCCCAGACCGCTGGCTCGAACCAGGAGCTAAACCGCCTCGGCGAGTCCGCTAAACATGGAGTCCAGCATGCTCGAAGAAGGAGCGGAGGACATCGGGACGATGCTGGAGGGCGCGGAATTCCCTTCTTGCCAAGCGCATGAGGTCCGAAATGGC
>NZ_JABBJJ010000456.1 GCF_012933655.1 Pyxidicoccus fallax | reverse complement strand
CACCCGCCCCGGTCCCCGTGGCGACCGCGTCTCCGCCCTGGAGCGCACCCCCGACGGCACCCTGTGGGTGGGCACCGACCATGGCCTCGCCTACCTCACGGGCACCGGGGACGACCTCCGGCTCGCCTACGTGGACGCGCTCGGCAACCAGGACGTCAGCGCGCTTGCTCCGGCCGAGGACGGCGTCTGGGTGGGCACTCGCACCTCCGGCCTGTGGCGCGCGCGCGCGGGCTTCGCCGAGCGCATGAGCCCCCCGGGCCCCCTGGACCAGGTCATGGCTCTGGCCTCGGACAGCGAGGGCACGGTGTGGGTGGGCACGCAGGCCTCCGGCCTGTGGCGCCGCACCGCCGCCGGCGCCTTCGAGGCCGCGCCCCCCGAGGCCCCCGTCCGCATCACCGCCCTGCGCGTGTCCCGCCACGGGGGGCTGTGGGTCGGCTCGGAGACCGAGGGCTTCGGCCGCCTGAAGCGCGGGCGCTACACCTCGGCGCAGGGCATCCCCGCCCACGCCAACGTCGCGTCCTTCCTCGAGGACACCGAGGGCAGCCTGTGGGTGGGCACCTTCTCCGCCAGCCTCCACCAGCTGCGCCGCCCCGAGGTGGAGGTGATGGGCAAGGCCGAGGGCCTCATCGACGACTTCATCTGGAGCGTCTACGAGGACCGCGACGAGGCGGTGTGGATTGGCACCTCCGCGGGCGGGCTCCACCGGTGGAAGGACGGGCAGCTCACCGTGTACGGCCCGGCCAACGGCACGCCGCAGGGCCGCATCTCCGACCTGTACCAGGACCGGGATGGAGCGCTGTGGCTGGCGACGAGCGCGGGCGCCGTCCGCTTCCACCAGGGCCGCTTCGAGCGGCTCACCACCGCCGAGGGCCT
Source organism: Pyxidicoccus fallax (assembly GCF_012933655.1). Classification (GTDB taxonomy): domain Bacteria; phylum Myxococcota; class Myxococcia; order Myxococcales; family Myxococcaceae; genus Myxococcus; species Myxococcus fallax. The sequence goes on along the minus strand of NZ_JABBJJ010000456.1, from coordinate 7,551 downwards.
GCCGAACGACAGCGTCTACTCCATCCTCCAGGACCGCGAGGGCGCCATGTGGTTCGGCACCCGGGGCGGGCTCGTCCGCCGCCATGACGGCCAGCTGCGCGTCTTCACCACGAAGGACGGCCTGGCCCGCGACAACATCACCAACCTGCGCGAGGCGCCCGGAGGCGGGCTGTGGCTGGGCTCGGGCTCGGGGCTGGACTTCCTCGACGGGGACCGGGTGCGCAAGGACGGGCCGGAGCTGGCGCTCGCGGGGCGCGACGTGAGCGGGCTGGAGCTGGATTCGAAGGACTCGGGGATTCTCTGGGTGGCGACGGATGACGGCCTGGCGCGCGTGAGCGCCAGTCGCGTGGACGTGGTGCGCGGCAGGAACGGGCTGCCGGCCAACAACCTGCTGTCCGTGGTGGACGACGGCCGCGGCCGCCTGTGGATGGGCAGCAACCGCGGCATCTTCCGCGTGGACAAGGCCGAGCTGACGAAGTTCTTCGCTGGCGAGGTGAAGCGCGTCCAGGCGGTGACGTACGGCCGCTCGGAGGGCCTGCGAAGCGTGGAGTGCAACAGCTACTCCAATGCGTCCAGCCTGCGCACCCGCTCGGGCGACGTGTGGTTCCCCACGGTGATGGGCGCGGTGCGCATCCCCAGCGCGTCCGAGCCCCGCGCCCGCACGCCCCCCCCGCTGCACATCTCGCAGGTGCTGTCGCGCGGGCAGCCGGTGAGCATGGACGACAACGGCCTGCCGCCGGGCGTGCTGGACGTGGAGCTGCGCTGGGCGGCGCTCACCTTCGTGGCGCCCGAGAAGGTGCGCTACCGCTACCGGCTGGAGGGGTTCGACCCGGGGTGGATGGAGGCCGGCAACCGGCGCGAGGCCTTCTATACGAACCTGCCTCCGGGCGAGTACCGCTTCCGCGTGCAGGCGGAGTCCGCGGACCGGCGCTGGGGCCCGGTGGAGACGGGCGTGGTGCTGGTGCGCCCTCCGCGCTTCTTCGAGGCACCGGGCTTCCTGCTGACGGTGGGGCTGGTGGTGGCCGGCGGCGCGCTGGGCACCTACCGCTGGCGGGTGGGGCGGCTGCGCAGGCGCGCGCTGGAATTGAGTGAGCGGGTGGAGGCGCGCACGCGCGAGCTGGCCACCGCCAACGCGGAGCTGAAGGCGGCGCTGGACACGTCCGCCGAGGCGGAGAGCAGCCTGCGGCGGCTCATCGAGCGGCTGCCCGTGGCCATCACCATCTTCCACGATGACCGCGCCGTGTACGCCAACGAGGCCTCGCTCAAGCTGCTGGGCTACGAGCGCTTCGAGGAGATGTCCGGCCAGTCGATGGCGGCCCACATGCCCGAGGAGGAGCGCGAGCTGTGGAACGAGCGGCGCGACGCGGTGCTGCGCGGCGAGCTGCTCCCGGAGCGGCTGACGCGCATCATCCGCCGGGACGGCTCGCTGGCGCTGGCCGAGGTGTGCGGGGTGAGGCTGCGCTTCGGGGGCCGTGAGGCGGCCGTCTCCGTGGCGCGCGACGTGACGGAGGCCCGGCGCATGGAGGAGCGCCTGCGGCTGGCGGACCGGATGTCCGGCGTGGGCACGCTGGCGGCCGGCGTGGCGCACGAAATCAACAATCCGCTGTCCTATGTCATCGGCAACCAGCAGTTCGTGCTGGAGCGGCTGGAGCCCGTGCTGGAGGAGGCGAAGGGCGAGGTGACGCAGGTGCAGGTGTCCTTCCTCCAGTCCATCGCCGAGGCGCTGCGCGACGCGAGCGAGGGCGCGGGCCGGGTGCGCCACATCGTGCGCGACTTGAAGACCTTCAGCCGTGGCGACGAGGAGACCACCCAGCCGCTCGACGTGCGGCGCGTGTTGGAGAGCGCGGTGTCCATCTGCCACAACGAGGTGCGGCACCGGGCGCGCATCCGCCTGTCGCTGGGCGACGTGCCCCGCGTGGTGGCCAACGAGGCGCGGCTGGGACAGGTGTTCGTCAACCTGCTCGTCAACGCCGCGCAGGCGATTCCCGACGGACACGCGGAGCGCCACGAGATTGCCCTCTCCACCTTCACGGACGCGCAGGGCCGCGCGGTGGTGGAGGTGTCGGACACGGGCAGCGGCATCGCGCCGGAGCACCTCAAGCGCATCTTCGACCCGTTCTTCACGACCAAGCCGGTGGGCGTGGGCACCGGGCTGGGGCTGTCCATCTGCCACGGCATCATCAGCGTGCTCGGCGGCGACATCCAGGTGGAGAGCAAGCTGGGCAAGGGCACGCGCTTCCGCGTGGTGCTGCCGGCCGCGCCGGAAGGGGCGGAGGAGGTGGCATTGATGTCGCCCCCGAGGTCGCTGGCTCCGGCGCCCCGGCGGGCGCGGCTGTTGGTGCTGGACGACGAGCCGCTGGTGGCGCGCGGCGTGGCCCGCATCCTCGCGGGCGAGTACGTGGCGGAGAGCACCTCCAGCGCCCAGGAAGCGCTGGAGCGGCTGTCTCACGGCGAGCGGTTCGACCTGATGCTGTGCGACGTGATGATGCCGGAGATGAGCGGCGCGGACTTCTTCCAGCGGCTGGCGGAGGTGGCGCCGGACCAGCGGGAGCGCGTCGTCTTCATCACCGGTGGCGCCTTCACCCCCGAAGCCCGCGCCTTCCTGGAGAGCCTCCCCCCCGGCCGCTGCTTCTTCAAACCCCTGGCCGCGGACGTGCTGCGCGCCCTGGTGCGGGAGCAGCTGGCTCGGGCTTGAGGGCAGGCCGTCGAGCGTTCACCGTGAACGTTGCCTCACGGGCCCCTCCTTCATGGGGCCCGGCGGGCTCGGGCTAGGATGGTCGCGATGAGCTCGACCTCACGGGATACCCAGCAAACGGAGCAGAACCTCTCCGACGTGGGGGGCCAAGGCACCGCCAATCCGGACCTGGGCAGTCAGGACGGCGGCCTTCCTCCGGCGGGAGGCTACGGCACGGGCGGCCGGGACGACGGCACCCACGCGGGGGGAGGCACCCCGCTGCACCACACGCGCGTGGGCCGCTACGTGCTCCTGTCCCGGCTGGGCAAGGGCGGCATGGGCGAGGTCTTCGAGGCGTTCGACCCGGAATTGCGCCGCACCGTGGCCATCAAGGTGCTGCACGACCGGCAGCTCTCCGGCGAGTCCCATGACACGCGCGCGATGCGGCTGATGCGCGAGGCGCAGGCCATGGCCCGCCTGTCCCACCCCAACGTGCTCACCGTGCACGACGTGGGCACGCACGACGGGCGCGTCTTCCTCGCCATGGCGAAGGTGGACGGCGGCAACCTGCGCCAGTGGTTGAAGCAGGCGCCCCGCTCCTTCCGTCAGGTGCTGCCCGTGTGCCTCGCCATGGGCCGGGGTCTCGCCGCCGCGCATGCCGCGGGCCTCGTCCACCGCGACTTCAAGCCGGACAACGTCCTCCTCAATGGCGAGGGCGGCGTCTGGGTGACGGACTTCGGCATCGCCCGCGAGGCCAGCGACGGCTCCGAGGCCACCACCGTGCCGCTGTTGGGAGAGGGAGAGGGCGAGGTGCCCCTCACCGTCACCGGCGCCATGGTGGGCACGCCCGCGTACATGGCCCCGGAGCAGTACGCGGGGCGGCCGGCGGACGCGCGCTCGGACCAGTTCAGCTTCTGCATCTCCGTGTACGAGGCGCTCGCCGGGCAGCGGCCCTTCGAGGAGGGCACCCTGCGCCGCATGGCGGTGACGCTGCTGGACACCGCGCGCGCGAAGGAGGGCGCCATCGTCGAGCGCCCCGACCTGGCGCCTCCGCCCCACCCGAAGGTGCCCGGCTGGGTGCACCGCCTGCTGGTGCGCGGCCTGTCCGTGTCCCCGGAGGCGCGCTTCCCCTCGATGGACGCGCTGCTGGACGCGCTGTCGAAGGACCCGTCCGCCGCGCGCCGCAAGTGGCTGGGCGGCGCGGCGGCGGTGCTCGGCGGCGTGGCGCTGGCCTCGGGTGTCGCGCTGACGGTCGCGAAGCCTCAAGAGCAGGCGCGGCCGTGCACCGGTGCTCCCGAGCTGTTCGCCCGCTCGTGGGGCGCTCCGCAGCGCGGCATGATGGAAAAGGCCTTCCTCGCGAGCGGCGCGCCGGACGCGGCCGGGGCCTTCTCGCGCGCGGCGAAGGCGCTGGATGCCTACGGCACCGAGTGGAGCACCATGCACCAGCAGGCGTGCGAGGCCACGCGCGTCACCGGCGCGCAGCCCGAGTCGCACCTGGCGCTGCGCATGGCCTGCCTGGACCGGCGGTTGCGCTCGGTGGACGCGCTCACCGCGGAGCTGTCGCGCGCGGACGCGGCCCTGGTGGCGCGCAGCTCGGAGGCCGTGGCCCTGCTGCGCGGTGTGTCCGGCTGCGCCAACATCGAGGCGCTGTCCGCTCCGGTGCCGCTCCCGGAGGACCCCGCCGTGCGCGCGAAGGTGGAGGAGGTGCGCGGGCAGGTAGCGCACGCGCAGGCGCTGCTGGACGCGGGCCGCTACCCGCAGGCGCTCCCCATCGCCAAGGCCGCCGCCGGGTCCGCGCGCGCGCTGAAGTACCGGCCGCTGGAGGCCGAGGCCCTCCACGTCCTCGGCTGGGCGCACCAGCGGCTGAGCCAGGTGGAAGAGTCGATGACGACGTGGGCCGAGGCCATGGCCGCCGCCACCGCCGGCCGCCATGACGAACTCGCCGTGCAGCTGGCCACGGACCTGGTGGCCGGGCTCAGCGACGACCGCAACTACTACTCCGAGGCCCACCTGTGGGCCCGGCAGGCGCATGCGCTGCTGGAGCGCCTGGGCGGCTCGCCCGAGCTGGAGGGGAAGCTGTCCAACAACGAGGGGGTCCTCGCCTACCGCGAGGACAAGTTCGAGGACGCCGCGGCGCACTACGGCCGCGCGGTGGCGCTGCGGGAACGGGCGCTCGGCCCCGAGCACCTGGACGTCGGCAAGTCCCTCAACAACCTGGGCATGGTGCTCGCGCGGCAGAACCGCGCCGCCGAGGCGCTCCCGCTGTACCGGCGCGCGCTCGCCATCACCGAGGAGCGGCTGGGGCCCCAGCACCCGATGCTGGCCAACACGTTCGCCAACCTGGGCATCGCCGAGAAGGAGCTGGGCCACTACCCCGAGGCCCTGAAGTGGATGGAGCGCGCGTACGCGCTGCGCCGCGACACCCTGGGGGCCGACCACCCGCAGACGCTGCGCATGCTGAACGACATGGCCATGGTGCACGAGGAGACGGGCGCGCACGACAAGGCCCTGGCCATCCACCAGCAGGCGCTGGAGGGCATGCGCAAGGCGTTCGGCCCGGAGAGCGTGGAGGCCATCGAGGCGCTGCGCGCGCTCGCCTCCGCGGAGGAGCGCCTGGGGCGGGAGGACGACGCCATGGTGCACTACCGCGAGGGGCTCGCGCTCCAGCTCGAGGTGCTGGAGCCCGAGGACATGGCCCTGCACACCATGGAGGAGGACCTCGCGCGCCTGCTGCTCCTGCACCGCAAGAAGCCCCACGAGGCGCTGCCGATGGCGCGCTCCGCGCTCACGCGCAAGGTGAGCGCGCTGGGGCCCGAGCACGCCGGCACCATCCACGCCCGCACGGGCCTCGCGATGACGCTGCTGGCGCTGAACAAGCCCGACGGCGCGCTGGAGGAGATGGAACTCACCGCGCGCCTGCTGGCCCCGCTGGGGTGGAGCGACGCCGAGGCCGCGTGGGCCTACTACGCCCACGCGCAGGCGCTCTGGAAGGTGAAGCCCGCGGAGCGCCCCCGCGCCCTGGAGCTGGCACGGCGGGCCGCCGAGGGCTTCACGCAGCAGGGCAGCTACGGCACGAAGGACCTGGAGGACGTGCGCCGGTGGATGGCCTCGCGCGAGCGCGCGACGAAGTAGCCGGCCGTCACTTCTCGCCCAGGGCGCCGTAGCGCACCAGCCGGAAGCGCGCGCCCTGGGCCTCGCGGATGCGGGCGGCGAGCACGTCGTGCAGCTCCGGCTTCCACGCGCTCCAGCGCTCGAAGAACTTCGCGGTGGCCGCCTTGTCGCCCGCGTGCTGGAGCGTGATGACCTCCTTGAGCAGCCCGTTCACCACCTCCAGGTAGCGGTCGTACTGGACGGTGAGGCGCGCCGTCTTCGGGTCCGCCTTCAGCAGACCGTGCTCCAGGAACCAGTTGAACTGCACCAGCTGCATGCGCTGGTAGGGCTGGTCCTCGCGCGGGCGCACGTTCTGCAGGGTGCGGCGGATGCCCGAGGCCTGCACGGAGCGCAGGCTGGCCGCGTCCAGCGAGCCGCTCTTGTGGAACGAGTGCAGCGCGAAGAGGCTGACGAGGTCCGCCTTCATCTCCTCCATGGCGTCCGCGTAGTCCTCCAGCGCCACGTCCAGCGTGCGGCCCTGGGTGTCGCGGTCCGGGCCCAGGTAGTGGCCCACCTCGTGCCAGAGCGTGCGCTGGAAGTTGCCCTCGGAGGTGAGGTCCTTCGCGTGCGCCTCCGCCGTCACCGCGCGCCACACGCGCTCGTCCGAGGCGAACAGCTCCTCGTTCTTCATGATGTTCTCGCGCAGGAGGATGGTGCGGCCGTAGCGGTGCGAGAACAGCGGGTCGTTGGGCAGAATCGTCGCGGTGTTGGTGCCGCGCGCCTGCCCGAAGTCCGCCACCACCTGGTACACGCCCGCGGGGATGTCCTCGCGCACCTTCTTCTTCGCCGGGTAGGGCAGCGCGTCCTCCACCACCTGGAGGCCCTTCAGCCGCTGCCGCAGCGTGCGCGTGGCCTCCTCGTTCAGCAGCAGCACCGACACCGCGTGGAAGGCCTTCGTGCCGTAGAGCGCGTCGTCGTACGTCTCATACGAGCCGAGCTGCACGTTGAGCCGCTTGAAGCGGCCCGTCACCCAGGACGCGTCACCGCTCTCGTAGTCGTTGCTGAGCAGGTCGCGCGCGCGGTTGCGCAGGTAGCGCGCCAGCTCCTCGTCCCCGGCCTCCAGCCGGTCCGCCGCGCGCATGAGGAGCCCGTACGCCTTCATCATCTCCGGCGCGTAGGCCACGGCGTACGGCACCGCGTACAGCACCTTGGCGTCCGGCCGCTTCGACAAATCCCGCAGCGTCTGCCGCGGCCCCGGGTGCAGCGTGTCCAGCACGGGGTAGGCCTGGAAGGCCTTCAGGTCCTGGCGGAGGTTGTCGGCGGTGGCGCGGCGCACCACCGTGCGCTCTCCGAGGATGTCCTCGCGCCGGGCGGGGTTCGCCGCGAGGAAGGCGTCGACCTCGGCGCGCGTGGCGTCCGGCGGGTAGACGTTGCGCGCGGGCACCTGCGGGTCCACGGGGAGGAAGGCCTCGCGCGCGTTGGTGAGCGTGCTGGCGATGGGGCCCTGGTACAGGCGGTACAGCGTGAGCAGGTCCTGCGTGCGCTTGGGGCTGCCCAGCTTCTTGTCCATCGCCTGGAGCTTCGCGTGCGCCGCGAGCGCCTGGTGGTGGCGGGAGGCCTCGTAGAGGGTCTGGAAGATGTGGCCCACCTCCAGCAGGTCCTTCACCGCCGCCTGCTCGTCCGCGGTGAGGCGCGAGAGGTCGGGGGCGAGGAGCACCTCCTGCGTGGTGCCGAGAATCTCCGCCACCTTCTCCTCGGGCCAGTAGCCCGGGGGCAGGGTGGGGGAT
>NZ_JABBJJ010000455.1 GCF_012933655.1 Pyxidicoccus fallax | reverse complement strand
GGGCGGCATCGTGGGTGCGTCGGGCGGGACGGGCGAGGCGGTGGGGCTGAAGCAGGTGTCGCGTCCCCCGGCCGTGCTGAAGCAGGTGACGCCGGAGTATCCGCGCCGCGCGCGCTCGGAGCGCATCCAGGGGCTGGTGCTGGTGCGCATCATCATCGGGACGGACGGGAAGGTGGAGCCTGAGCACACCCGGGTCATCCGCTCCGTGCCCGCGCTGGACGCGGCGGCCATCGACGCGGTCAACCGCTGGCGCTTCTCCCCGGCCATCGGCCGCGAGGGCCGGCCGGTGCGCGTCATCATCGAGGTTCCCGTTCAGTTCTCCCTGAAGTGAAGCGCCGTACCGCGCAGTGAGTCGTCACGACATGAGCAGCCTCTTTCGCAAGATCCTCTTCTGGACCCACCTCGTGGCCGGCATCGCCGCCGGGCTCGTCATCGCCGTCATGTCCATCACCGGCGTGGCGATTGCCTTCCAGCCGCAGATTCTCGAGTGGGCCGAGAGCGGTGCGCGCAAGGTGCAGGTGCCCTCGCCGGACGCTGCGCGGCTGCCCGTGGACGCGCTCGTGGCCCGCGTGCGCGCGGCGCGCCCGGAGGCGCAGCCCTCGGGCGTGACGGTGTACCCGGAGCCCGACGCGGCCGTGCTGGTGAACCTGGGCCGCGAGAGCCTCGTGTACGTGAACCCCTACACGGGCGACGTGCGCGAGGGCGGCGCCGAGGGGTGGCGCGAGTTCTTCCACGTCAACGAGGAGCTGCACCGGTGGCTCGCCGCGAGCGGGGACAACCGCGCCGTGGGCAAGGCGCTCACCGGGGCGAGCAACGCGCTGTTCCTCTTCCTGGCCATCTCCGGCCTGTACCTGTGGTGGCCGCGCAAGTGGACGCTGCGCGCGATGCGGCCGTCGCTGTGGTTCCGCCGCGGGCTGAAGGGCAAGGCGCGGGACTGGAACTGGCACAACGTCATCGGCTTCTGGTCTCTGCCGGTGCTCATCGTCCTCACCGCGTCGGGCATGGTCATCTCGTACCGCTGGGCGTCCGACCTGGTGTTCAAGGTGACGGGCAACACGCCTCCCACGAACCAGGGCCCGCCGGGCATGGCCGCGGTGAAGCTGCCCGCGCCGCCGCCGGGCACCGAGCGGCTCGGACTGGACGCGCTCTTCGCGGAGGCGCGTCACTCGACGCCATCGTGGAAGTCCGTGTCGCTGCGGCTCGGAGGCGGGCAGCGTCCCGGTGGGCCGCAAGGCGGGCGTGGACCGCAGGGCGCTGGCGCTCCCGAGGGCCGGCAGGGTGGGCGAGGCCCGGAGGGCGCGCAGGCACGCGCCGAGGGTGCCGCGGCTCAGGAGCCTCGGGCACAGGCCGAGGGTGCGCCCGCCATGACCGGGCAGGGCCCACAGGCTCGCGCCGACGGCGCTCCGGCCCAGCAGGAGCAGGGACCGCGTGGCGCGCAGGCCGCGGGCGCGGAGGACACGCGGGGCCCAGGGCCCCGGGCGCAGGCCGATGGCGCGCCGGCCCAGGCGGGGCAGGGACAGGAGCAGCCCTCGCGCGGCGGGCCCGGCGCGGGCGAGTCGCGTGGCGGAGGCGGCGGTGGCGTGGACGCGCTCACCTTCACCGTGCGCGAGCAGGGCGCGTGGCCGCTCTTCGCGGCGACGCAGGTGTCGCTGGACCCCTTCACCGGCAAGGTGGTGAAGCAGGAGGGCTACGAGGACTACAACGGCGGTCGCAAGCTGCGCACGTGGCTGCGCTTCCTCCACACGGGCGAGGCGCTCGGGTGGCTCGGCCAGCTCGTCGCCGCCATCGCCTCGCTGGGCGGCGCCGTCCTCGTGTGGACCGGCTTCGCCCTCGCCTGGCGCCGCTTCTTCCCGCGCCGCCGCGCCGCCAGCACCGAGTCCACCGAGGCCGTCGCCGTGCCCGCGGAGCCGGAGCGCGCCGCGTGAGCCACACGTCCACCCCGGGCGAGTGACTGGAGAGAGCCCCGGTCCGCTCGCTGACTCCCACGGGTGGAATTTTATATTTGACTTTGAGTATCAAAATCAGTTTCAAGCGGGTCCACAGCTTGGACTCTTCCTTCAGGAGCACGAAAGCAGCCATGTCCCCCAGCCACCCCCGTTTCACAGGCATCCGCTCGTCCGTCGGCCACTCCGGAGGCGTGCGCGCGGCGCTGCAGGCCGCAGTAGGCCTCGCGTCCGCGCTGGCCACGAGCGCCGCCGTCGCCCAGGAGCCGGTGCCCACCCAGGCCGCGCCGGCCACGCCGCCCGCGGTGCAGGTGACGGAAAGCACGAGCGAGGCCGCTCCGGCGGCGCCCGCGCCCGGGACGCCCGCGGACACGCAGGCGGCGGGGCAGGGCGCCGAGGACACCTTCGTGCTGCCCACGGTGCAGGTGCAGGGCGAGGCCGAGCGCGGCTACGAGGCCCCCGAGAGCAGCCTCACGCGCCTGCCCAAGCCGCTGGTGGACACGCCGCAGACCGTCACCGTGGTGAACGAGACGGTGATTGAGGAGCAGCGGGTGACGACGGTGCGCGAGGCGCTGCGCAACGTCTCCGGCATCACCATCAGCGCGGGCGAGGCGGGCCGCCAGGGCGACAGCTTCATCCTCCGCGGCTTCTCCGCGCAGAACGACATCTCCCGTGACGGCGCGCGCGACATGGGCTGGTACGCCCGCGACACGTTCAACCTGGAGGGCGTGGAGGCCTACTTCGGCCCGTCCGCCGTCCTCTTCGGCCGCGGCTCCACGGGCGGCGCCATCAACCTCGTCACCAAGAAGCCCAAGAAGACGTCCTTCCAGGACCTCGCGGTGAGCGGCGGCACGGCGCCCTCCGGCCGCGTCGAGGTCGACCTCAACGAGGCGCTCTCCGAGGACTTCCAGGTCCGCCTCAACGCCATGGGCGAGCTGGGCCGCGCGGCGTCGCGCGACGTCGTCCAGGACAACCGGGGCGGCATCGCCCCCTCGCTGCGCTACCAGCTCAGCGAGAACACCGCCTTCGAGGCCGACTACCTCTTCCAGCGCGAGGTGGGCGTCCCCGACTACGGCCAGCCGTACTTCAACGGCGCCCCCGTCTCCGACACCCTCGACGTGCCGCGTGAGTCCTTCTACGGCGTGAACGGCTCGGACCACACGCGGGTGAATGCCCACGTCGCCAGCGGGCGGCTGCTCCAGAAGCTCGCCGAGGGCTTCCAGTTCACCAACACGCTGCGCTACGGCCGGGTGGACCGCTTCACCCGTCCCACGTCGCCGCGCGGCCTCACCCCGGCCCCGGCCCCGACGAACATCGGCCGGCAGCGCTTCGAAATCGAGACGGACAACTCGTACCTCGCGAACCTCGCGGACGTGCGCGGCACGTTCGACACGGGCTTTCTGAAGCACACCGCCAACGCGGGCGTGGAGCTGACGTGGGAGAAGCGCGGCCAGGAGCGCTTCAACCTCAACGCGGTGGGCCTGCCGAGCGGTCCCAACCTGCCCGCGGACCTGTTCAACCCGGACAACGAGCCGGACCTCTCCCCGGTGCAGCGCACCTACGCCAACGCCAACGTCGGCGTGCAGCGGACGCTGGGCCTCTACGTGGCGGACCAGATTGCCCTGGGCAAGTACGTCGAGGTGCTCGGCTCGCTGCGCTACGACGTCTTCAACACGGACTACACCGCCGTGGCCACCAACGGCACGAAGACGCGCCTGGAGCAGAGCGACAAGATGGTCAACTGGCGCGCGGGCGTCGTCGTGCACCCCATGGAGGGCACGAGCGTGTACGGCATGTATGGCACGTCCTCCAACCCCTCCGCCGAGGCCGGCACGGTGTCCGCGGACACCGTGAGCCTGGACCCGGAGAAGAACGCCATCCTCGAGTTCGGCGCGAAGGGCGAGTTCCTCGATGGCCGGCTGGGCCTCACCGGCGCCGTCTTCCGCATGGAGAAGACGGACGCGCGCGTGCCCAACACGGACCCGGAGGGCCCGCCGCAGATTCTCGCGGGTGAGCAGCGCGTGCAGGGCTTCAACGTGGGCGTGGCGGGCACCGTCATGAAGGACCTGCGGATGCTGGCCAACTACACGCTGATGGACTCCGCCATCACCGAGCACACCAACCCGTACCTCGTGGGCCAGCGGTTGCCCAACACCCCGCGGCACAGCCTCTCGCTGTGGACGACGTACCAGGTGCTGGAGCGCCTCTCCGTGGGCGGCGGCGCCGTCTACCAGGACGTGACGAGCGTCAACAACCCGACCTCGGCCAGCCAGGCGACCAACAGGGTGCCCAACTTCTGGCGCTTCGACGCGTTCGCCAGCTACGAGTGGGGCAAGGCGCAGCTCCAGCTCAACGTCTACAACCTCACCAACGCCCTCTACTATGACCAGTACTACGCGGGTCATGCCGTCCCGGCCGAGGGCATCTCCGCGCTGCTGACCGCCCGCTACCGCTTCTAGTCGCGGGGGCTTCTCGCCGTCCTTCCTTCCGGAGCGCTCTCCATGATGGTGCACATCCCCAACGTCCTGACCGCCGAGCAGGTGGCCCACTGCCGCGCCGTCATGGAGAGGGCCTCGTGGACGGACGGCCGCGTCACCGCGGGCTACCAGTCCGCCCAGGTGAAGCGAAACCAGCAGTTGCCGGACGACGGGCCGGAGGCGCGGGAGCTGGGCAACCTGGTGCTGGCGGCGCTGGAGCGCAGCGCGCTGTTCGTCTCGGCGGTGCTGCCCCAGCGCGTCTTCCCGCCGCTGTTCAACCGCTACGAGCAAGGGATGACCTTCGGCTCGCACGTGGACAACGCGCTGCGCCCGCTGACGGGCACGCCCGTACGCATCCGCACGGACGTGTCCGCCACGCTGTTCCTCTCCGAGCCGGACAGCTACGACGGCGGAGAGCTGGTGGTGGAGGACACCTACGGCAACCACGCGGTGAAGCTGCCGGCCGGGGACCTCATCATCTACCCGGCGACGAGCCTGCACCACGTGACGCCCGTCACGCGCGGCGTGCGGCTCGCGTCGTTCTTCTGGATTCAGAGCCTGGTGCGGGACGTGTCCAGGCGCGCGCTGCTCTTCGACATGGACACGGCCATCTCCCGCCTCAACCAGGAGGTGCCGAAGAGCCCCGCCCTGGTGATGCTGACGGGCTGCTACCACAACCTCCTGAGGCAGTGGGCGGAGCCCTGAGCCGCGCGGCCCGGGGCCCCTCGGGGGTCAACCCCGGTCCTTGCGCACGATGACCTTGCGGCCGCGCAGCGTCGTCTCCTTCAGCGCGGCGATGATGCGGTTGGCGTCCGGCTCCGGCACCTCCACCAGGGAGAAGCTGTCTCCAATCTGGATGGCGCCGATGCGCGACGAATCGAGCCCCGCCTCGCCGGCGATGGCGCCCACCAGGTCCGCCGGGCGCATGCCCGCGCGGCGGCCCGCGCCAATCCACAGGCGGGTGATGTCCCAGGACGGAGGTCCGCCGCGCGCCTTGCCGCCGCGTTCCTGTCGTCCGCGAGGGCCTCCGGGGCCGGCGGGCTTGCCGGGGCGCTCGGCGGGCGGGGCGACGACGGGAATCTCCTCTTCCTTCCCCTCGCGGCCCTCGTCCTGCGCCTCCTGGAGGAGCTTCACCGCGGCGGCGGCGATGTCCATGGGGTCGAACTCCGAGGCGAGGTCCTCGACGACGCCGCGCAGCCGGTCCAGCTCTCCGGCCACCAGCGTCTCGCGCAGCGAGGCGCGAATCATCTCCTGACGCTTCTCGCGCAGGTCCGCCACGGTGGGGACGGTGGCCACCTCGATGCGCTGGCCGGTGACGCGCTCGATGTTGCGCAGGAGCCGGTGCTCGCGGGGCTCCACCAGCGTAATCGCCACGCCCTCGCGGCCGGCGCGGCCCGTGCGGCCGATGCGGTGCACGTACGTCTCGGGCGCGTTGGGCACGTCGAAGTTCACCACGTGCGACAGCCGGGGGATGTCCAGCCCGCGCGCCGCCACGTCCGTGGCCACGAGCAGGTCCGTGCCCTGCGACTTGAGCTGCTTGATGACGCGATCTCTCTGCTCCTGCGTCATGCCGCCGTGCAGGGCGTGGGCGCGCCAGCCGCGGCCGTTGAGGGAGATGGTGAGGTCATCCACCTCGGTGCGGGTGCGGCAGAAGATGATGGCCGCGGTGGGGGACTCCACGTCGAGCAGGCGGCCCAGGGTGGCGATCTTGAAGGCGCGCGGGACGACGTAGGCCGTCTGGCGGACGCGGGGCATCTCGCCCTGTTCCACCTTCTCGCGAGCAATCTTCACGCGCACGGGCTCGTGCAGGTGGCGCTCGGCGATGGCGGCGATGCGCGGGGGCAGGGTGGCGGAGAAGAGCGCCGTCTGCCTGTCTTCTGGCGTGCCGGAGAGGATGGCCTCCAGGTCATCGGCGAAGCCCATGTCGAGCATCTCGTCGGCCTCGTCCAGCACGACGGTGCGCACGTCATCGAGCTGGAGGGTGCCGCGGCGCAGGTGGTCCAGCGCGCGTCCGGGCGTGGCGACGACGACGTCCACGCCGCGCTTGAGCACGCGCAGCTGCTGGCCGATGACCTGCCCGCCGTAGATGGGCAGCACGCTGACGCCCATCTTCTGGCCGTAGCGGTGGATGGCCTCGGAGACCTGCATGGCCAATTCGCGCGTGGGCACGAGCACCAGCGCGGAGGCGGCATTCGGCCGGCTCTCACCCGGCGTCAGGTGGTGGAGCAGGGGCAGGGCGAAGGCGGCCGTCTTGCCGGTACCGGTGGCGGCCATGCCGAGCAGGTCCTTGCCGGCGAGCAGCGGCGGGAGCGCCGCGGCCTGGATGGGAGTGGGCTCCTCGTAGCCCAGCGTGGTCAGCGCCTCGAGCAGCGCGGGCTTGAGGCCCAGCGATTCGAAGGTGGCGCGAGGGGTGTCTTCGGGAGGAGGGGGGGAGGCTTTCACGAGCCGGGCTTGTATCACCAGCACTCCCCGGACGGGCCCGAAGAATGTCGGTTCTGTCCCACAGCCGAAAACCGCCCGACATTCCTCCCGAGCGTACGGCATGGGCCCACCTGTCCGGAGGGAGCGGCACGCACGGGAGTCCGGTGGATTGTCCGGTTCTGGGTTGACCTAGAATACTCGGATTACATGCTTGACGGGTCCGATGACCCGTGGAGGGGTTGGGCCATGCGAAGCGTCTCTTGGAGCCGTTCCTGGGTGGTGGTGTCCCTGCTGGGGCTGGCGGCCTGTGGTCCCGAGGATGGCAGCGGGATGGATGACTCGGAGCTCGGGACGGCGGAGGCGGAGCTGCAGTCGTGCAGCCCCACGTCGCCGCAGCCGGCGGGCTGCTACTACGGTCAGTACTGCGGGGTGAATGCCTACTGCGAGCCCGTCGCGGCGCCCACGTGTCAGAACTTCGTGGCGCACGGGACGAGCTGGAATCCGAACACGTCGCTCGGGCCCGTCATCTACCAGTCGGGGCAGGTGTACTTCGGGCCGGATGGCGTCTGGTGTTCGCCGAACCTCGACCGCATCATCATCCGGCTGAAGGCCTATTCGCCGTCGGGGAACCTGCCCACGTCACGTTCGGGCTTCAGCGGCTGGCTCCGTTACGTGCGGATGGATGGCGGTATCGTGGACGCCTCGTCGCTCGTGACCAATGTCAACACCAGCGCGGACCGCCGGACGACGACGTTTGATACCAACCTCTGCGTGTACCCGGGCACGACGACGGTCAGCGCCGGCTTCTACTTCGTGGATGGGAACGAGCACTGCGTCCAGGCGGTGAAGTAGGACAGGCGGTCAGCCCGGCCGGGACGGCTGGCAGGTGAGCAGCTGTCCCGGCGGGACGGGCCAGTGGTCGGTGATGGGGTGGAGCTCGAGGGAGATGTCGGCATCGATGCCTTCTCCCCCGGGCTCGCCGTCCTCTCCGTATGACAGGATGACAGGCGGGACCGCCTCGGCGCGGTACACGTAGTCACGCTTCCACGGGTCCTTGGGGACGAGCTCCAGGGCACCGGCCTCGACGAGGGCGCGGAGTCCGCCGGCCGCGTCCGGGTAGCAGCCGCGCTTCTCCGCGTACAGCTTGAAGGATTGCTTCAGATTCTTGAGGTCCAGCGCGGCGCTGTCCCGCCGGGCAGCGTCCAGCTTCGGGAGGACCACGACAGTCACCGCCCCCGCGATGAGGCCGATGATGATGAGGATGATCCACATCTCGATGGCGGTCTGACCGCGGTTTCCGCGTCGCTCCATGTGCGCACCTCGAAGGCCGGGCCACGGGAGCGCGGCACCGGATTCGAGGGTGGGATTTGCACCTGGCGTGCCGGGTCGATGCGGCGTGCCTCATGATGCCCTCCCATGACTCCCGAAGCTGCGCGCTCGTGTCACGCCCCTCCATCGGCCTCCCATGGCGGGAACGAAGTGCACGCAGCCGGAGGACCCGCCAGGTCCTCACCGGGCGCGGGCCCCACCCTCCCTGGCATGTCAGCCCCCTCCGGTAGAAGGGTCGTCGTGGAGGAATGATTCCTCCAGTGAGGGCGGCGGCCCGGGGGAGGTGGGGAG
>NZ_JABBJJ010000454.1 GCF_012933655.1 Pyxidicoccus fallax | reverse complement strand
TGTACGCCCCCACCCCGACGCTGCCCACGGTGCGCTTCGCCATCAGCTACACGGTGAATGGCGTGACGTACTGGGACAACAACTTCTACCGGAACTACACCATCACCGGTTACGGCAGCACCGTCCCGTAGGACTCCGGGTGGAGCACGGCAGCAGGCCGTGCCCCACCCCACCCGTCCCGGACTACCGGACGCGGATGGCGTCGGCCATGACGACGTAGCCCGTCGTCGTCCACCGGCTGAGCTGCACCTTGTTCCACCCGGCCGGGAAGCTCCACGTGCCGAGCGCGTTCCACTGGGCGCCGTTGATCTGCTGGTTCACGTTCACCGTCACGTTGCCCGTCGACGTGGTGACGATGAAGGGCGCCGTCGGGGAGCGGTTGGTGCCGGCGACCCACCACGCGTCGATGGTCTTCGTGGCCGCGGCGGGCAGGTAGAACTCGAACACCGCGGGCTGCGAGATGGCCTGCGTGGCGGCGTAGTAGTAGCCGCTGCCGAAGTAGCCGGTGCTGCCTCCCGCCGTCCACGTGCCGACCATGGAGAAGCGGGCCTTGGTGGCGTCGTTCCGGGTGTTGTCGCTGTCCACGACGATGCTCGTCGTCGTTCCCCCGTCCGAGGTCCACAGGTACGTCACGTCGACCCAGTCGTTGTTGCTCATCCCCAGGTCCGTCCAGAACGAGCCATCCGCGATGTCGATGCCCGCGGGATTCGAGGGCCGGCGGCCGAACTGATCCAACCCGCCGTTGTAGCCGTCCTGGTACGCGGCCTGGGCCTCGGGCTTGCCCTGCGGCAGGTTCTTCCACATCTCGCGGATGCTCGAAGGGTTCCAGTAGTCATCCTTCGTGTTCCACGGCCCCACGTCCCAGACGGACGTCGTCGTGCACTTCGCCGTCTTCGAGTAGCACACGCGCACCTGGTACTCGGAGCCACCGTTCGACGCGAGCGCCCGGCGCGAGGGCAGCGCCACGAAGCGGTCATAGCTCTTGATGACGTGGCCGTTGGCGGTGGTGCCCCCGACGAGCCCCTCGCGGGTGGCGTAGATGCGGTACGTCAGCGGGGCCAGCGACTGGAGCTCCGCCTCCGAGGTGCCGCCCTCCAGCGAGCCCTCCAGCGTCACGTCGCTCACCACGGGCCCGCGGGCCTGCTCGTCCGCCACCAGCGCGAGCCGCACCTGCACCTCCGTGCCGGCGGCGGGCAGGCGCACCGCCTCTCCCGCGGCCGAGGTGCTCCACTCCGTCCAGGCGCCGCTGGCGCGCCGGACGCGGACGTCCACCTCGACGCCCATGCCGGGGAAGGCCTTCGCCTGGAGCACCGGGCGGACGGTGTCCACGGGCTGCTCCAGCTTGCGCGCCGGGAAGGTGTAGAGGCCCGTGAGCCGCAGCAGGCCCTCGCGCCTGCGCATGACCGCGTTGGGCTCGTAGAGCAGTCCGTCACGCGTGCGCACCAGGTCGCTGCTGCCCTCGCCGGTGCCCAGCTCCTCCGTCCAGCGCACGGTGCCGGCGCGGTCCTCCGCGACGAGCGCCTCCGGGGCCGAGTCCTGGGAGGGCTCCGCGAGCGCGGCGCCGTCCACCAGCGCGACTCCCACCACCATCGTCATCAACGTCGACCGCAGCTTCGACCGCATGCAGTGGCTCCTGGAAAGTGGAGCTTCCAGGATTACCAGCTCTGAATCTCAATATCGCGTAAAATAGGAAATCCGTCTTTCGAGAACAGTTCCTGACTGGGGCCCGGCTGACTTGGGCTGATACGTTGCCCCGGTGAAAGCCACGCCGGCGGAGCTGCTGGAGCGCGCCCTGGACGCGTTCCTGTCCCACCATGAGGAGGAAGCACTCGTGCACCTGCTCAACGTGTGGGAGCGGACCCGCGCGCCGCGCCTCGCCGCGCTCATCGAACTCTTCGCCGCGCGCCTCACGGCCCGGTTCACTCCCGCGGAGGACAGCCCCTGGCGGCGCATGAGCACCCGGTGCGGCTCCACCGACCTGCCTGGACGCCTCACACGGTTCAGGGCCACCGTCGACGAACGCAAGCCCAGGCCGCTGAACGAGGTCGCGGACTCGCACTGTGCCGCGCTGGAGCGAGCGCTCTCGGAGCGGACGGCCACCGAGGCCCGGCTGGAGCCCACGCTCCGGGCGCTCTTCACTCAGGTCTACGAGAACCCGGACGACGACAAGCCGAGGCAGGTGCTGGCGGATGTCCTCATGGAGCTGGGCGAGGCCCGGGGCTGGTCCCTGATGCACGAGCTCCGGGGGGAGTGGGAGCTGGCGCGCGCTTGTGGCTGGGACGTGACGCAATGGCTGTTCCCGCTCGGCCCGTACGGAGACCCACCCCTGTGGTCCAGCTTCGAGCGCGGGTTCCCCTCCGCCGTCAGCCCCGCCTTCCCGCGTGACACACCACTGGTCCCTCCGGGACCCGCCTGGGCGACCGTCAGGGACATCTCGCTGAATGGCTGCTCCCGGAGCGCGCCCCCGGGGCTCGCGGACTGGTTGATGCATCCGAACCTGCGCCGGCTGGAGGCCCTGCGGAACGTGAGCCCCAGGCTCGCGCGCGAGCTGTGCACCCGGCCGCTTCCGGTGAGGGGGCTGGAGCTGCAAATCCCCGGCGGGGGATACAGGCTCCGGACCGGGGAGCCCGAGCTCTTCACCCTCCTGTCCACCCTGCCCCACCTGACCTGGGTGGGCCTCCGCAACGCGAGCCACGAGGACATCGCCCTGTGCGTCACGTCGCCCCTGGCCCCGCGCCTGAAGCGCCTCACGGCCGACGGCGACCTGGGCTGGTCGCTCGTGCTCACTCCTGGCGGCAAGCTCACGGTGGAAGCCTGGCTGCGCGACCCCGACGGAACCCACGGGCTCGCCCTGGCCCTCCAGCAGGCGGCGCGTCTGGGAAACCGGGCACTGCGCGTCCACGTCGCGCCGGAGCTCGCTCCCCCGGAGCGCCAGCTCCTGACGAACGCCAGCGCCCGCTACGAGCGCTTCGAATGGGGCTGAGCGAAGGTGGCCACCCGGGCAGCCAGGGGCTCCACCGCCCCGGCGGGTTGTGGCTGGGGAGGCGTGGTGATGCGCCGCCGCGCTAGCCTTCGCTCCGTCGTACCCCACACCCCTGGAGCAAAGATGAGCGCGGTCGCCGGTATCGATTTGACGAGCGAGAGCTTCTTCGCCAACCCCTTCCCCACCTTCGAGCGGCTGCGCAACGAGGCTCCCGTCTACTTCTTCGAGCCCTACCAGGGCTTCATCCTCACGCGCGGCGCCGAAATCGAGGCGCTCACCAAGAGCCCGCACTTCTCCTCGCGGCGCGCCAGGGAGCTGCTGGGCGGCATGGGGCTGGTGGGCGAGGACGCGGCGTCGAAGGACATGCTCGCGGCCTGGTCCGGGATGGTCTTCTTCCAGGACCCGCCGCGCCACACGTTGCTGCGTCAGATGGTGATGAAGGGCTTCACGCCCGCGGCGCTGGAGCGCTTCCGCCCCCAGGTCGCGGCGCTCGTGGAGCGGGCCCTGGAGAAGGGACGCCGCGAGGGGGAGATGGACGTCCTCTCGGACTTCGCGGAGCCCATCGCCATCAACGCCATCGCCGAGCTGTTCGCGCTGCCCGAGGCGGACCGGCCGCGGTTCATGCGCTGGGCGAAGGACCTGCTCAAGCCGTCCGGCGTGGCGGTCAACACGGACGACATCCGCGCCTCCGTGCGGCGGACCTCCAATGACATGGTGGGCTACCTGCGCAACCTCGTCGCCGAGCGCCGCGCGGCGCCCGGGGACGACTTCGTCAGCCAGTTCATCGCGGCGGAGGACGGCGACCCGCGGCTCGCGGGCGAGGCCGTCATCCAGTCCTTCCAGATGATTGGCGCGGGCTTCGTCACGTCCACGAACCAGATCACCAACACCGTGCTCGCGCTCATGAAGCACCCCGAGCAGCTGAGCCAGCTGCGGGCGGACCCGGGCCTCATCCGCGGCGCCATCGAGGAGAGCCTGCGCCACGAGCCGGCCGTGCTCTCCATCAACCGGCTGTGCGTGGAGGACACCGAGCTCGGCGGCACGCGCATCCCCAAGGGCGTCTTCGTCCACGCGATGACCGCGTCGGCCAACCGCGACCCCGCGGTGTTCCCCGACCCGGACCGCTTCGACATCGCCCGGTGGCCCAACCGGCAGGTGACCTTCGGCGTCGGGGCCCACTACTGCCCGGGCGCCTCCCTCGTCCGCATCGAGGTCGAGGAGGCCCTGCGCGCCCTGCTCACGCTTCCGCGCTGGGAGCTCGCCGGTAGGCCCTACAACTACCAGGGCTCCAACTTCCAGGACCGCGGGCCCACCTCACTCCACCTTCGCTTCCCGAAGGCCTGAGTGAGACACCCAGAGTGAAAGTCCGTGGACCCCGTGAAACCTCGGTGAATCCCGCCTAGCAGGCGTTTATGGTGGAAACATGACAGCGCAGAACTCACGCTCTGGAGACGAACTGGTCGCCGCCTTCAACCCGATGGCGCCGGACCAGGTAGAGAACCCCTTCCCGATGTACGTGCGGCTGCGCCAGGAGCGGCCGGTCTTCTACAGCGCGATGTTCGACCTCTGGGTCGTCACCCGCTACGACGACATCTCGGAGGTGGAGAAGGACACCGCGCGCTTCTCCTCGGTGGGAGCGCTCGACGCCCGGGCCGAGCCGCACCCCGAGGTGCGCAACATCCTCAAGCAGGCCTACCCGAAGTTCGTCTCGCTGGTGCAGAGCGACCCGCCGGACCACACGCGCATCCGCGCCGTGTTCGGCCGGGCCCTGAGCCCCCAGCGCATCGCCGCGATGGAGCCCTCCATCCGCGCGACGGCGAACGGGCTCATCGACGGCTTCGTGCAGGACGGCTTTGGAGACCTCGTGCAGCAGTTCGCCTTCGCGCTGCCCGGCTTCATCATCTGCGACCTGCTCGGCGTGCCGCGCGCGGACATGCAGCAGCTCAAGGGCTGGTCCGACGACAAGACGCTGCTGATGTCGGCGACGGCGCCCATCGAGCAGCAGGTCGAGAGCGCGCACGGCTTCGTCGCCATGGAGCGCTACTTCAAGGAGAAGCTCCAGGAGCGGAGCAAGAAGCCGCGCGAGGACCTGCTCACGCTCCTCGTACCGCAGTCGATGGGCGGCACCGCGCCCATGAGCGAGCAGGAGGCGGTCTGCAACGCCATGGACCTGTTCTCCGCCGGCCACGAGACGACGACGAGCCTCATCGGCGGCGGCATGTGGCTGCTGCTCAACTCGCCCGAGCAGCTCGAGGCGGTGAAGGCAGACCCGAGCCTGATACCCAATGCCCTCGAGGAGATGCTCCGCAAGGAGCCTCCCGTCCGGGGCTTCTTCCGCCAGGTGACGGAGGACACGACGCTCGGCGGAGTCTCCATCCCGAAGGGCGCGCGGCTGTTCATCATGTACGAGTCGGGCAACCACGACGAGACGCAGTTCCCCGACCCGGACCGCTTCGACATCCGCCGCGCCGAAGCGAAGAAGCACCTGGCGTTCGGCAAGGGCATCCACTTCTGCGTGGGCGCCCCGCTCGCGAGGCTGGAGGGGCGGATTGCCTTCGAGCAGCTCCTGACGCGCCTGCCCAACCTGCGGCTGCGCGAGGACGAGCCCGCGGTGCGCCGGCCGTACCTCATGCTGCGCGGCTTCGACCACCTGCCCGTCGCCTGGGACGTGCCGGCGAAGAAGTAGTCCGCGGCAGGCCGGCTCGGAACCGAGAGCCACGGGGGCCCGGGACATCGGGCCCCCGCGCCTCGCGCGCGGCTACTGCACGCGCGTGGGCACCACGCTGATGGTGTACCAGCCCGTCGCGTACTCCCGGGTCGTCCCGATCTTCCAGGGCATTCCAGCGGCCATCTGGATGGTCACGTTGGTCAGCACGTTGTCCGCGAAGTTCACGATGACCGAGCCCAGGACGTCATTGCCCTCCGTGAAGGTCCGCTGGGTCGTCTCGGTGCGGGTCTCCTCCAGGCTCGCGCCGAACTTGAGGCCGATCTTCTGCAGGAAGCCCACCGTCGGATCGATGCCGAAGTTGGTGGCGAACTTCATGCTCCGCGACTCGGTCAGGACGGTGGTCTCGGTGAGGTCCACCTCCTCGACCTCGATCTTGATGGTGGAGGCGTAGTCGTTGAGGTCCCAGGCGAACAGCGGCAGCGACAGGTTCTTGCCAATCGTGCCCGTGAGGCGGGGCTTGTAGAACGTGAACCAGCTGACCTTGACCGGGTCATAGGTCATCATGAAGAGCTCACTCGGAGCCGCGGGGAAGTAGGTGACGAGCTCCTGGCCAATCCCGTTCTTGGCGTTGATGAGGGCCCTCACCTTGAACTCGAAGGAGCCGCCCGTCCACCCGGAGCTCTGGTTCTCGGTGAGGCTCGCCATCGTCGGGTCACCCGTCTGATCGGCGATCTTGGCGAAGGCGATCGCCGGATCCCCGAGCATCTGGAAGCTCGTGACATGCTCCTGGAAGGCGTAGGAGAACGCGCCCCGGGTCTGGTTCGGAGAGATGTTGTAGTAGATGAGATCCCGGTGCCAGCCGTCGGTGCCGAGGTAGATGTCGTAGGCATCCAGCAGCTTCTGGTCAGGGCTCCAGATGGTCCTGGCCGCGGACTTGTCGGTCGCGCGCGAGCCATCGAAGCTCTCCGACAGGAAGGCGAAGCCCGGAGTACCGCTGGCCTTCAGGACCCGGCCCTGCTTCGCCATGGCGCTGGGGTTGGCGCTGGGGGTGTTGCCGCCGGCCAGGACGACGCGCTCGTTCTCCTTGATGACGACCACCGGGAAGCCGGGAACGAGGCTCGCCTCGATGATGTGCTCCTCGCCGTGCGGGTCGACGAGCAGGACGTCGTTGGTCTTGTAGGAGGTGATGCCGACGGCGGGAATCTGCGCGGCGGTGTCCCAGGTCTCGGCCGAGAAGGAGTCGTGGGGCAGCTGGGGGACGAAGATGGTCAGCAGCGGAACTTCCCGCTCGATGACCGAGAGCTGCTCGGGGTCCGCGAAGTATCCCCGCAGCAGCTCACGGACGCTCTGTCCGTCCGCCAGGGTGTGGTCCTTGATGAGGTGGTAGAGGACGTCGTAGTCGTTGTTGAACTTCAACAGCGCCTCGTCCTTGATGAGCTTGCGCAGCGACGGGCTGTCGGCGAGCGCGGTGGCGAAGGCCTTGCCGAAGACGGTCTTCAGCTCATCGCGGCGCTCCCGGCTGACGGAGGGCGCGACGGACGGAGCGGGCTCGGTCTCCGTGGGGCTGGGGGAACAAGCGGCCATGGACAAGCCGACGAGCAGCAGGCACTTCTTCATGGTGCGGAACTCCAGGTGGGGTGTGAATGCGAAGCACGGCTGCGCTTGTATTTGGAAATACAAGAGCAGCCCCGGATGGCGCTCCATCCAGCCATCACTTCTGAAAAGGAGGCTCACGCTGGATGTCGCTTAAAAAGTGCTCCAACGGACGATGACCGTTTCTGGGACATGAACACATTCGACCGGCCGAAATCCCGATGGCATCGTGCGTGCGTCCCATCCCACCGCAGGAAACAATTGGTTCCCGTTGACACCCTGAGTGGCAGCCTTCCGTGAAGCCTGCTCCCGCGCATTCATGGATGCGCCCGCGGTCATGGCCCGCCCAGATACTCGGCGTCGTGCTGCTGCTCGGCGTGTGCGTGGCCGTCTCGTTCGGCCTCGACCCGCTCAGCCGCAGCGCGCCCTTCCCCATCTTCCTCGCGGGCATCCTCGCCGCGGCGTGGATGGGCGGGCGGGTGGCCGCGCTCGGCCTCACCGCGCTGTCCACCGTCGCGCTGGGGATGCTGTTCATCCACCCGCGCGGCGAGCTCTTCGCCTACGAGCCGGGCGAGGCGGTGCTCCTCGTCACGTTCACCTTCGTGGGTGGCTTCATCAGCGTGGCCGTCGGCTCGCTCCGCGAGGCGCACAGCCGCGCCGAGCAGCTGCGGCAGCTGGCCGATGCGTTCGCGCGCGCGAGCACTCCAGCGGAGCTGGCGGTGGTGGCCCGGCAGCAGGCCCGATGGCTCCTCGGGGCGCCAGTCGCCACGCTGTGGACGGTGCACGGTGAACAGGGCCCCGAGGCCGCGCGGCCCATCCTGGCCAGTCCCGACGAGCCGCCTCCCAGCGAGAACTTCACCGCGCTGGCCGGGCTCTCGCTCCGCTCGGGAGCGCCCTTCTGGCCCCGCGGGCCCGATCCTGGCCAGCCCTACGAACTCGCCCTGGCGCTGCGCGGGTCGCACCAGGTGTTGGGGACGCTCGTGCTGCGCCTTCCGGGCCGGCGGCCTCCCGGCCCGCGGCGGCGCCGGCTCGCGCTGGCCCTGGCCGAGACCTGCGCCGCCGCACTGGAGCGGGTGCTGCTCCAGGAGCGGGTGCTGGGTGAGCGGCGAATGCTCGAGGCGGTGATTTCGCAGGCGCCCGTGGGCGTCATCGTCGCCGAGGCCCCCAGCAGCCGCATCCTCCTCTACAACAGCGCCGCCGAGAGCCTCCTCGGCCACCCCGCCC
>NZ_JABBJJ010000453.1 GCF_012933655.1 Pyxidicoccus fallax | reverse complement strand
GCAGCGTCAGAAGAGTATACGAGACAGACGCCTGGGTCCAGGTCGTCGGCGACATCGTCATCGCCACCGGGCTGGTGTACCTGAGCGGTGGCGCGGACTCGCCCCTCACCTTCCTCTACAGCCTGGCCGTCATCGGCGCGGCGGTGGTGCTCGACTGGCGCGGCGCGCTGTGGGTGGCCGCTGCCTCCGCGGTGGGCTTCTGCGGGCTGGTGCTGGCGCTGTGGCTCGCGGACGGCGCGCCCGGCAGCCCGCTGCCACCGAGCCGGATGCTGTTCGTGCTCGGCAGCAACCTGCTGGCGCTCGGGCTCATCGCCGTGCTGGCCGGCTACCTGGCGCGCCAGCTGTCCGCCACCGGCGGCGCCTTGTCCGCCCGCGAGGCGGACCTGCGGCGGCTGGGGCGGCTGCAGCAGCAGATTCTCTCCTCCATGCCCTCGGGGCTGGTGACGTGCGACGCGCGGGGGCGCGTCACGTACGTGAACCCCGCCGGGTGCGCCATCCTCCAGGTCGATGCGGCGGACAGCGTGGGCATGGAGCTGGAGGCGCTGCTGCCCGGCGCGTCCAGCCTGCCTCCCCGCTCTCCTCGCAACGAGCTGGTGGTGGGCGCGGGGAACGGCCGGCGCATCCTCGGCCTGTCGGTGACGCCGCTGGAGGGAGAAGAGGGCGCGCTGCTGATGGTGTTCCAGGACCTGACGCGGCTGCGGCGGGTGGAGGAGGACCTGAAGCGCGCGGACCGCCTGGCCAGCCTGGGGGCGCTCTCGGCGCAGCTGGCGCACGAGCTGCGCAACCCCCTGGCGGCCATGCGGGGCTCCGCGCAGCTGCTGGCCCAGGACGCGCGGGACGCCATGGCGCAGAAGCTCACCAACATCCTCCTGCGGGAGTCCGACCGGCTGGCGCGCCTGGTGGAGGACTTCCTGCGCTTCGCGCGCCCGCCGGAGCCGGCGCGCCGTCCGGTGGCGCTGGAGGCACTGTTGCAGGAGACGGTGGACATGCTGCGGGCGGACCCGCTCGCGCGGGACGTGCGGGTGGAGGTGGCCACGCCGGAGCCCCTGACGGCGGCGGTGGACCCGGACCAGCTCCGTCAGGTGCTCATCAACCTGGTGCGCAACGGCTTCCAGGCCGCCGGGCCCCGGGGTGAGGTGAAGGTGGCGCTGACGCGGGCCGAGCACGAGGCGCGCATCCGCGTCTGGGACTCGGGGGGCAGCATCACGGAGGAGATGATGGGGCACATGTTCGAGCCGTTCTTCACCACCCGGGACGGGGGCACCGGCCTGGGGCTGTCCACCGCGCACTCCATCGTCCGGGCGCACGGGGGCTCCATCCAGGTTCGCTCGAGCCGGGAAGAAGGGACGGAATTCGTGGTGGGGTTGCCGCTGTGATGACACCGCAGTCCGCAGAGGGTGGCGTGCGCGGGCACGTCCTGGTGGTGGATGACGAGCTGTCCATGCGGGAGTACCTGGAGCTGCTGCTCCACCGCGAGGGCTACGTGGTGACGAGCGTGCCCGCGGTGAAGCCCGCGTGCGAGCTGCTCGCGCAGGATGGGGTGGACCTGGTCATCTCCGACATGAAGCTGGGCACCGGCAGCGGCCTGGACGTGCTGCGCGCCGCCCGCGCCCGCCCGGAGCCGCCCGAGGTGGTGCTCATCACCGCCTATGGCTCGCCCGCCGCGGCGGTGGAGGCCATGCGCGAGGGCGCGTACGACTACATCTGCAAGCCCTTCGACAACGAGGAGCTGCGCCTGCTGGTGCAGAAGGCGTTGGAGAAGCGCCTCCTCCGCCAGGAGAACCGGGGCCTGAGGGCGCGGCTGCTCCCCGGCCTGGGCATGGCGGTGGGGCAGAGCTCGCGCATGCAGGAGGTGTGGGCCCTGGTGGAGAAGGTGGCCCCCAGCCGCAGCACGGTGCTGGTGACGGGCGAGAGCGGCACCGGCAAGGAGCTGGTGGCCCGCGCCATCCACATGCGCGGCAGCCGGGCGGCGCAGCCCTTCATGCCCTTCAACTGCGCGGCCCTCAACGAGGGCACCCTGGAGAGCGAGCTGTTCGGCCACATGAAGGGCGCCTTCACCGGCGCCATGCAGGACCGGGCGGGGCTCCTGGTGTCCGCGGGCGAGGGCACCGTCATGCTGGACGAGGTGGGCGAGATGCCCCTGGCCACGCAGGTGAAGCTCTTGCGCGTGCTGCAGGAGAAGAAGGTGAAGCCGGTGGGCAGCGCGGCGGAGGTGCCCTTCAAGGCGCGCGTCATCGCCGCCACCAACCGGCGGCTCGAGGCGGAGGTGAAGGCGGGGCGCTTCCGCGAGGACCTCTTCTACCGCCTCAACGTCATCACCCTGGAGCTGCCCCCGCTGCGCGAGCGCGCCGGGGACATCTCCCTGCTGGCGAACCACTTCCTGGCCCGCATGGCGGAGGAGCTGGGCCGGCCGGCGCTGCGCTTCGCGCCGGAGACGCTGGTGCTCCTGGAGCGCTACGCCTTCCCGGGCAACGTGCGGCAGCTGCAGAACATGGTGGAGCGCGCGGCCACGCTGTCCGACTCGGACCTCTTGGGCCCCACCACGCTGCCCCCGGCCGTGCGCGGCGAGTCCGAGCCGGTGGCGCGCACCGGGGACGGGAACGAGCCGCGCCTGGGTGGGGGCTTCAACCTCGAGCGCCACCTGGACGACAGCGAGCGGCGCTACCTGCTGGCGGCGCTGAAGCAGGCCGGCGGGGTGAAGACCCGGGCGGCGGAGCTGCTCGGCCTGTCCTTCCGCTCCTTCCGCTACCGCCTGGCCAAGCACGGCCTCACCGACGACCTCGAGCCCGGAGGCTCCGTTGACGCGTAGCGGCGGAAGTGGCGCCGCCCCGGGTGGAGATCGACAGTTCTCGTCAGTCCTGCTGCCGAATTTTGTCAGCCCTGCAACCTCAGAATCCAAGCGGGGCAGGGGGGCGCTACGGAA
Source organism: Pyxidicoccus fallax (assembly GCF_012933655.1). GTDB lineage: Bacteria > Myxococcota > Myxococcia > Myxococcales > Myxococcaceae > Myxococcus > Myxococcus fallax. The sequence continues at coordinate 5,573 of NZ_JABBJJ010000453.1, read as the reverse complement.
ATCAGCCACTTGGGAATAAAGCCCCGCTGGCATACCGCGTGCTAATGTCCTCCGCGGGCGCAGTGCCCCACTGAAAACCCTCCCTGAGGACCCCCAATGCGCGTTTCGCGTTTCAACCCCCGCAACCGTGGCTTCACGCTCATCGAGCTCATGATCGTGGTCGCCATCATCGGCATCCTGGCCGCCATCGCCATCCCGAACTTCATCAAGTTCCAGGCGCGCTCCAAGCAGTCCGAGGCCAAGACCAACCTCAAGGCCCTGTACACCGCGCAGAAGTCGTTCTTCTCGGAGAAGGACCGCTACTCTGAGTTCGCCAACGAGATTGGCTTCGCTCCGGAGCGCGGCAACCGCTACGGCTACCGCGTGTCGCCCGCCGGCACCTGCGAGGCGCGTGACGCGGCCACCATCACCACCGGCGCCGCCGCCATCACCTGCATCGAGAACGACTCGTTCCGCTTCGGCGCCAACTCCCGCATCGCGAACCCGGCCCCTGCCACCGGCACCTTCACCACGACGGTCGCGGGCATGTCCGCCACCTTCGGCGTGCTGCCGGCCCTCGCCAACTGCCCCAACTGCAACTTCTTCGCGGGCGCCGCGGGCAACGCGGACAACGAGGCCACCACGGATGACTGGGTCATCGCCGGCTTCGAGGGCGTCGGCGGCGCGACCGGCTGCTCCGAGTCCGGCAACATCGCCTCGGGCACCCCGTACAACACCCGCAACGACGTCGCCTGCGACAACTGATTCGGAATGAACGGTGGCCCGGCCACTGTTCTTCGGGCCGCCTTCCCTTGGGGGGGCGGCCCTTCGCTTTTCAGAGGACCCGCGTGCTGATTCGTATTGCAGCGTTGTGTCTGGCTGTCTGCTCCATTGCATTGATGGCTGACAAGCCCGCCAAGCCCTTGAGAACGAAGGACGGTCCCATCCTCCCACGCCGCGAGTTGCTCGAGGTGCTGGGGGCCGCGCAGAAGCCGTTGATCGCGGACTTCTACTGGCTGCAGGCCATCCAGCAGATGGGCCGCGCCAACACGCATACCGAGTACCGGGACGTCTTCTTCTTCGCCGACCTGGCGACCGACCTCGACCCGAAGTTCCGCTACGTGTACGAGTGGGGCGCCATCGCCACGCCCTTCAACCTGGGCCGCGAGCAGTGGGTGAACACGGACTTGTCCTCCCGGCTGCTCACCAAGGGGCTGGCGCAGTTCCCGGACGACCGGCGGTTCATGTTCCAGCTGGCCTACAACAAGATGACCTATGACCGGGACTACAAGGGCGCCGCGGACCTGCTCACGGCCCTGGCGAAGTTCCCGGACATGCCCGACTACATCGGCCACCTCGCCACGCGCCTGTACGCCCAGGCCGGCAGCTTCGACTCGGGCCTGCACATGGCGGAGATGCTGCGCGACAGCGCCGACGACGACGAGGCGCGGGCCTTCTACGAGCACCGCATCAAGGAAATCCTCCGGGAGCGGGTGCTCACGGAGATTGACCAGGCCGTCTCCGCCTTCCAGAAGGACCACGGACGGCTTCCGCGGGTGGTGCCGGAGCTGGTGCGCATGGGCTACCTGAAGGCCACGCCGGAGGACCCCCTGGAAGGACAGTTCTTCATCGACCGGCGGGGGCGCGCGCGCTCCACGTCGGGACTCTACAGGTTGGAGATGTACGACGACGCCAAGAAGAAGGAGTTGCAAGAGGACCTCGCCGCGGGCGGCATCGTGTTCGGTGACGAGGAGGGCACGCCATGACGGCGGCGACGAAGCTGACGGCGCCCGAGGCGCCCGTGACGTCCGAGGGCCCGGCGCCGGTGCGCATCCGAGGCCTCTCCAAGACGTACCGGGTGGGCTTCTTCCTCAACAAGCAGGTGAAGGCGTTGCAGGGCCTGGACCTGGACATCGCGCCGGGGCAGGTCTACGGGCTGCTCGGCCCCAACGGGGCGGGCAAGTCCACGACCATCAAGATCCTCATGGGACTGGTGCGCGCGTCCCAGGGCGAGGCGCTGCTCTTCGGTGAGTCCCCGGACCGGCCGCACGTGCGGCGGCAGGTGGGCTTCCTGCCGGAGAACCCGTCCCTCTACGAGTACCTCACCGGGCGCGAGTTCGTGACGCTCGCGGGGCGCATCTTCGGCCTGAGCGGGCAGGAGCTGGACCAGCGGGTGACGCGGGTGCTGGGCGAGGTGGGCATGGGCCGCGCGTCGGACCTGCAGATCCGCCGCTACTCCAAGGGCATGGTGCAGCGCACGGCGCTGGCCCAGGCGCTCATCAGCCAGCCGCGCCTGCTGGTGCTGGACGAGCCCACGTCGGGACTGGACCCCCTGGGCCGCCGGCAGATGCGCGACATCATCCTCGCCGAGCGGGAGAAGGGGACGACCATCCTCTTCTGCACGCACATCATCTCGGACGTGGAGGCGCTCTGCGACCGGGTGGCGGTGCTGGTGGGCGGCAAGCGGGTGCAGGAGGGCAGCGTGCAGGAGCTGGTGTCGGCGCGCACGCCCTCGGTGGAGCTGGTGGTGCATGGCCTGCCGCTGGAGCAGCTCCAGGCGCTGGGCTTCACGTACGAGCACGCGCAGCAGCTCGACAGCCGCGTGCGGCTGCGGGTGCCGGACGCGGACGCGCACCGGTTGCTGCAGGCCGTCATCGCCCAGGGCGGGCGCGTCAGCAGCCTGCAGCCCGCGCGCTTCTCGCTGGAGGATCTCTTCCTCGAGGCGATGCAGAAGGCCGGTGGACAGACCGTTGGAGGAGAGATTCAGTGATGGGTGCTTTTACCGCCATGGCGTGGAACGGCTTCCGTGAGGCGCGGCGCAACCGCGTGACGGTGCTCGTGGCCGCCTTCGCGCTGGTGCTGCTGTTCGCCACCACGCTCGTCACCGAGGTCACCGTCAGCACGTTCGACCGCGTGGTGACGGACTTCGGCCTGGGGGTGATGAGCCTCTTGCTCGTCTTCCTCTCCATCTTCCTGTCGTCGGGGCTGCTCAGCCGCGAAATCGAGCGGCGCACCATCTTCCTGATGGTGTCCAAGCCGATGTCCCGCAGCCGCTTCCTGCTGGCGCGGCTGGCGGGCAACATGCTCACGCTGGGCGTGCTGCTGGTGGCCATGACCCTCTTGTTCTGGATGCAGCTCGTCCTGCACCGCTCGCCCATCACCCAGCCGCAGCTGGCCGCGCTCTGGGGGCTGTACCTGGAGCTGTTCGTGCTCACCAGCGTCGGCTTCCTGATGTCCACCTTCGCCAGCCAGCTCGTCTCGGCGCTGGTGTCCACGGGCCTGTACTTCGCGGGCCACCTGTGCGGCGACATCTACAACCTGGGCGTGAAGTCCAAGGTGGAGCTGGTGCAGTGGGTGAGCAAGGCCGTCTACTACGCGCTGCCCAACCTGGAGCGGCTGAACTTCCGGCCGCGTGCCACGTACGCGCTGCCGGTGACGGCGGCCGAGCTGGGCAGCGCCACGCTCTACGCGCTGGGCTGGGGCGCGCTCTTCTGCGTGCTGGCCACGCTCGTGTTCGAGCGGCGCGACTTCCGCTGAGGCTCGGGTAGGATGCGCGCCCCGTGACACAGACCTCCCTGCCGGGGCTCTTCGGGCCCATCTTCACCCTGTTCCTGGTGGTGCTGGGCCTGTGCGTGGGCAGCTTCCTCAACGTCGTCATCGCGCGGGTGCCGGCGGGGCAGAGCATCGTCCACCCGCGCTCGCGCTGCCCGAGGTGCGGGCACGAGCTCTCCTGGTACGAGAACATCCCGCTCGTGTCCTGGCTGGCGCTCCGGGCGCGCTGCCGCGGGTGCAAGACGCCCATCTCCGCGCGCTACCCCCTGGTGGAGCTGCTCACGGGGCTGCTCTACTTCGCCTGCCTGCGCCGCTTCGATTGGACGTACGAGCTGGTGCCCGCGCTGGTGCTCGTCTCGCTGCTGGTGCCGCTCACCTTCATCGACCTGGACCACTGGATACTGCCCCTGTCCATGACGGTGTCCGGCACCCTCGTCGGACTGGTGCTCGCGGTGCCCCGGGGCATGGACTTCTTCCGGGACGCGGCGCTGGGCGCCGCGGTGGGCTTCCTGACGTTCCGGCTGATGGAGTACGTGGGCTGGAAGGTCTTCAAGAAGGAGGCGCTCGGGGCGGGGGACAAGTACCTCGTCGCCATGCTTTGCGCGTTCCTCACCTGGCGCGCGCTGCTCGGCATCCTCCTCTTCGCCTCCATGCAGGGCGCGGTGGTGGGCATCCTGATGCTGCTGGCGACGGGCCGCGCCGGGCCTCGCACGGAGGGCGTGCCGGAGGAGGAGCCCGAGGGTGAGCCGCCCCCGCTCACGATGACGTGGGACTTCACCCGGCCCGGACTCCCCCTGTGGAAGCGGCTGGTGCTGGTGCCGTTCTGCCTGCTGTTCCAGCCCATCCCCGACGCGCCGCTGGACGAGGAGGGCCAGGAGGAGGACTGGGTGCCGGACCGCACCAGCATCCCCTTCGGGCCCTGGCTGGCGCTGGCGGGGCTGGAGTTGTTGCTCTTGAGCCCCTGGCTGGCGCGGGTGCTGCCCGCGGACATCGCGCTGATGCTGACAGGGCTGGCATGAGCGCGGGGGGCTCGCGGTGAAGTGGCGCATCGCCAGCGTGGCCTTCCTGCTGGGCTCGCTGTCCACGGGGCTCATCTGGCTGTCGGTGCAGTCGGCCCTTCTCCGGCTCCTGGAAGGGGTGCGCCGGCTGGCGCCGCCGGGCGGCCCGGAGCTGGAGATGTTGGCGCGGGTGAAGGGGCTGTTGCCCCTGCTGCTCGGGCTGGACCTCGTGGCGGTGACGGTGCTGGCGTACGTGGTGCTGGATTTGACGGTGGGCCGCCCGCTGCGCAGCACGGAGGCGGTGGTGGAGCAGTTCGGCCGGCTGGAGCTGGATCCGCACATGGTGCCCATGCAGGGCGGCCCGCTCTTGTCGCGCATCCAGCGCGCGCTGCAGCGCATGGCGGAGGCCCTGCGCACGGAGCAGGCCCTGACGCGCTCGCAGATGGCGTCCTTGCGCGAGGCCAACGCGCGGCTGGCGCGCGCGCAGACGGAGCTGGTGTCCTCGGAGCGGCTGGCCACGGTGGGCCGGCTGGCGGCGGGTGTGGCGCACGAGGTGGGCAACCCGCTGTCGGGCATCCTGGGCTACGTGGCGCTGGCGCGGATGAAGGCCACCACGCCGGAGCTGAAGGACTTCCTGGAGCGCATCGACCACGAGGTGCAGCGCATCGACCGCATCATCCGCGGCCTGCTGGATTTGGGCCGGCCCGGGGCGGCGTCGCTGGGGCCGGTGGAGGTGGGCACGGTGGTGGAGACGTGTGTGCGCCTGGTGCGCGCGGCGCCGGAGCTGGCGGGCGTCACGGTGGAGCTGGGGCTGGAGCCGGGGCTGCTGGCGCGGGCGGACGCCGGGCCGCTGTCGCAGATTGTCATCAACCTGCTGCTCAACGCCGCCCAGGCCATGGGAGGGCAGGGGAGCGTGCGCGTGCGCACCCGGACCGAGGCGGGCGAGGCCCGGCTGGTGGTGGAGGACTCGGGGCCGGGCATCTCCGCGGACGTCATGCCGCGGCTGTTCGAGCCCTTCTTCACCACCAAGGGGCGGGAGGGGAC
>NZ_JABBJJ010000452.1 GCF_012933655.1 Pyxidicoccus fallax | reverse complement strand
GTGTGGATGAAGCCGTCCTTGCGCAACCGCTTCGCCTCCAGCCTCACGCACGAGGGCAGCGGCGACCGGATGATGTTGCTGAGGGCGGGCGTGGACGCCGTGAAGCTGCACCCGGTGACGGGCACGGGGGCGGGGCGCTTCCGCGCGGGCGAGTGGGTGCCGGACACCGCGCCCATCGCCGTGCGCGAGCAGCGGGGCAAGGCGCACAACCAGCTCTTGAGCATCGCCGCGGAGCTGGGGTTCCCGGGGCTGGTGTTCTTCCTGATGCTGCTGGTGGCCGTGGCCCGGCGCATGACGCTGGCGCACCCGGCCGGCGTGGCCGGGGTGGGGGCGCTGTGCTTCTTCCTGTTGCTCTCCGCGGTGCATGACCCGCTCTTCCAGGCGCCGTTCTCCATGGCGCTGGTGCTGGCGTTCGCCGTCGGCGTGCGGGGGGGCCTCGAAGCCGCGGTGTCCCGGAGCGCCTGACATGGACACGGCCTGGCGGCGGGGCGCCGTGGCCGCGGTGCTGGTGCTCGCGGCGTCCCTGACCTCGGCGACGTGGTCCATGCACGTGGATGACGGGGACGCGAACCTCTACACGGTGGTGGCCCGCAACATGGCGGAGCAGGGGACGTGGCTGGACCCCAGCTACCTCCCGGACGTGTACCCGGAGTTCCGCGAGCACCTTCCCTTCGGCCTGTGGCCCCAGGTGGCGGTCATCCGCTGGGTGGGCGAGGGCGCGCTGGGGCCGCTGAACGCGCTGTGGACGCTGGCCACCGTGGTGCTGGTGGGCTGGCTGGGCCTGCGGCTGTGCGGCGCGCCAGCGGGGCTGCTGGCCATGCTGGTGCTGGCCGCGTCGGAGACGTTTGTCGTCTACGGAGGACGCGCCCGGTTGGACCCCTTGCTGGTGCTGCTGGCCACGCTGGCCGCGGCGCCGGTGCTGCTGGATGGGCGGAGTTCTCGGGCGCTGCTCTGGGCGGCCGTGGCGGGCGCGGGGGCGGCCCTCATCAAGGGACCCTTCGGGCTGCTGCCCATTGTCGCCGCGGGGGCGGCGCGGGGGCTGGTGACGCGCTCGGTGCGGCCGTTCCTCGTGGGAGGCACGGCGGCGGTGCTGGCGGCGCTGCCGGTGACGGGCTTCCTGCTGTGGGACCGCGCGGCGGGAGACGGCTCCTGGTGGAGGGGCTACGCCGAGCGGCAGTTGCTCGCGTCGGCGATGGGGGCTCGGGCGGATGGGAAGCTCTCGTTCTGGTACCCGTTCCGGAGCATCGCCGGACGCTTCTGGCCGGGGCTGCCCCTGGTGCTCCTGGGTGGCTGGATGGCGGCGCGGCGGGAGCAGGGCGAGCCCGCGCCGGAGCGGCAGGGGTTGCGAATCGTCGCCCTCTTCAGCCTCTTCGTGTTGCTGGGGCTGTGTCTGCCGGCGCGCAAGCTGTGGAACCACACGCTGGTGGCCTACCCGGGGCTGGCGCTGCTGGCCGGGGCCGCCGCCGCGCCGTGGGTGGAGCGCCTGCTGACGACGGCGCGCCGCAAGCGGGTGGCGGTGGGGGCGCTGATGGGGCTGGCGCTGCTCGCGGCCGTCTTCTCCGCGGCGGGGCTCAGCCGCTACGTGGCGCCGCCTCCGTGTGTCGCCTCGCGCGAGTTCGCCCCCGAGTTCGACGCGCTCGCGCCCGGCACGCGCGTGCCCGTGGTGGCGGCGGCGCCCGCGTGGATTCTCATCGCGTCGCTCGCGGGGGAGCGGCGGCTCGCGGGGCAGCCGTTGGACACGCTGTCCGCGCTGGAGGGACACGAGGCGCGCCTCGCGCTCGTGGAGGCGCGCGTGCTCCCGGGCGCTCCGCCCACCGGGTGGCACGAGGTCCGGCGGGCCCGCGACTGGGTCCTGCTGATGCGAGAGCGCTGACGGAAGCGCGAGGTCAGCGGGAGCGCTCGGAGGCCCCTTCCAGCACCCGCCGGTACACCGCGAGCGTGCGCCGCGCGCAGTCGTCCCACGAGAAGCGCGCGGCCCGCTCGCGGCCCAGCTCCACCAGCTCGCCGCGCAGCACGTCGTCACGCAAGAGGCGCAGCGTCGTCTCCCGCCACGTCGTCGCGTCATCCGGCGGCAGCCGCAGCGCCGCGCCGCCCACGACTTCCGGCAGCGCCGTCGCGTCCGAGACAATCACCGGACAGCCCGACGCCATGGCCTCCAGCGCCGGCAGGCCGAAGCCCTCGTACTTCGACGGCAGCAGCAGCGCCGCCGCCGCGCCGTAGAACAGAGGCATCTCCGACTCGGGCAGCTCCTCCAAATCGAGCACGTTCTCGTGCAGCCCCAGCTCGTGCGCCACCGCGCCCTTGCCCGCCAGCAGGACGATGGGCACCGGCAGCTCCGCCGCGAAGTGCTTCAGCATCGCCAGGTTCTTGAACGGCTTCGCGTTGCCCACCGCCGCCACGTACCGCGCGGGCAAATCGTGCCGCTCGCGGAAGGCCTTCGCCTCGCCGGGCGTCGGCGGTTGGAAGCGCGCGTCCACGCCGTTGTGAATCACCTGCAGCCGGTACGGCGACAGCCCCAGGTGCCGCGCCAGTTCCTCGCGGGAGAACTCCGACACCGTCACCAGCGCCGCCGCCCCTCGCGCCCGGGGACCCACCACCACGCGGTAGTAGAGTGCCTGCGCTGGCGTGTACTGGTCCGCCAGCGCCACGTGGTTGGCGTCGTGCAGCGTGGCCACCAGCCGCCCATCCCAGAAGCGCGGCAGCGAGAAGGACGTGGCGTGGAACACGTCCGGCTTCACCCGGCCCAGGTCCGCCGCGAGTGTGAGTTGTTCGAACGGGGAGAGGAAGCCCGAGCGCGCGCGGTGCTGGGGCATGGAGGGCGTGAGCTCGGCCAGGTCGGAGGGCAAGCCGTCGGGCGGCACCAGCGCGGTGAAGCGCAGGTCCGGAGCGAGCGCCGGCATCCGCCGCGCCAGCTCCAGGGCATACCGGGCAATCCCATGCAGCCGGCCGCGCACCATGCGCAGGTCGAGGAGGACGTGGGCCACGGACCGGGGCCTACCACACGCGCGGCCCGCATGGGCATCGAGGAAGGGGCGGGCGGGCAGGCAGGCCACTTTTCGGCACTGCGCGTCCCCGGTGCTAGAAGCCGCTTTCGTGAAGGTTGCCCTGGTCCACGATTGGCTCGTCACCCACCGCGGCGGAGAGCGCGTCCTCGACGCGCTCTGCGAAGTGCTGCCCGATGCGGACATCTACACGCTCGTCCACAAGCCCGGCAGCCAGTCTCCGGCCATCGAGTCGCGCCGCATCTTCACCTCCTTCCTCCAGCGCATCCCCGGCATCCACGCGCGCTACCGGCACTTCCTGCCGTTGATGCCGCGGGCCATCGAGGCGCTGCGTCTCCAGGACCGCTACGACCTGGTCCTCTCCTCCAGTCACTGCGTGGCCAAGGGCCTGCGCACCCCGGCGGGCACCCCGCACCTGAGCTACGTGCACGCGCCCATGCGGTACATGTGGGACTTGTTCGACGACTACTTCGGCCCGGGCCGCGCCAGCCCGCCCGTGCGCGCCGCCGCCCACGCCGTGCGGCCCTGGCTCCAGCGGTGGGACCGCGAGACGGCCGCGGGCGTGGACCGCTTCGTCGCCAACAGCCACCACATCGCCGCGAAGGTCCGCCGCTTCTGGGGCCGCGACGCCACCGTCATCCACCCGCCCGTCGCCCTGGAGCGCTTCGCCAACGTGCCGCTCGAGGGCGGAGGGCGGGGCGGCTACTTCCTGTGGCTCGGCGCCTTCGCCCCCTACAAGCGCCTGGACGTGGCGCTGGAGGCCTTCCGCGAGCTGGGCGTGCCGCTGTGGGTGGTGGGCACGGGCCAGGAGGCCTCGCGCCTCATGTCGGGGCCGGTGCCGCCCCACATCCGCTTCCTCGGCAACGTCTCGGATGACGCGCTGCCCGGCCTCTACCGCGACGCCCGCGCGCTCATCTTCACGCCCGAGGAGGACTTCGGCATCACCCCCCTGGAGGCCCAGGCCACCGGCCGCCCCGTCATTGCCTACGGCCGGGGCGGCGCCCTGGAGACCGTCACCTCGCGCACCGGCCTCTTCTTCTCCGAGCAGACGCCCGCCGCGCTCGCCGCCGCCGTCCGCCAGTTCGAGGTCTGGGAGCCTTCCTTCCGCCCCGAGGACGCCCGCTCGCAGGCCGAGCGCTTCAGCCGCGTCGCCTTCCAGCGTGCCATTTTGTCCGAGGCCGACGCCCTCCTGCGGCTGGGGAGACACTCCACAGCTCGCACCGCGGGGGTGTGACTCCGCTGTCATCCCCCTCTCCGTGTTCCGTTGCCTACTTCTGTCCACCTTCGGCTGCTGTGGAGCAGGGGTCAGGGCAACCCATTGGTTTCACGAGCTTTCCCATGCTAGGAGACGCGCCCGTCACACGGTGTTGGGCAGGACGCGTGCTCGTCGGAACAGGGTGCGAGTCTTGCATGGGGGTGGCCGCCCGTTGACCAGGCTACAGGAGTGGCTCGGTGTTCAGTCGTCTCCAGCGTTTCTACACATCCATCAAGGTCGTCGCGGACATGGGGATGCTCGCGGTGGCGTTCGCGCTCGCGTACGTCACGCGCTTCTCCGGCATCATCCCCGTCACCGAGGGGATTCCGCCCTGGGAAGACACGCTGATCTCGTTGCTGATGGTGCTCGTCATCTTCCCGGTGACGTTCAAGCAGTCGCGCCTGTACGCCACCAACCGCGCGCGCACGAACACCGGCGAGGTGTTCGAGGTCTTCAAGTCCACCATCACCGCCACGCTCATCCTCGTCGCCGCGACGTACTTCGCGCGAGAGCGCTACTCGCGTCTGACGCTGGTCATCTTCGTGGCCTACGCCTTCGTGCTGGTGACGTGCAGCCGGCTGGCGTTCCGCTACGTGCTGAGTGAGATCCGCCGCCGCGGCCACAACCTCAAGTCCATCCTCGTCATCGGCGCGGGGGAGCTGGGGCAGCGGGTCATCGACACGGTGGAGGGCCACCGCGAGCTGGGCTTCCGGGTGACGGGCGTGCTCACGCTGCGGCCGGAGAAGGTGGGCCAGTACGTCAGCGGTGTGCGCGTCATCGGCCACGTGGACTCGGTGAACCAGGTCCTGGACACGCAGCCGGTGGACCAGGTCATCATCGCGCTGCCGCTGGAGGACCAGGCGCACGTCAAGCGGCTGATGGAGCAGCTGGCGCTGCGCACGGTGGACGTGAGGGTGGTGCCGGACCTGTACCAGTACATCACCCTCTACGGCGGCCTGGAGGAGTTCGGCGGGCTGCCCATCATCCGCCTCCAGGGCGACCCCATGGAGGGCTGGAGCCGGGTGTCCAAGCGGGCCTTCGACATCCTCTTCTCGCTCCTGGCCATCCTCGTCACGTCGCCGCTGATGCTGGCCACCGCGCTGGCGGTGCGGCTGACGAGCCGCGGGCCCATCCTCTACCGCCAGGAGCGCATGGGGATGGATGGCCGCACCTTCCCCATCCTCAAGTTCCGCACCATGTGCGTGGACGCGGAGAACTGCGGCGCGATGATGACGTCGCCCGAGGACCCGCGCCGCACGCCCATCGGCACCTTCCTGCGCAAGTACTCGCTGGACGAGCTGCCCCAGTTCTTCAACGTGCTGCTGGGCGACATGAGCCTCGTGGGCCCGCGCCCCGAGCGCCCCGTCTTCATCGAGGAGTTCAAGCGGCAGATTCCGCGCTACCACCTGCGTCACAAGGTGAAGGCGGGCATCACCGGCTGGGCTCAAATCAACGGCCTGCGCGGCCAGACGTCCATCCAGAAGCGCATCGAGTACGACCTGTACTACATCGAGAACTGGTCGCTGCTGATGGACCTGAAGATTCTCGTGCGCACGGCGCTGGGCGGCTTCCTGTCGAAGAACGCGTACTGACGCAGGAGGCGCGCCGTGGACTTTCACGAGTGGACGCGGGGCGACTTCGTCATCAGCACGGACCGCTCCCGCGTGGACGTGGAGGCGGTGCACCGCTTCCTCCAGTCCTCGTACTGGGCGGCGGGCATCCCCCTGGAGGTGGTGCGTCGCTCGGTGGCGAACTCGCTGCCGTTCGGCCTCTACCGGGTTGCCACGGGGGAGCAGGTGGGCTTTGCCCGGGTGACGACGGACTTCGCCACCTTCGCGTACCTGGCGGACGTGTTCATCGCGGACGCGGTGCGCGGGCATGGGTTGGGCAAGTGGCTGGTGGAGCGCATCGTCGGCCATCCGGAGCTTCAAGGCCTGCGGCGATGGATGCTGGCCACGCGTGACGCGCACTCGCTCTACGCGCAGCACGGCTTCACGCCGCTGAGCGCGCCCGAGAGCTTCATGCAGAAGTGGGACCCGGAGGTCTACCGGCGCGGCGCTCGCTGAGGGCCCGGGCCGCGGCGGAAGGTGCCACGGCCCGGACCCGGACGGCTCACGCGAGGGGTGGGGCTACTGGATGCTCCACACCACGGTGCCGCTGCACGAGTTGCCGCTGTAGCAGCCGGCGCGAATCTGCAGCGTGCCGGAGGCCGTGGCCGTGTACGACAGGCTGGAGCCCACGCCGCTGCACGCGTCGTCGTTGGCCGCCGCCTGGGTGGTGCCGCTGAACAGGCGCAGGTACGTGTCACCAGAGAACGAGGCGCCCGTCACGCCGCAGGTGGCCACGGTGATGCGCTGGCCGGCGGTGATGGTGACGTCGCGGTTGGTGGTGTTCTGCTGCGCGCTGTTGGTGTTGCTGCCGCTGAAGGTGAACGAGCCGCTGGTGGGCGGCGGCGGAGGCTGGTTGCCGCCGGTGATTTCCCACACCACGGTGCCGCCGCAGCTGCCGGTGCCGTAGCAGCCGGCGCGGACCTCGAACTCGCCGCTGACGGTGGCCGTGTAGGTGATGCTGGAGCCGCGGCCGCTGCACGCGTCGTCGTTGGAGGCCACCTCGGTGACGGGGGTGGGGCTGAACACGCGCAGCCAGGTGTCACCGGAGAAGGTGGCGCCGGTGATGCCGCACGTGGCCACCTTCAGCTGCTGGCCGGCGGTCAGGGCAATCTTCTTGTTGGTGGTGTTCTGCTGGGCGTTGTTGGTGTTGGTGGCCGTGTACTGGAACGAGTTGACCGGGGGCGGGGGCGGAGGAGGCGGCGGCTCGCCGTTGCCGTTGGGGCTGGGGCAGCCGGCGGCGGGCAGCGCGCACTGCGGCAGGTCCGCGCCCAGGTGGCTGATGACGGCCTGGATGGGCACGCCGCGGTTGGGGCAGTTGGCGCAGTGGTGCAGCGACACCACCAGGTTGTCCGAGTGGCCGATGACGGGCGAGCCCGACGAGCCGCCCTGCGTGTCCGCGAAGTAGCCCACGTCGTTGGGGCCGCCCGACTGGCACGAGGGCTCGTTCAGGCTGTAGACCTCGGCGAAGCCGGACTGGTCGCGGGTGTCCGTGGACGTCACGGCGATCTTCTTGCCGTAGCCGGCCGGGTGTTGGGGGATGAAGATGCGCTCGTCCACCACGGCGCCGGTGGCGCGCAGCTGCAGGTAGCCGTAGGTGTTGACCGGGTTCTGCGACAGCTGCACCAGCGCGTAGTCGCGCGGGGCGTCCACCTTCACCAGCGTGCCGCCGGCGATGACGTTGCCCGGGCAGCCGAACCAGCTCGCGCAGCTGGTGGTACAGCTGGCGCCCTCGGCCATGAACTCGAAGTTCGTGTTCGCCGCCTCGGTGGCGGTGCCGATGCAGTGCTGGTTCGTCATCAGGTGGCCCTGGCTGCCCACGAGCCAGCCGGTGCACGCGCCGGAGCCGTTGATGAGCAGGCGTGCCACGGGGCGGGCGCGGCCGTAGATGGTCGGGTCGCTGGAGGCGTAGCAGGGCGCCCAGCCGGAGTCGTCCGGACCGCACAGGGCCTCGTTCAGGTTGCTGAAGCCCATCTCCTGGTTGGAGTAGCCCCGGGCGTACCGGTCGATGGAGTAGCCGTGCCGGTTGAGGATGCCGCGGCGCTCGGCGGTGTCCCGGCTGTGCAGCTCGATGATGGCCGTGTCACCAGGGATGTGGATGGCCCAGAAGCCGTCACGGGCGAGCGGGTGCGTGTTGTCGTAGCGCCACGAGCGCCTGCCGTCCGGCGAGCGCACCACCACGAAGTCGCCGTCCTCCAGCTCCAACCGCTCGAAGTGGGGCGCGATGTATGCCGCGCCCGGGTGGTGGATGACGTCGGAGTGCACCGGGCCGCTCTCCGCGCGCAGCTCCCTGCTGGCGTACGGGTGCGCCGTCTCGTACCGCCGGAAGACGTCCTCGCCGACCTTGGTGGGCCCCTGTGACGCGGCGGACGGCTCCGCCTTGCACACGGCCTCCGAGGCCAGCGCCACCGGCGCCGCCAATGACAGCGCGGCGGCGAGACATGCGAGCTGGATGTGTTTCATCGGTTCTCCTGCGGGAGTGAGGACTGCGCAGCTCCAGGCTGCACTCCCGGTTATACAAAAAGGGCCCGACATCCCCGCATTCATGTTGTTTATTGAGTTGCATTAATATCCTGGCTCAGCGGTATTTCACGTCTCATTGCCCTTGGGGGCAGGTGAGGGGAGAGGTGGGGTGCGGGCCTTCCTGGCACGTCACCC
>NZ_JABBJJ010000451.1 GCF_012933655.1 Pyxidicoccus fallax | reverse complement strand
CCGGGGGCCTGCCCGGGTAGCACGGGGGCATTGGGGGAGGTCCCCGTGGGGAGCGATTCATGAAGAAGGTTCTCATCGGTGTCGGTATTGGCTGTGGCGTCATCATGCTGGTGGGCGTGGGCCTGCTGGTGGCTGGCGGCATCTGGGCGAAGAACACGTTCGGCGGCACCTTCGAGGCCGCGCAGAAGATGCAGGCGCAGGAGCTGGAGCTGGTGCAGCTCAACCAGAGCCACCCGTTCCAGGCGCCCCCCGAGGGGGAGGTGCTCGCGCTGGACTCGAAGCGCATGGACACCTACTTCGCCATCCGCGCGGAGGCGATGCCGGTGTTCAAGAACTTCGAGCAGAAGTCGAAGGAGTTCGAGGAGAAGCACGGCGGGGACGACAACAAGAACGCCAACTTCAGCGCGGCCATGGAGGGCGCGAACCTGCTGGTGGGCCTGGTGGCCGACGTGCGTACCGCCTACATCGCCAGCCTGAAGAAGCACGGCATGTCCCCCGCCGAGTTCCAGTCCATCACCTCCACCGTCTACACGACGATGATGGCCGAGGGCATGGCGCAGGCGAAGGTCGCCATGGCCGAGGGGCGCAAGTCCATGGAGAAGGAGATCGCCGAGCTCGACAAGAAGCTGGAGAGCGACTCGCTGTCCGACGAGGAGCGCACGGCGCTGGAGCAGAGCCGCGATGGGCTCCAGGCCGCGGTGGACTCGCTGGACTCGCAGGAGGACGCGCCGGGCGCGCTGTCCGAGAAGGGCCAGAAGGTCGCCGCCGCCAACGCGGAGCTCTTGAAGAAGTACGACGACCGCGTGCAGATGATGGCCAACGCGGCCTTCGACGGCTTCGTCACGGGCGGCGCCGGCGGTGAGATGGTGAACGGCGTCAACGCGCAGGACGTGGAGTAGGTCCTACGCCTCCACCTCGGTGTGACGCGTGGGGCCCCGCGGGCGCTCCACGCCGTCACCCCGCCCGGCTTCGTCGAGCCGGGCGCGAGAGAGGGCCTCGCGCTTCTGGACGCGCCGGCTGGCCCACACCGAGCCGATGATGAGCACGGCGATGATGGCCACCGAGGTGAGCGGCGGAACGTGGAGCCACGGCTCCAGCACCATCTTCAGCCCCGCGAAGGCCAGCACGCCCGCCAGCCCGTAGTGGAGGTAGCGCAGCTGCCCCACGGTGCCGGCCAGCAGCAGGTACAGCGCCCGCAGGCCGAGGATGGCGAACGCGTTGGAGCTGTAGATGATGAAGGTGTCCTGCGTCACCGAGAAGGCCGCGGGCACCGAGTCCACCGCGAAGAGGATGTCCGTCAGCTCCAGGCCCAGCAGCGCCAGCAGCAGCGGCGTGGCGACGCGGCGCCCGTTCTCGAGCCGGACGATGAACTTCTTGCCGTGGAACTCGTGCGTCACCGGCATCCGGTGCGCGAGCCAGCGCACGGCCTTGTTCTCCACCTGCACCGCCGGGTCCTCGCGGAACACGCGCCACGCGGTGACGAGCAAGATGCCGCCGAAGACGTAGGCCACCCAGTGCCAGCGCTCCAGCGCCGCCGCGCCCAGGAAGATGAAGAGGGCCCGGAAGACGAGCGCGCCGAAGATGCCCAGGAACAGCACGTTGTGCTGCGCTTTCGAGGGCACGCCCAGGCTGCGGAAGATGACGAGGAAGACGAAGACGTTGTCGAGGCTGAGGCTCTTCTCGATGAAGTAGGCCGCGAGGTATTCGTGCCCGGCCTGCGTCCCGAAGATGCGCCAGACGAGCGCGCCGAAGAGCAGCCCCGCCGAAATCCAGACACCGGTCCAGATGACGGCCGCCTTGTGGGACTCGCCGTGCCGCCCCCGGTGGGCGACGAGGTCCACCACGAGCAGCGCCAGTATCACCGCCCAGAAGACCACCCAGACCCATGTCGGAATGTTCAGCATGGCTGCGTCCAACCTATGCATCCCCCCAGGCGGACAGCCTCGACTGGCCGGCCGTGGGTGGGGAACGGTGGGGGCTCGGCTGCCTGGAGACCCAGGCAGGCGTACGGATGTCACCGAGTGGCCACTGTGACGAGGTGCGTAAAGACAGACCCGTGCGGCCGGGCGAGGGTTCGTTCTCTCTCTTTGCGAGCATCCAGCCGTCGGATGTGCCAGCCTTGGATTGTGCGCCGTCCAACAGATTGGCCGGCGTGGACAACTCGTCATGGCACCAGCGCTTGGGGGAGGGGCGCGTCGACTCGTCGTACTGGAGGGCGCAGTTCAATGAAGAAGGTCATCTTCGCTTGTGTGCACAACGCCGGCCGCTCGCAGATTGCCGCGGCGTTCTTCAACGTGATGGCGGACCCGGACAAGGCGCGTGCGATGTCCGCGGGAACCCAACCTGGAGAGCGCGTGCACCCGGAGGTGGTGGAGGTGATGAAGGACATCGGCCTCGACCTGTCCGACGCGAAGCCCCGCAAGCTGACGGATGAGCTGGCGCGCGACGCGCACTGGCTCATCACCCTGGGCTGCGGCGAGGCGTGCCCCACCGTTTCGGGGCTGCAGCGCGAGGACTGGCCGCTGGACGA
Organism: Pyxidicoccus fallax; assembly: GCF_012933655.1. Classification (GTDB taxonomy): domain Bacteria; phylum Myxococcota; class Myxococcia; order Myxococcales; family Myxococcaceae; genus Myxococcus; species Myxococcus fallax. The sequence goes on along the minus strand of NZ_JABBJJ010000451.1, from coordinate 6,068 downwards.
CCCGAAGGGCAAGACGCCGCAGCAGGTGGAGCGCATCCGCGACGAGCTGGCCGCGCGCGTGGCGGGGCTGCTGGAGCGCGAAGGCTGGATGCGCGCCGGGTAGCGCGCGCCGCCCGCCGACGCCGGGCACCGCTCACCGGCTCCTCGCGCCGCTCGAAGAAGGCCCCCTGCCCGCCCGCGCGGGCCTTCGTTACAGCTGGCGCATGCTCATCGACCGACGACAGCTCCTCTGGGGCGGTGGCCTCGCCGCGGCCGCCCTGGCGACGGCGGACGCCACGGCCCGGGCGCCCGCGACTCCCGGCGGCCGGACGCGCTCCGCCGCCACTCCGTCCATCCGACTCAGCGCCAACGAGAACCCGTATGGGCCCTCGGCCAGCGCGCGCCGTGCCATCCAGGCCGCCCTGGGCGAGGGCAACCGCTACGCGCGCAACGCCGCGGAGCTGGAGGCGCACGTCGCCCGGCGCGACGGGCTCACCCCCGAGCACGTCGTGCTCACGCCGGGCTCGCAGGCGCTGCTGTGTCTGGCCGCGCTGTGGGCACGGCAGGCTGGCGGCGAGGTGGTGGCGTCCGACCTGGCCTACTCCGGGCTGACGGACTACGCCGAGCGCCTCGGCGTCCCCGTGCACCGCGTGCCCATGGCCCCGGGCTTCGTGCACGACCTGGACGCGATGGAGGCCCGCGTCACGCCGGCCACGAAGCTCGTCTACGTCTGCAATCCCAACAACCCCACCGGCACGGTGGTGGACCCCGAGCGCCTGCGCGCCTTCTGCGAGGCGGTGTCACCTCGCGCGCTTGTCGTGGTGGACGAGGCCTACGGCGACTACGTGCTGGAGCCTGGGTATGCGTCCATGGCGGAGCTCGTGAAGGAGGGCCACAACGTCCTCGTGGCCCGCACCTTCTCCAAGCTGCACGCGCTGGCGGGGATGCGGGTGGGGTATGGGCTGGCGCCCACGGCGCTGGCGGACGCGCTGCGCAAGCTGCGCATGGGCGGAGGCGGCATGGCCGTCAACGTCCTCGCCGTGCACGCGGCCCTGGCCAGCGCGGAGGACACGGCCTTCCAGGAGCAGTCGCGCCGGAAGAACGCGGAGGTGCGCGAGCACGTGGTGCGCGCGCTCCGGGCGGAAGGGCTGACGCCACCCGTGTCCCACGCCAACTTCGTCTACGTGCCCATGGAGAACGACGTGGAGCGCTTCGGCGCGGCCATGGAGAAGCGCGGCGTGCGGATTGTCGCGTCGCCTCCCATTCGCGGCCTGCGCATCACCGTGGGCACGGCGGAGGAGATGGCGCGCTTCGCGGAGGCCTTCAAGGCGGCCCGCGCGGAGCGCTGACGCAGTCACCGGAAGAATCATCCAAAGGAGAGACGCACATGAAGCAGCACCTGGGAGTCATGTTCGCCGTGGGCTCGGTCGTGGTGGGGAGCGTGCTCGCGGCCGGCGCGGCGTGGGGCGCGGGCGGCGCGGACGAGGCCGGCGCGCGCAAGGCGGTGGAGCTGTACCTGCAGGGGCATGCCACCGGAAAGGTGGAGCACTTCCGGGAGGCGTTCCACCCGGAGATGAAGATGTACTTCAACCGCGACGGCGTCTTCTCGCGGCGCACCGCGGACGAGTACATCGGGGCCCTGAGTGGCAAGCCCGCGCAGGACGAGGCCCGCCGCAAGCGCCGCATCGTCAGCCTGGATGTCACCGGAGACGTGGGCGTGGCGAAAGTGGAGCTCGACTATCCGGAGGCCCTGCTGACGGACTACCTCACGGTGGTGAAGGTCGACGGCACCTGGAGAATCGTCAACAAGGTGTTCCACCGGCAGGCGCGGTAGAAAGCAGGGGATGCGGCTCGGCGCGCGGTTCTGGAAGGTCCAGCTGTGGGGATGGGGTGCGTACGGCGTGGCGGGCTACGTGCTGTCGCTCCCCAACCTGATGGACGGTGACGCGCAGGGGCACCTGCGCGTCGTGCAGTGGAAGCTGCTGCGCTCCGTGGTGGGCCTGGGCATCAGCGTGGTGATGACCGGCGTGCTGTCGCGGCTGTGGGCCCGCCGTCCGTCGGCCTGGGTGCTGGGGCTGGCGGGCGTGGCGCTGTCCTCGGCGCTGTCGGTGGCGTGGCTGGCGCTCTTGCGCGCGACGACCGGCTCCACGCCCGTCTTCCACGCGGACTTCCCGCACGAGCTGCTCAACTACGCGATTGTCCTGCTCGCGTGGAGCGCGCTGTTCCTCAGCTATGCGTACCGGCTGGATTTGGAGGAGGAGCGGGAGCGGGCGCTGCGGGCGCTGGCGCTGGCCACGGAGGCGCGGTGGAAGATGCTGCGCTACCAGGTCAACCCGCACTTCCTCTTCAACGCGCTCAACTCCATCCGCGCGCTGGTGGACGAGGAGCCGGGCCGGGCGCGGCAGATGATCACGGAGCTGGCGGACTTCTTCCGCTACTCGCTGCTGGAGACGCAGGCGAGCGACGTGCCGCTGCGCGACGAGCTGCGCGCGGTGCGCAGCTACCTGGAGATTCAGCGCATCCGCTTCGAGGACCGGCTGTGCGTCGGCTTCGACGTGGAGCCCCGCGCGGAGGAAGTGAGGCTGCCGGGCTTCCTCATCCACCCGCTGGTGGAGAATGCGGTGAAGCACGGGCTGGACACGCAGAAGGGGAAGGTGGAGCTGCGCATCCGCGCCGCCTGCGTGGGGGACGTGCTGGAGGTGGAGGTGGCCAACACGGGCCGCTGGGCGACGGCGCGGGAGCCAGGCGTGGCGGGCACGGGCACGGGGCTGGCCAACGTGCGCGAGCGGCTGGAGCACGCCTTCCCGGGCCGGCACCGCTTCGAGCTGCGCGAGGACGGGGGCTGGGTGCGGGCGTCGCTGTCGGTGGAGCTGGGCCGGAGGGAGGCCGCATGAGCGAGAAGCTGGGCGTGCTCCTGGTGGATGACGAGCGGCTGGCGCGCAACGAGCTGCGCACGCTGCTCAAGCCGCACCCGGAGCTGGAGGTGGTGGGCGAGGCGGCGGACGTGGAGGAGGCGGCGCGGCGCATCGCCGAGCTGGACCCGGACGTGTTGTTCCTGGACGTGCAGATGCCAGGGGCATCCGGCTTCGATTTGCTGTCGCGCGTGGAGGTGCGGGCGCAGGTCGTCTTCGTCACCGCGTATGACGCGCACGCGCTGCGCGCCTTCGAAATCAACGCGCTGGACTACCTGCTGAAGCCCGTGCACCCGCAGCGGCTGCGCACCACGGTGGAGCGGTTGCTCCAGCGCGCGGGGCCACCAACGGGCACTCCGGGGGCGCGGCCGCTGGCGGTGGATGACCACCTGTTCCTGTCCGGCGAGCGCCGGGCGCGCTTCGTCCAGGTGGGGGACATCGCCTGTGTATGCAGCGCGGGGGACTATTCGGAGCTGGTGACGCGGGATGGGCAGCGCTACCTGATGCCCCGGCCGCTGGCCGAGTGGGAGGAGCGGCTGCCGGAGCGGCAGTTCGTCCGCATCCACCGGGGCACCATCGTCAACCTGGCCTGCGTGGAGCGCGTGGAGACCGAGTCCGACGAGGGCTTCCGCGTCCACGTGCGCGGCGCCGGCACCGCGTTCCCCATGAGCCGCCGGTACGCGGCGCGGCTGAAGACGCGGCTGGCCTGACGTCGCGGCCGGGAGGGAGTCGCTGAGACGGGCTTCCGGGGCCCCGCCGACCCGCCGATTCGGGCTGGCCGGCCAGGGAGGAGGACGGACCGTCCGGCGGCGGGGCCCGACCGCTCACCTCCGGAAGCCGCGTTCCACTCCGGAGCCATGCGCATCCTGGGGACGTTTCCGAGCCGTTCCCAGTCCGAGGTGCGCAGTCATGTCCACGTACGTTCCGCAGAACCCGACGACTCTCGCCACGTCCGGCGACGATGCCGCGCCGTCCCGGGTGTCTCCCGATGCGTCGCTCCGAGCACCCCACGCCGCCGCGTCCGAGCGGGGTGCGGCCCGGGTTTCAGCTCCCGATGCGGCGTCGCCCATGGCACCTCGGGCCGGAACCACCACGGCTCAGACTCCGCAGCCCGTGCCGCTGGACCTGCCCCAGGTTCGCAAGCCGCGTCCCATGCTGCTCGCCGCCCTGGGCCTGGGGGTGCTCGCGGAGGCGCTGCTGAGCCGGCCCCAGTGGGGCGTGTCCTTTCCGCTGATGGCGGTGGCGCTGCTGGGCGCGCTCGCGTGGCTGGGCGGGCGTGAGGGCTGGCAGCGCGCCCGGCCCAATGCGTGGCTCGCGGTGCCGCTCATCGTCATCTCCGGCTTCGTGGCCGTGCGAGCGAGTCCGTGGCTGCGGGCGCTCGACGTGCTGACGTCGGGCGTGCTGCTCCTGCTGCTCGCGCACTTCTGGGGCGCCGGCCGGGTGCAGCGGCTGGGCCTCCTGGGCTACCCGCTGGTGGCGCTGGGCTCCGTGTTCAAGGGCATGCTCTACCCGCCCGCGCTCGTCCGGGACTCGGTGGACTTCAAGGCCGCGCGTCAGCACGCGCCGCGCCTGATGCCCTTCGCGCGCGGCATCCTCATCGCCCTGCCGGTGCTGTTCGTCTTCGGCGTGCTGCTGGAGTCCGCCGACGCGGCCTTCGCCTCGGCCATCCACCGGGTGCTGGACGTGGACGTGTGGGCCCTCTTCGGGACGACGGTCGTCCACACCCTCGGCGCGCTGTTCGCCGCGTGCGTGGCCGCCGCGGTGCTCGGCCACGCGCTGCGCCGGCGCAAGGGGCGTGAATGGGGCGAGGACGAGGTGGCGCCGGCCCGCCCGCTCCTGGGCCTCACCGAGGCGCTCACGCTCATCCTCGCGGTGGATGCCCTCTTCCTCGTGTTCGCCGGCTTCCAGGTGGCGTACCTCTTCATCGGCGGCGCCTCGTCTCCGGCCGAGGGCTACACCTATGCCGAGTACGCGCGCCGGGGCTTCTTCGAGCTGCTCGCCGTGTCCATGCTCACCCTGGCGCTCGTCATGGCGCTGGCGAGGTGGACGCGCCGGGAGTCGCCGCTGGCGGAAGGGGCCTTCCGCGTGGGCACGTCGCTCATGGTGGCGCTCACCCTGCTCATCCTCGCCTCGGCGATGAAGCGCATGGTGCTCTACGAGGATGCCTTCGGCTACACGCGGCTGCGCGTCTTCACCCACGTCTTCATGTTCGCCCTGGGCGTGGTGCTGACGTGGCGCGCGGTGACGCTGTGGTGGCGGCCCGAGCGCTTCGCCATCGGCGCCTTCGTCACGGCGCTCGGCGCGGTGGTGGCGGTGAACGTCCTCAACCCGGACGCGCTCATCGTCCGCCTCAACCTCGCAAACCCCGGCCAGTGGGGCTCGGACACGTACTACCTCCGCAAGCTCTCCAATGACGCGGTGCCGGAGCTGGTGCACGCGCTCGGCTCCACCGGGGCGTGGCACCAGGACGTGAAGGACGTGGTGGACGTGTTCGCCGAGCGGCAGTCGCAGGAGGCCCACCCCACCTGGCCCGAGTGGAACCTCGCGAACTGGCGCGCGCGGCGGGCGCTCCAGGAGGCAGGCGTGGCCACGCCGTAGGCGTCCGCTTCACCGTGCGGGGGCTTCAGTGCAGGTGGTAGTTGAAGGGCAGCTCGACAGTGACGCGGCCCCCCAGCTCCGGCGGGGGCGGCGGAAAGGGCGCGGCGTCGCGCACGGCCTGGATGGCGGCGTCGCACAGCACGTAGTGAGGGCAGTAGCCGGCGATCTCCAGGCCGAGCAGCTGCCCCCGGGTGCCCACGGAGATGCGCACCACCAGCTTGCCCTGGATGCCGGCCATGGCCGCCTGATGCGGGTAGCGGACGTTCTCGAAGCGGTCGCGGAACATCGTCTCGAAGTACTGCTCCCGCCACGTGGACAGCTGCTCCTCCGTGGGCCGGGGCGGCGGCGGCGCCAGGACGAGGCCCGGGTTGCTCGCGCCCAGCACGCCCCGCACGAGGCCGCCCACCACGCCCCCCGCGACGCCGCCGGCGATGCCCGCCGCGTCCGTGCCGCCGAGCTGGGCGGTGGCCTCCCGCGCCGGGGTGTCGGACGGGGCGGCCTCGATTTCGGCCTCGCTGGGGAAGGTGTCCGCCGGAGCGGGCATGGGCAGGGACTTGGAGAGGGTGGGCTTCGGGAAGG
>NZ_JABBJJ010000450.1 GCF_012933655.1 Pyxidicoccus fallax | reverse complement strand
CGCCCCAGCCGCCCCCCGCGCCACCGAAGCCGAAGCCGAAGCAGGAAGCGAAGCCGGAGACCCGCAAGCAGCAACAGCAAGAGGAGGATGAGGACATGGAGGGCGTGCAGCGGCTGTTGTCGCGGAAGGTGGAGCGGGTGCTGGAGCAGCTCGGCGCGCTGGCGGCGCGGGCGCGCACGGGCGAGGAGGTGCCCTCATTGACTGTCACGCTGCACCTGTCGCACGGGCACTCGATGACGGGCGAGGTGGTGGACTACGTGCCGCGCGAGTCCGTGCTGCTGGCGCTGGGCAAGGAGGGCCTGCTGCGCTCCGCCTCGGTGGCGTACGTGGACGTGGCCACGGTGATGGCGGTGTCGGTGAACAACGCGGACCAGCTCCTGGAGCTGCCGCAGCTCGTGCGGCCCAACCCCACGCGGCAGGACGTGCTGGTGCTGGTGGAGAAGCTTCCGCACGCCATCACCGAGCAGTTCTGGCCGGGCGAGGCGGCGCTGGGCGGCCGCCCGCTGCGCTTCGAGGTGGACTGGGTGGGGCTGGACGACGAGCCGGGCCGCCGCGCGCTGGAGACGGCGGTCAACGTCGCGGGCCACGCGCTGCGCGCGCTGGCGCAGGAGCAGGGCCGCGAGGTGCTGCGCCGCATCCTCACGGTGCGCTTCATCAAGGGCCGCGACACCCGCGTCTCCATGGAGGGAGACACGGGCACGGTGACGGTGGCCCCCGGCGCCACGGACCCCACGGTGTCCGCCTTCCGGAAGGCCTTCGCCGCCGGCATCAGATGACGGGCAGCTCTTCCGGCTCGGGGCCCAGCGGAAAGGCCGCGTCGAGCCGGGCCAGCTCCTCGGTCGACAGCTTCAGCGACGCGGCGGCGGCGTTGTCGCGCATGTGCGCCTCGCGGCTGGCCTTCGGAATGGCGAACAGCGATGGCCGGCGCACGAGGAAGCGCAGCGCCACCTGGTACAGGCTGACGCCGTGCGCGCGGGCGATGGCGCCCAGCACCTTGCCGCCCCTGCTGTTCGGCTCCGGGAAGCTGCCGTTGCCGAAGGGGCTGTAGCCCACCACCGCCACGCCCTGGGCCTCGCACCACGGGATGACGCCGTGTTCGATGGCGCGCTCTTCCAGGTGGTACAGCACCTGGTTGCACGCGATGCGGCCCGGACCGGCGAGGGCGAGCGCCTCCTCCAGGTCCTCCACCCCGAAGTTGCTCACGCCCCACGAGCGAATCTTCCCGTCCTTCACCAGCTTCTCGAAGGCGCGCACCGTCTCCTCCAGCGGGTGCGGCCCCGGCCAGTGCAGGAGGTAGCAATCCAGCCGGTCCGTGCGCAGCCGCTTCAGGCTCCGCTCGCACGCGGCCAGCGTGCCCGCGTAGGTGGCGTTGGACGGCATCACCTTGGACACGAGGAAGACTTCATCCCGCCGGCCCGCGATGGCCTCGGAGACGATGCGCTCCTCCACCTTGCCGTGACCGTACAGCTCGGCGGTGTCCACGTGCGTCAGGCCCAGGTCGAGGCCGGCGCGCAGGGAGCGGATGGCGCTCGCCTGGTCATCGTCCTCCATCTGCCACGTCCCCTGTCCCAGGACGGGCACCTGCACTCCGGTGCTTCCAAACGGGTGCTTCTCCATGACACACCTCGCGTGCGAGCAATCCGCCCCGGAAGGATTAACACCGTCCAGGAGGACGGGCAGTCCCCCGGGATGCACGCCTGGGGGTCGCGAGTTAGGCTCCGCGCCGTGTCTGCCCCGGAAAAAGCCCCTGCCCCGCAGCTCCCCTCGCGCGTCACGCTGCGCCGCCTGCTCACCCTGGCGCGCCCCGAGCTCCCCGCCCTGGCGGGCGGCACCTTCTTCCTGCTCGTGAGCAGCGTGGCCACGCTCATCTACCCGCGCGCCATCGGCAACCTGGTGGACGAGGCGCTCACCTCGCGAAGCCAGGGGATGCTCGACGGGCTCGCCCTGGGGATGCTGGCCGTCTTCGTGGTGCAGGGCATCGCCATGGCGCTGCGCATCTACCTCTTCAACATCGCCGGTGAGCGCGTGGTGTCGAGGCTGCGCAAGGACCTCTTCCGCGCCCTGCTGTCCCAGGAGGTGGCCTTCTTCGACGCGCGCCGCACCGGCGAGCTCACCAGCCGGCTCGCCTCGGACACCACCGTCCTGCAGAACACCGTCACGATCAACGTGTCCCTGACGCTGCGCTACCTCATGCAGGCGGTGGGCGGCGTGGCGCTCCTCTTCTACACGTCCGCCCGCCTCACCGCGGTGATGCTCGCCATCGTCCCCGCCGTCGTCCTGGGCGCGGTGCTCTACGGCCGCCGGGTGCGCGTGCTCTCGCGCCAGGTGCAGGACGCGCTGGCGGCCAGCACCAACGTCGCCGAGGAGGACCTGTCCGGCATCCGCACCGTGCGCTCCTTCGCCGCCGAGCGCAGCGAGGTGGAGCGCTACGGCTCCACCATGGACCACGCCTTCTCCCTCGCGCGCCAGCGCACGCTCCACTCGTCCATGTTCATGGGCGGCACGGCCATCGCCGGCTACGGCGCCATCGCCGCGGTGCTCTGGTACGGCGGCCGGCTGGTGGTGTCGAACCAGCTCAGCGTGGGCGCCCTCACCGCCTTCCTCATCTACACCATGCTGGTGGCCGTCGCGTTCAGCGCCGTCGCCGAGCTGTGGGCGGACTTCATGCGCGCCAGCGGCGCCGCCGACCGCGTCTTCGAGCTGCTGGACCGCGAGCCCGCCATCGCCGCGGGCGGCGTGCAGCTGCCCGAGGTGCGCGGCCACCTGGAGTTCCGCGACGTGCACTTCGCCTACCCCACGCGCTCGGACGTGCCGGTGCTGCAGGGCGTGAATCTGGAGCTGCTCCCGGGAGAGGTGGTGGCGGTGGTGGGCCCCTCGGGCGCGGGCAAGTCCACGCTGGCCTCGCTGCTGTCGCGCTTCTACGACCCGCAGGGCGGCGCGGTGCTGCTGGACGGCCACCCGCTCACCACGCTGGACCCGGACTGGCTGCGCCGCAACGTCGCCATGGTGGCCCAGGAGCCGCAGCTCTTCTCGTGCTCCGTCGCGGACAACATCCGCTACGGCCGCCCCGACGCCACCGACGCGCAGATTGAAGAGGCCGCCCGCGCCGCCAATGCCCATGCCTTCATCCAGCGCTTTCCCGAGGCCTACGCCACCCAGGTGGGCGAGCGCGGCGTGCAGCTGTCCGGCGGCCAGAAGCAGCGCGTGGCCATTGCCCGCGCCGTGCTGAAGGACCCGCGCCTGCTCATCCTCGACGAGGCCACCAGCGCCCTGGACGCGGAGAGCGAGCACCTGGTGAAGGACGCGCTGGAGCGCCTGATGCAGGGCCGCACCACCCTCATCATCGCCCACCGCCTGTCCACCGTGGCCAACGCGGACCGCGTGCTGGTGCTGGAGGGCGGCCACGTCATCCAGAGCGGCACCCACGCCGCCCTCATGGGCCAGGACGGCCTCTACCGCCGGCTGGTGGAGCGGCAGTTCGTCGCCGCCTGAACGCCTGTACCCCTGTCAGGCCCGTTTATGGGTCCAAGGAGTATGGCGCGCATTTTCGCCGCTGATTAGATCCGGGGCTCCGAAAGGAGGTGATGCCTTGACCGACAGCAAGCACAAGGCGTCCACCTCCGCTTCGGTGGCCTGAAAAGGCCCTGGAGCGGTGGCAGACGCTGGCGGTTCGGGCCCGTTCCCGCCTTGGTGGGGACGGGCCTTTTTATGTCCGCCGCTCGGGAATGCCGGAAAACCCTCTCTGTTCCGTGGCCCCGGGGGGAGTGGCCGACCCAACACGTTTCTTTTCGGGAGTATCAGCCGTGTCCATCACCCCGTGCCCCAGCCCCCTGCCCACCGCCCTCCGTGACGAGGAGGCCGTGGAGACGCAGCGCAACCTGTTCTGCCCCAACTACGACGCCTGCCTGCACCTGGTCGTCAAGCGTGGCTGGGAGGGCTGGAGCTGCCGCAATTGTGACTTGCGCGCCTTCCGCGTGGGCGAGCCCACCGCCCGGGAATTCGCCGTGGCACGCCCCGGTGGTTGGGACGGCAACTGAAGACCCGTCCACCGCTGTACCGGGCGGCCGTCCACCGGAAACAGAATAATTGACGCATCCCTCCCTCAGTTGGCAGAACGGGACATGCGCTCCAAGAAAACCAAGTTCATCTTCGTGACGGGCGGAGTGGTCAGCTCCCTCGGCAAGGGCCTCGCCTCGGCTTCCATTGGCGCCCTGCTGGAGAACCGTGGGCTGGCCGTCACCCTGCTGAAGCTGGACCCCTACATCAACGTGGATCCGGGCACGATGAGCCCGTTCCAGCATGGCGAGGTCTTCGTCACCGAGGACGGTGGGGAGACCGACATGGACCTGGGCCACTACGAGCGTTTCACCAACGCCCGGATGAGCCGGCTCAACAACTTCACGTCCGGCCGCATCTACCACTCCGTCATCATGAAGGAGCGGCGCGGTGAGTACCTCGGCAAGACGGTGCAGGTGATTCCGCACATCACCGACGAAATCAAGGCCAACATCCGTCAGGCCGCTCCCGGCGCGGACGTGGTCATCGTCGAAATCGGCGGCACCGTGGGCGACATCGAGTCGCTGCCCTTCCTCGAGGCCATCCGCCAGATGCGCTACGACGTGGGCAGTGAGAACGTCGTCTACGTCCACCTGACGCTGCTGCCGTACATCGGCGCGGCCGGCGAGGTGAAGACGAAGCCCACGCAGCACTCCGTCATGAAGCTGCGCGAGATTGGCATCCAGCCCGACTTCCTCGTGTGCCGCACGGACCGCGAGGTGTCGCGCGAGCTGAAGGACAAGATTGCCATGTTCTGCAACGTGGACACGCGCAGCGTGTTCACCTCGCCGGACGTGAAGAGCATCTACGAACTGCCCCTGGAGCTGCACCGGCAGGGCCTGGACGAGCGGCTCGCGGAGGTCCTCAACATCTGGAGCCGCGCGCCCCACCTGGAGCGGTGGGAGAACATCCTGCGCAAGGTGTACTCGCCCGGCCGCGGTCAGGTGCAGGTGGCGATTGTCGGCAAGTACGTCAACCTCACGGAGAGCTACAAGAGCCTCAACGAGGCGCTGCTCCACGGCGGCATCGCCAACGACGTGAAGGTGAACCTGCACTTCGTGGACAGCCAGGACGTGGAGGAGCAGGGCCCGGAGAAGCTCTTGGCCGGCGTGGACGCCATCCTCGTGCCCGGCGGCTTCGGCGTGCGCGGCACCGAGGGCAAGATTGCCGCCGTCCGCTACGCGCGAGAGAAGAAGGTCCCCTTCTTCGGCATCTGCCTCGGCCTGCAGATGGCGGTGGTGGAGTTCAGCCGCAGCGTGCTGGGCCTGGCCAACGCCAACAGCCTGGAGTTCAACGAGCACACCCCGCACCCGGTGGTGACGCTCATGGAGAGCCAGGTGAAGGTGCAGGACAAGGGCGGCACCATGCGCCTGGGCAGCTACGCGTGCGCGCTCAAGCCCGGCACCCTGGCCAGCAAGCTCTACGGCCAGGACGCCATCCAGGAGCGCCACCGCCACCGCTACGAGGTGAACAACGCCTACCGCGGCAAGCTGCAGGAGGCGGGGCTCGTCGTCTCCGGCCACAACCCCGAGCTGAACCTCGTGGAGATGATTGAGCTGGCCGACCACCCCTACTTCGTCGGCTGCCAGTTCCACCCCGAGTTCAAGAGCAAGCCCTTCGCCCCCCACCCCCTCTTCTCCGGCTTCATCCGCGCGGCGCTCGAGCAGCGTGACGCCAACGCGGCGGCCGGCCAGGTGCGCGCATGAGCGCCTCCCTCCCCATCGAACTGTGTGGCTTCAAGGTCGGCCCCGGCCAGAAGCTCTTCGTCATCGCCGGCCCGGACAGCATCGAGTCCGAGGACATGGCCCTGCGCCATGCCCGCATGCTCAAGGAAATCACCGGCCGGCTGGGCGTGCCGTACGCCTTCAAGTGCTCCTACGACAAGGCCAACCGCACCAGCGGCAAGTCCTTCCGCGGCCCCGGCCTCAAGGAGGGCCTGCGCATCCTCAAGCGTGTCCGGGATGAGGTGGGTGTCCCGGTGCTCACGGACGTCCACGAAACCAGCCACGTCGGGCCTGCCTCGGAAGTAGTGGATATCATCCAGATACCGGCGTTCCTGTGCCGGCAGACGGACCTGGTGGAAGCGGTGGCTCGGAGTGGAAAGGGTGTCAACCTCAAGAAGGGGCAGTTCGTGGCCCCCAAGGACATCGTCCACTCGGCGCGCAAGGCCTTCGAGGCGGGCAACCCCAACGTGCTCGTCACCGAGCGGGGGTCCACCTTCGGCTACAACAACCTCGTCGTGGACATGCGCGGCTTCGCCCAGATGCGCGAGGCGGGCCTCGCCGTGTGCTTCGACGCCACCCACTCCGTCCAGCTCCCCAGCGCCGGAAATGGCGAGACGGCCGGCGAGCGCAAGTTCGTCGCCCTCCTGGCCCGCTCCGCGGCCGCCGCCGGGATTGACGCGTTGTTCACGGAAGTCCATGAGGATCCGGATCGTGCCCTGTGTGACGGTCCGTGTTCCCTGAATCCACAGATGTTCGAGGACGTGGTACGAAATGTGCTGAACATCCGCCGGGTGTTGGGACACGAGCCCGGTTGATGAGGCTGCGAGAAGGGGAGGAGCCAAGGGAGCCATGGTGACGGAAGCGCCTTCCAAGCCAGGAAAGGAAGAGCTGACGTCCCGCGCGGCGCGCGTGCGGCTGCTCGTCTTCGACGTGGACGGGGTGCTCACCGACGGCGGCCTGTACTACGGCGCCCAGGGTGAGCTGATGAAGCGCTTCGACGTGAAGGACGGCCACGCCCTGGTCATGGCCCGCCTCGCGGGTCTGCCCGCCGCCGTCCTCACCGCCCGCACCTCGAGCATCGTGGAGGTCCGCGGACGGGAGCTGGGGCTGGCGGCAGTCATTCAAGGCCGCCGTGACAAGGGTGTCGCGCTGGACGAGTTGCTCCAGCAACTGGGAGTCCCCCGCGAGGCCTGCGCCTACATGGGAGACGACCACAATGACCTGGCCCCGCTCTCACGCGTGGGCCTGGCCGCATGTCCCGCGGATGCGGTTCCGGAGGTGCGTCAGGAAGTCCACTTCGTTACCCAGAGCCCAGGCGGCCGAGGCGCCGCTCGTGAGCTCGTGGAACTCTGTCTCAAGGCGAGTGGCCGGTGGGACGACGCAGTGGGTCTCATGAGGGGGACTGATGGACGCGTTGGTCACACAGGTTGAACTAACCCCGTATTCAAGGTAGGTGATAAAATCCATGGGCAGCGGAATCATGCAGCAAGAGGGGAGTACGGCGATGACGGACCAGCTCTACACGACGCACGACATCAGTCGTCTGCTTCAGGTGGATCCGTCCACGGTGAGCAAGTGGATTGACCGGGGCATCCTGATGGCGTTCCGGACGCCGGGTGGCCACCGTCGCGTGCGCTCGGCGGACCTGCGCACGTTCCTCATCACCCACCAGATGCCGGTTCCGGAGGAGCTGGGCAGCGGCACGGTGCGCCTGCTGGTGGTGGATGACGAGCGCGCGGTGCTGGACGCCATCAAGCGCGCGTTCAAGCCCTTCGCGGCGCAGGTGGAGCTGCAGACGACGACGAGCGGCGTGGAGGCCCTGCTGCTGGTGTCGGAGCAGAAGCCGCACGGCATGATCATCGACCTCAACATGCCGGACATCGACGGCCTGGAGGTCTGCCGGCGGATTCGCGCGCGCAAGCAGATGGAGGGCGTGCGGCTCATCACCATGACGTCGCTGCACTCGCCGGACGTGGTGGAGCAGTCCAAGCAGGCCGGCGCGCTGGCGTGCATGGCCAAGCCGCTGGACGTGCAGCAGGTGCTGGAGCTGTTCCGCGTGCCGCTGGCGCTGAGCGCCAAGCGGTAGCGACACAGGGCTTCCGCCACCCCCTCGCGGAAGCCCTGACAGGGGGGAAGTGGGGAGGAAGCCGCGCCGTCCCCCTGGCAGCGGCCTCCCTGGACGGGTGTGCGCTCGTATCAGCCCTGGACCTTGACCTCGATGACGCGGGGCTTGGACTCCTCGCGCCGGGGCAGCGTCAGGGTGAGCACGCCGTGCTCGTACTTCGCCTCCACCTTGGACGCGTCCACCGTGTCCGGCAGCGCGAACGAGCGGGCGAAGGTGCCGAAGCCGCGCTCCTGGCGGCGCACGGTGACGCCCTCGGTCCTCGGCTCCGCCTTGCGCTCGGCCTGCACGGTGAGGACGTCCTTCTCCACCGTCACCTGGATGGCCTTGGCGTCCAGGCCCGGCATGTCCAGGTGCAGCGTCAGGCCGGCCTCGCTCTCGACGATGTCGGCGGCGGGCGCGAAGGTGCGCGGCGACTGGCGCCACACGGGCTGCGTCAGCTCACGGAAGAGCGCGTCCACGTCGCGCATCAGCGGGTTCACGACAACGGCGGAGTTGAAGTTGAAGGGGTTGCGGCTCTGCATGGTCTTCTCCTGTGCGTGTCGCCCTCGCGGACGCACGCCATGACGGTTGAGTTCTGTTCTGGTTCGCGGTCGCCTCAGGCCCCCACCGGGCTCCAGCGCCGCCTCACAGGACTCAAGAGAACCATGGTTCGGGACGTGTCAAGCAACGCCCCCCATGTCTTCGGAGCGCCCTCCCCCAC